>NZ_AUJZ01000014.1:0-101060 GCF_000424485.1 Butyrivibrio sp. WCD2001 | reverse complement strand
CGCAACAGGCGCATAAAGGATGAGTTCCATAAGATAAGCAGACAGCTAGCAGACTATGCGAGGGATAACCACGTAGATGCAGTAGTGATGGGGCATAACGTATTCCAGAAACAGGAAGCGGGTATGGGGCATATCAGTAACCAGAATTTTGTGCAGATACCAATGCTGATATTTGCAGATATGCTAAGATATAAGCTTGCTGAATACGGGATAAGGTTTGCACTTACGGAAGAGAGCTATACATCCAAAGCGGATTTCCTTGCGATGGATGCGATTCCTGTGTATAAAAAGGGAAGTAATGCTGACTATGTTTTTTCTGGAAAAAGGATAAAACGTGGACTTTACAGGCACTACGATGGGACAATAACAAATGCAGACATAAATGGAGCTGCAAATATCTTAAGAAAAGTATTCCCAAAGGTAACCCAATGGGATAGGGGCATAGTGGACATGCCCTGTTCTTTGGGATGCGTTAAGCATCCCAAAGGTTCATGCCGCTCTGCGGCATAACAGAAACATCTTCCGACGCAGAGTCGGTGGAGGTAGTTCATTGCCTATGCAGTAGTATTTCCTTTTCTATTTTCTAAATTGTGCAGGCGTAATGCCTGTCTGTTTTTTAAATATATACCCAAAATAGCTGGCATCCTTAAAACCGCATTCTGAAGCAATAGTATAGACGGGACGTTCAGGATATCGTATCAGTAGATTTCTGGCATGATTAATGCGTATTGAAGTCAGATGCTGCATTATTGTAGTTTTCGTTTCGGCTTTAAACAGACTTTGGGTATAAGCCCTGGACAGATGAACTGTTCTTGCCAAGTCATCTATGGTTATTGTCTGAGAGTAATGATCTTCCAGAAATTCTAGTATTTTGCGTACAGTCCCAGAATCAGCAACTTCTTCCGATGTGCTGATGAATCTTATGTTTTCCGAAAGCGTCAGGAGGAAATCATAGCAGATAACAGATAGTCGATGTCTTTGATCGGATTTTGGCAAATGCGTTATCTCCAGAATTTGTTTTTCATAACGTAAAAATGGATTTTCATGATTAAAATGATAAACGCCTGATTCCTGCATGCGTAAAGACCTTAATATTTCCAGACAATTTGCTCCTGAAAACCCAATAAAACTTACGATCCACGAATCATCGACTGCATTATAAGAATGATTGATCCCGGGGTATATAAGAATACCCTCCCCGGGATTCAGAATGGATTTTCTGTTTTCGATTATTACATTTCCACGTCCGGATTCACAATAGAACCATTGGAAGAATGGAAGCCCGTTTGGACGATTTATCGGTTCCTGATTATGCATCATTCCTAAAAGATTTATGGAAAGTGGATGATTGTTTTGTGATACATGTGATGGATATGAATAAAGCATAAAAAACTCCTTTAAATATCGGACTATTCTTATATAAATATAATAATAATCTGATGAACCGGTCAAGCCAAAATAATATAATTACCTTGTAAATACATACATTTAAAACAGATGAAGGAGAAGAAAAATGATCCCTGAAATAAGAAAAGATAATGGTATTGATACACTCTATGTTCATGGACAGCCTTTTTTTGCACTGGCCGGTGAGATTCATAATTCCAGTGCCAGTGATCTTGAGTATATGGAGAAGCAGGTTTGGCCGTATCTGAAAGACCTGAATATGAATTCGGTCATTGTACCTGTATATTGGGAAAAAGTCGAGGAACAGGAAGGAAAATTTGACTTTAGCCTGGTTCGGGGAATTATTGATCAGGCCAGGGATAATGGAATGAAACTGATACTTCTGTGGTTTGGGCTATGGAAAAATGCAGAGTCAATGTACGTTCCCGGATGGATGAAAAAAGACACAGAGAAATATTTCCGCGTTAAAAAGGTGAACGGAGAGCTGGTAAATACTATTTCACCATTATGTGATGAAGCTGTGCAGAAGGATGCCAGGGCCTTTAAGGAATTGATGAAATTTCTCAGGAACTATGACGAAGAAGAGAGCACGGTCATAACGATGCAAGTCGAAAATGAAATTGGCTTATTAGGTACAGCCTGTGACTACTCAGATGCAGCTAAGGCTGCTTTTGAAAAAAGCATTCCTGATGCGTTATTTGAAAAACTGAGTGAGGATGATACATCAGAAAAAAGAACCTGGAGAGATGTGTTCAAAAGAGATGCAGAGGAGGCATTCATGGCGTATCACTTTGCTAAAGCAGTGGAAGTGATAACTGCTTCGGGCAGAGAAGAGTATCCTCTGCCGTGCTATGCTAATGCCTGGCTTAAACAGTATCCCTGGTATGCAGGATCATATCCAAGCGGAGGACCTGTTACACAGATGCATAAAATCTGGAAAGCAGCAGCCCCGTCGCTGTTTGCACTTGCACCGGATATATATGTTTCCTATGTTCCTGATGTGATGGATGAATATCATTATGAAGGGAATCCATTGTTTATTCCTGAGGTACGCAAAGATGCTGTAACAGCTTCTTATTGCCTTTATGCTTTTGGAAAGCACAATGCTATTTGCTATTCACCGTTTGGGATTGAAGAATTAGCCATGGATCCAGAGCTGATCAATAGTCCGCCGATGGAGGTTATGATTGCTCTGAATATTGACCCTACCGCGTTTGATATTGCAGGGAGCAAGAATTATCTGGCAAGGACCTATAAGCTGATTGAGGAACTAAAACCTCTTATTATAAAATACCGTGGAAGCGATAAGCTTCAAAGCTTTGTCCAGCATAGGGATACTGATTTCGGGAGTTATCTTGCGTTTAAAGAGTATAATATACACGTTTCCTATGCCCATAGGGAGAGATTAAAGCCTGTAGGTGGCGGTATGATATTCGAAATTGAACATGATAAATTCCTGTTGGCCGGTACAAATTGTAGTTTTAGATTCCATCCACTTCCCGGCGAAAATTGCACAGTTGGAATACTCAGATATGAAGAAGGCCGTTTTGATAACGGAGAATGGAAGTGCGGTCGTATCCTCAACGGTGATGAGGTAATGACGATCTCACTTGGCGCAATGCCAGAGTGTAAGCTGATAGAAGTTTATAAGTATTAATATTAGGAACTCTCCTTACTTGGAGGGTTCTATTTTTTGCTATTAAAACAGTAGTGTATCAGCAGCTTTATGGATTTCTGATACAAGTACATTTTCTTTTGATATAATGACTTCAAGGGGCATTAGCTCAGCTGGGAGAGTGTTGGCGGTTTGCGCAAAAATAGAATGAGAATGGGCTTACGGTATATGGGAATCGATTTAGAAAAACTTAAAGAAAAGTATTCAAAGAATAAACCCACTTTTTCGTTATCAGAGTTAATGCTATGCATCTCATTAATCATAATCGGATGCGCATTGTTTTTCGCCATGCCAGATGATATGGGTATTTTAGGCTGGATATTGTTTGTAGTAGGTACTTTCCTGAACGTTGTGGGTATTTTCAGGCTTGCTGCAATGGTACCGGAGGTAAAAAGTGATCTGGGCAGCAAAATAGCAACAGTGGCATCGCTCTTTGCTTCAGTTTTCATACAGTTCATCGGACTTTTGTATCTATATAAGAGCGGCGGAACAGGAAAAGGAGCAGCCATCGGCACGCTTGCGCTATGTATCAGCCTTGGACTTGTCATATATGCTGTTGATTTTGAAGATGAGAGACATCAGAAAAAGATAAAAATAGCATGTGCGATCATCACGATTTTTCTTGTTGTTATAGCCGTCTTTCTTAACATCAGAGATGATTTTTCTACTGCCAGTGTCTCTGTGGGAACAATACTGCTGATAGAGGCATTAATAACCGGTAGAATTGGATTTTTATCACAAAAATAGAAAACAATAACGCCCCGCAACCTCAGTAATAATCTGGATTGCGGGGCGTTGGATGCTTTTTTGGATGATGTTAAAGGCTAGTAGGTATAAATTTTTTTTTTACTTTTATGCCTGCTTTATTAAGAAGTTTCTTAACCTTTTTTCCATATTTCATATCATTGGTTGAGCGTATGTTAAGAATGGTCTTGGTTCCTTTCTTAAATGCATTCTTATCAATTGATTTGATGCAAGAGCCGGTTATGCCAAGCAGAATGCTGTAAACTATTATGAAAATATATCCGATAAACAAAATAGCAAGGGATTGCCAGGCATTGGTGGTGATGGACCGGATCCACCAGGGTCTGGCTTTTTATTACCATTTTGTGTATTGGAGGTAAGCGGATGAATATAGAAGGGATTAAGGATACAGATACTCAGCGGCATATTTATACTCACAGTTTAAAACCGGACGACAATAAGGCTTCCAGATCGACATTTTTGGAGATTTTTAATAGTAGAGTACAGGACTATGTTCAGGATAAGCGACCATGTGAATATTTTGATCTGGCAGACCAAAATGGATTTATATCATACAAGAGTGCTGTTTTTGTCTGTAACCATAAAAATAATACTCTTGAGCTGGGAAACTGCTCTGATGAACGCAACTGCATCAGGGTAAAATTGTCAAAAGGCGGGAGTTTGCTTGTGAACAGAGATAACATTGATGATCTTCTCATGAGCATAGGCATGTTTTCTGCCAAGGATCAGGGGCTTATCATGCAGGCTGTCATGAAGGATAAGATGGCTCAGGCAGCAAAACAGAAGTCAGAGGAACACGAGGAAGTAGATAAGTTGATGGATATGGTAAAGGATGAATGATTCTGTGTGAAGAAAAGCGTCAAAAAAACAGGGTTACAAACACGGTATTCCTCGTTTGTAACCCTGAAGACTCAATACAGGTTCATTATTCATTCTTAGCGAGCGAGATATCAACAGTGTAGTTAACCATCGCGTCTCGACCTCAATTCTGCAAGGACACCGCGGCCATTAAAGTCTGGCCTTCCGGCAAGTCTTTTTTCTTCTATTTCAACAAGTTTTTCCCTGAGTGCAAGGGTACGTTCCCTTTCATTATAGGCTTCAATATCCATTACAACGAGATCTCCTTCGCCATTTTTTGTCAGGAAAACTGGGGATTTTGTTTCTTTACACAGAGCAGATATCTCATTATAATTCTGCCTTATTTTTGCAGAAGGTCTTATTAGTGTCTGCATTTAAACACCTCCGGTTTACATAGCAATATTGTGACTATATTACAGCTTAATATTACTATGTCATCTACAATGTAACAATGTTCCCGTTATTGGCAAAATAACAGCAACAGATTCTTCTGAGAATGTGGTATATCATGCTGAGACACAGTTCCCTTCAATCCATGATAAGACAGATATTTATGATGCATCAGGGAACAGAGTAGCCCACATAGAAAGGAAGTTTTTTACTCTCCATGAACGTCATTTTGTTACCATGGCAGAAGGGGCTTCCTTTGAAATATCAAATGAGATCCTGCATATAATCAAGGACATTACAAATATTGTAGGTCTTGGCTGGCAGCTTAAAGGAAACATCCTGGGATTAAACTTTGAGCTATATGATGGGAATGGTGATATCATCGCTGTAATATCCCAAAAGATGCTTTCAATTCATGATAAATACTGTATTGATATTTATAAACCCGAACATGAAAAAGCAGTAGTCGCTATTCTCATTACACTGCAGCATATGATAAAGGATAGAGAAGATACAGCATGTACTTCAGCATCAGCAGGATCATCAAATTAAATCTTTAAATCACGGAGAATGAAAAATATCGTTTGGACATAGCAGGCCGTTATCTTTGTGAGAGGGCTTGCTTTTTTATATGAAATTATGCGGGATGTGATGTGAAAAATGCTCTAAAAGAAAAATAGATATGCCGTTTTTGCCTAAATGAACATTTATTGGGAGGGCAAATAATCCTAGAATAATCTCATAAACAATGAGTTGCTTCAAAGGAAGCGATGTGCAGGCCACTTGGCGAGGTTCTTTCGAGCCTAGTGGAATGTCATACAGAGGTAGGGAAAGGTTATGAGAGAAAGAAGACTTAGAAAAAGTGCAGATCAGAAGGTTTGTGGTGTATGTGGTGGCTTAGGAGAGTATTTTGGGATTGACCCTACAATTATAAGAGTAATCTATTTAATTCTCTTATTTACAACCGGCATTGGAATCCTTCCTTATATCATCCTTGCTATCGTAATGGATGACGCACCAGAGAGTGCAAAAACCACCGGTTACCAGAAGAAAGAAAACAGTTACTCGGCAAATGACTATTATGAAACAAGCGAACCCGTTGGTTTTAAGCCTTTTACAGATAACTCTGAGATCAGAGGCTTTAGCATCTAAGGAAGAAAAGGACAGAGAGATGCAGCTGTTCAGAAGATATATTCACAGCTTTTGGAGAGACTTTCCTGTATAAATATGTGTAACAGAAAAGCCATAATGGCATTTGGTGCGACATTTACTATCTGATGGGAAGGAGAGAATCAGTATGGCAGAGAAAATAGTTCAGACAGCAGGCAGAGATCATCTTGAGAATGCAAAGAAAAATGGTGTTACTCAAAAAGAGATAGTGGCTGTGATAACGCATGCAGCATTCTATTCAGGATGGCCTAAAGCCTGGGCAGCATTTCGACTGGCAAAAGAAGTCTATGAAGCCAATTAAATGGAATAGTAAACATGGAATAATGAGGAAATCCGGATTCTTGTCTCTTAGAATCCGGATTTTATGCGTATGAAGACAAAGTGTTTCTTGTGTGAATCTGAAAATCCATTACTTTGCAAATATGAGTATTTATAGAAATTTAATATTTCCAAAGCCTTTGCATTAGATCAAATATGTTAAGGTTAAATATGCAGATCATACAGATGGAGGTGTTTATGGGAAGAATCAGCAAAGCCATCGAAAAGAAAAAGAAAGAGCTCATGTGGCTTAAGATAAAGCTTGGAATAAAGGTAGGAGCTATAGTTCTTGTTCCTGTCGTTATTGGCATCCTTATCCATATCATAAGGAAAAAGGCAAAAAAGCGCGTAAAAAGCAGGTTCAGGGAGACCATTAGAAGTCACGCTGTGCCAAAGCATGAAGAAGATGAAGAACTTGAGTTGTATGATGAGACTATAGACTAAATTTGTGTGATGTTGTTTTGGCTCTGACTGCTTATGAAAAACAGAAAAGATAAAGTTCATGGCTTGTGTATGTCTCGGGCTTACATTCATGACAATAGCATTTTTTCTTGGACCGATCTATGGGCTTTTTTCCATGTATCAAGGAGCGAACTTCTGGTTTCATCTTATTGTCACGCTTGCTGAGAAGGACCCAGTGTTTGGGCAGCTTTCCGAAAACAAAAATAAGGGGAAGAAACCATCATATCTAATGGTCAAAGCCGGAACCTGGGGAGAGGATGCCTGCCAGCTTCATAGATTCTTTTCACTTAAGGATGTAAAGATACACGGAAAAGCACCGTATAAGATAAAGGCAGGGGACTGCTTTGCTTCTGAAACGGCCCTTAAAGGAAGCATCTCCATATCGGAGGAGGAAGACCTAAAATTTACTTCGTCCCGCTGGACAGAAGACTTCTTGGGGGATTCTACTACGAAGGAAAGGAATACGATTTCAACTTTTCAAAGCTACATCTTCATGTGCAGACACAGTTCAGCTTTGAGGAAAAAGAAGACGAAGTCATATGGCATGTAAGGCAGGAGAATATAGTGGCTGCAATGGAGACAGAAATACACTGTTTGAAAAAGGACATGCTGCTAATAAACTATGAAGCTCCTGACGGACAAAAGCTCCATAACAGGCTTTGGAATGGTGGAACCGGCTATGGAACTGTAAAACTGTATGACAAAAAAGGCGGCAAAATGATCCTCGTAGATGAGATAGAAGCTACCCATATTGGGTGCGAATACGGAGAATATGGTATGAAAGACTTTAGCGATGAAGCTAAGGAAACAGTAAAACGGCTGGTAGGTTAGGAGAACTGATAAAAAATGGAAGAATTCGTGAAAAACATGTTCCAGAGACAGAAAGACGAGAAGCTCGAAAGATACAGGCGCCTTAACAGGAATGTGGTGAAGGGGCAGATACTGTTTACCGGTTCATCCCTGATGGAACAGTTCCCGGTCAATGAGATCGCAATGACACACGGCATTGACAAAATAATATACAATCGAGGAATTGGCGGATATACGATACCGGAGATGCTTGATGCCATGGATGAGCAGATATTCGACCTTGAGCCTGGAAAGATATTTATCAACATTGGGACAAATGACATTAGCCGTGAGGATGAAACTTTGGAAATGCTGATAGCAGACTACCGTTCTGTCCTTAGTGGGATCAGAAAAAGGCTGCCAGAAACAAAGGTGTATCTTATGGCGTACTATCCCGTCAACGTCACAGTTGCTGCAAGGCAGCCATGGCCTGATGCTGATAAGGCGGCGAGGCTCAGGCTTGAAAGGCTAGAAAAGGCAAATGCAGCTGTAAAAGAACTGGCAGAAGAGTTTGGGTATGAATACATAGACGTAAACAAAGGCCTGACAGATGAAACCGGTCAGACCAGGGAAGAATTTTCAGTAGATGGGATACATATGTGGCCGGATGCATATGAGATTGTTTTTGAAAATATGAAGAAATACATCATGGAGTGATATATGGGACATTTTTACTTTATTAGACATGGACAGACGATCTGGAATGTAGAGAATAAGATATGCGGGGCTACCGATATAGAGCTGACAGATCTTGGACACCGGCAGGCGGTGGAAACAGCAGAAAAAATTCTTGAACAGGGGATAAAGGCAGATGAGATACTGACATCTCCACTGGTAAGGGCTTCTGAAACAGCAAGGCACATCTCTGAGATCACGGGAATTCCAATGAGAATTGAAGAAAGGCTCATCGAGCAGAATTTTGGAAAATATGAATCCACGGCAAGGGATGGCAAAGAATTCCATGAAGCAAAAAAGGATATGGCAAGCAGGTTTGGATCGGGAGAATCCATGCTGCAGCTTGCTCAGAGGATTTACAACCTTCTGGACGACATCAAAGCATCCGACAAGACATATATCCTGGTTGCGCATAATGGTATTGCAAGAATCGTGGAGTCATATTTCAGGGAAATGGATAACGAGGAGTTCTCGTCATTTGGCGTAAAAAACTGTGAGATAAAAAGGTATGACTTTTCTTGAGAAGATGCCCTAAAATTGACTTTATGTGGGCATTATACTAAAATATATTTTGGTAAAAGATAATTAACTAAAACATATTTGATGTTTTTTGGAGCGTATTATGTTTATTGGCAGAGAGCAGGAACTGAAGATACTTAATGAAACATATGACAAGCCCGGCTTTCAGATGACAGTAATATACGGGCGAAGAAGGATCGGCAAATCCAGGCTTATCACTGAATTTATAAAGGATAAAAAAGCTTCATACTATGTGGCATCGCAGACAAGCCTGGAGGACAATGTCAGAAAGTGGGGCGGGCAGTTCATTGATGATATAGCGCCAGAACTTGAAGGCGCAGAATTTAGCGACCTTGAGAATTTTTTCAAATTTGTGGGGAATACATGTAAGGATGAAAGGGTAATCATTGCCCTTGATGAGATTACTTATGTTGCCGAGGCAGATGAGTCCTTTTTATCCAGGTTTCAGATTGCGATAGATACCATTCTTGCAAAAAAGAACATTTATCTGATAATCTGCGGATCTGCAATCAGCTTCATGGAAAAGGAAATCCTTAGTGAAAAGAGCCCTGTTTTTGGAAGAAGGACTAACCAGATTTTCTTAAAGCCCTTCGACTATCTGGATTCGGCCAAATTTGTGCCGAAGTATTCCGCAGAGGAAAAGGCTATTGTGTATGGTGTTACCGGCGGAGTCGCCAAATATCTCTCATTATTTGATGACAGGCTTTCTCTGGATCAGAATATCATCAACAATTATTTTACTTCCTCCGGATATTTATTTGAGGAGCCTCATAACCTTCTGACTCAGGAATTCAGGACAATCAACACATATAATTCGGTCATAGAAGCCTGTTCCAACGGGGCAAATAAGGTTAATGAGATTTCTGACAGAACTCATGAATCCACGGCTACGTTATCCTATGTCCTAAAGAATCTTATGACAGTGGGCGTAATATCCAAGGTTTTTGCAATAACAGATGAAAAGAACAAGAAGAAAGTAAGCTATGAAATAACAGATGGAATGTACCGTTTCTGGTACAGGTTTGTGTCCATGGCAAGGACTGCAATAGAGATGGGCAGGGGGGATGTTTACTACCAAAAATATGTCAAAGACAAGCTGCACGAGTTTATGGGTGAAATATTTGAGTACATGTGCAGATATTATGTCCTGTTAAAGGGAATGGATGGAGAGCTTGGCTGCTTCGTGACAAATGCCGGTAAATGGTGGGGGAATGGTCATGACAGAAAGCCCTCGGATATCGATGTCGTTGGAATAGATAATACCAGTAATAAAGCACTTATCGGGGAATGCAAGTTTAAGAATGAGCAGATCGATAAAGGCATTTACGAAGCCCTGATGGACAGGAAGGGGCTTATAGACAGAAAATATGAGGAAGTGCAGTTTTTGTTCTTTTCCTTGTCAGGATATTCAAAATGGGTTTTAGAACATGCGGATAAGGATAAAGTGAAGCTGCTGACATTGGAAGACCTCTATAAATAAAAACAGAATAGAGCTGGATTAATATATTTATGAACCCCTCCGACTTATAGAAATCGGAGGGGTTTACTTTGTCAGGCGACTGTCAGGAGCTTATTTTTTATGCAGATTTTTGCACCAAGGATCTTTTCAACAGAGTCAGCAAATTCAACTGTGATCCTGCCTGTGGAAACAGATTTTACGATACCCTGGCCATACTTGGTATGAGTAACTGTGCATCCTTCGGGGTAGATATTCTTTATCTCATCATCTGTAAGCTCAGGCTCGACTATTTTTGTTGTCTTAACTACCGGAGCAACTGGCTTGGTTTTAGCATTGGATACAGCATTTTCACGGAGGCAGTCAAGGACAAAGCACAGATTTTCATTTGTAAAAAAGATGATTTCATGAGGCAAATTTTTGGGGGTATCATTCATCTGCAAAGCCCGGTTAGCGTTTTTGATGAACAAAATGGCTTTGCTTCCGACTTCTTCATAACCGGAGATTATTTCCTCAATTTCATTCACGTCTGTTTCTCTAAGAACAATTGCAAGATTGTCAGCTTCAGCCATCCTTTTTATATAGTTATAATCCTTTTCTGTAGCATGTAACTGATACCTGCTATATAACAGTGTGTTTACATTCAGGATTGAACCATGGTCACCAAATTTGCAGACTTTATCAATGTCTGCATAGCGGTCAGTGGTCATCTTAAGCCCTTTCTCCTGAATCAGTTCACATGCTTCTTCGTAAGAGTACAATTGGTTTTCCATATCGTTATTACTTCCTTTTCTCAAAAATGTGCAGGAGAGTATCTTACAATAACGGAAAGTTGCTTTCAATAGTATTTTTGTTTCTTAAGAAAAGTTTAAAAAAGAGCTACTAATCATTTTGTATGATAGTTTTGGCTGTGATTTATAAACTAGAATAGTTTATAAATATCGAACGTTATTCTTTGGCTTGGTGCAAATTTATGCTATTGTATTTTATAGATATTCTTTAGAAATTATATATTTAAATTCTGTTCTATTGAGTATAGCACAGATTATCAGGAGGCATACATGTTACATATCATAATTCTCAGCAAGGGTTATTTCCCGGATAAGTTAAATAGTAAGGATACTGCTAAGGACAGGGTTATTGTCATAGCATCAGCAAACGATTCGATACCGGTGTCTGCTTATCAGAATGAGATGTTAAGGAATATGGAGGTAAAGCTCCTTCCTGATATTAAGGATAGTTCTGCAGAAGGAAAAACCATGCTCCGCATTGCCCAGGCGATGCTCATAGGTCAGCTCACGGCAACCGAAAAGGAATATGAAATCTATACAGATGATGCTGTTCTTATAAAAGGACTTTCTCCTTTTACAGGGATCAAAACTTCTGCAAAAAGGCAGCCCCGCAAAAAGGTAAACATAGAAGTTGAGACGAAAGAAAAGAAGACTGCGGTAACCAAGGAGAAGGCAGCAAAGAAGCAGGAGAAGAAAGCTCCTTCTAAAAAACAGACTGCAAAAACATCAGAAAATGTAGCAAAGTCTGAAGCAGGAGAGATGAAGAAGGAATCAGAGCCTCGAAAGAGAAGGCCCATGATCACAAATAAGCTGGCAGACTATACGGCAAAAAAGGAAAACGCGCCTGAAAAGAAAGAGAAAAAAGCACCTAAGGCTGCACCCAAGAAAGGAGCTGTAAAAATCCCTACGCTTGCACAGATAAAAAAGGTATTGGGTGCAGCAAACAGCAGCTATGCCAAGGCCGTACTTGAAGCGTGCAAGAATTCAAACCAGATCACATTCGAGATGAATACAAGAATGGAGCTGGCAAAGGCAGGACTTGATGCAGTTGCTTGCCAGGAACTTGCAAAGACCCTTAACGACGAATTCGGAAATGCTCTTCCGACAGCATGAAAACTGTTGCCAGTTACTACTTTGAATAAAAAGGTATATTCCAATTGGAGTACTCCAAAGAGGGTTAAGGTCAAATAACTTTCATCTGATATTCACATAAAGTAAAAGCATGAGCTCCTCATATTGAGGGGCTCGTTTTATAAACCGGATCAATTATTTTCCTTGCAGCAACAATAATCCATTACAGGGTATTATCAGATTAATGAGGAAGGCTGGAGCTTTGTCACGTAAGCTCCAGCCTGGTTTTAATGAAGAAAAGTTTGTGTTCTTATGAGGGGGTTAAGAGATGTTTTTGTTCTCTTTATGATTATATGATACAGATAAAATCGTAAGAGAAAGTGACCGATCTGTGTAAAATGTGTGAAATCCTCCTGCGAGACATCTCTGTAAATCGCCGGGTTAGAAATATATATCTGATGATATCGCAACAGAAGGTATTTTTATGGGATATCAGGGTGAGTATACTAAAGAAGTCGTATGAAATCAGTTTTTTGGGAGGGAAAAATAATGGCAAATAAAAAGTTGTGTGAGACAGCATTTACAATAGCAGGTGCTTTTCTACTGATGGGGATAGCATGGCTCCTCGGTGGTAAAAACACCGTAATGTATCTGACGTCATTTGGAGTTGCTTTTGCCGAGATTCTCATGGGGATTTCCTATCTGATCAGGGAAAAAAGGGAAAGCGGCAGGGTTGTTGTAAGATCATCAGAAGAAGATTAAGAGACTAAGCAAAATGGAAAGCTCCGGGTTCTGCACTGGTCATCCAACCCATTCCATGGGAGATATGCAGTATACCGGAGCTATATCCATAAACTAGAAATACTATCATTTATTTTATTCTTAGGAGAATATCTTTGTAAACAATTGCTTTTTAGCATATCGCACGGTATTGCGATAACAGACTGTAAATTTGAAAGTGCAATTGGATATTACTTTCAAAACCAGCTGTTTTTCTTAACTTTGGTACTAGGAAATCCGGTTGCAGCAAGATAGAATTAATATAACAAGGAGCGAATAACAGCCTCCACATAGGAAAACACAGAGACCAGATGATGACGAGCGTTGGCATGGCTTGCTGTTGTCTGGTCTCGCCAATTAATCACCTCTGATGGGCGTTTTCACTGGAAGCGGCTGGCACTATGCATCTTTATAATCATCAGCTGTTTCTCCGGTCACCTCGCAGTACTTCTTCAGAAGGTCACTATCTGAAAGAGCCTTTAGTTCATCGGCATTTCCGTGACCAAATTCTACTATAACTCCAATAGCTTTTTCTCTGAATTCATCACTCATAGGCGTTCTCCTTTTCATATAGTTGCAAATTTTTATTCATGAAGAATCACTTCCTGTCAGAACAGGAAAAACTGTATACAGGCAAATACAGCGGCGGTTATGAAAAGAACGCCTGCAATTAAAAGCTTTTGCCTAAGCGCAGCAGTATCTGTATATTTCCCATTGAATTCGATTGTATCTATTATTTTTGGATCGTTTTTATTAAATGGAATTATCTTTGCCATAACTGTTCCCTCTTAAGCTGACAATAGACTTCTTGTTTTGAAAATATTAGCTTCTAAATGTGACCATTGTGCGATAAGGGCATAAAACATTTATAAAAAAAGCTGAAAGAAAATGTATAATGGTTTTAAGAAGGAAATGAGAGATGAGAACATTAAAGAGAGCATATAAGAACTGAAGCAAAAAGGAGGAAGCCTATGAAGAAGATACTTCAGCTTGTCAGCGATGATTTTGAGGATCTTGAACTGTGGTGTCCCGTCATGCGCCTTAGGGAAGCGGGATGCAGGGTTGACTTGGTAGCGGAAAAACCGGGACTTTATCATGGAAAGTATGGAGTCCCGTGTGAAGTATCCCTGTCATTTCATGATGTTGACTCAAAGGATTATGATGGTATCCTCGTCCCTGGGGGCTGGGCGCCTGATAAGCTAAGGCGTTTTCCGGATGTCCTACAGATAATAAGGGAGATGAATGATGACAGCAAGCTCATCGGGCAGATATGTCATGCAGGATGGGTGCTTGCTTCTGCCGGTATTTTAGCAGGACGTAAGGTCACAAGTACTCCTGGTATAAGGGATGACCTTTTAAATGCAGGCGCTATTTGGCTCGATGAGCCATGCGTTGTTGACGGGAATATTGTATCAGCAAGGAGACCACCGGATATCCCGGACTACATGAAAGCCCTTGTGGATGTGCTGCAAAGGCAATGATCAGCTTCGATCAAATGATATAACGGGTTCTATTCGTGTTTAGCATGAATAGAACCCGTTTTTTATGCCTGGCAGCACCTTTCCCCGGAATTATCATCATATGAAATACCATTTTCACCCCGAATTTAAACTCAAGTACAGCTTGAATAATTAATTGAAACATAAAGCTGCTCTCGCTAAAATAATAGTGAATATAGAAGTATCATTAAACTGTAAGGCAGAGAACTCTCATAAATAGCAGGGAGGGTAAAGATGAGCATAGGTAGTAATATAAAGGGCTTAAGAGAAGACAGGAAATATACTCAGGAGCAGGTTGCAGATGCGCTTGGAGTTACTTTTCAAGCCGTATCGTCCTGGGAAAGAGACGAATATAAACCGGATACTGAAAAACTGATCAAGCTGGCGGAGTTTTTTGATGTATCAGTCTCTGCAATTGCAGAAGAGAAGAACAATACATTTAAGACGAAAGAAGCCATCTACGATTGGGAGCACATGAAGACTTATGTAAAGACAACCGCCAGGAATTTCAAGCTTCCCAATACGTTAAAAGCTGTTGATTATGCGATAAAGGCCCATGAAGGACAAAGCAGAAAGCATTCATCGATTCCGTATATCTATCACCCACTGAACCTGGCATGTCATGCATTATCCATGGGAATAGTGGATGATGCTGTAATAGCAGCCTGCCTTCTGCATGATGTAATTGAAGACTGTTCTGTAAAACTGGATGACCTTCCGGTTGACGATGAGATAAAAGGACTGGTAAGCCTGTTGTCATGTGAAAAGACAAATGATCAGAACCGGGCAGAGATCATAAGCAGCTACTATGAAGCAATTTCCGGAAATCCCAAAGCTTCGCTCATTAAGTGCATGGATAGATGCAATAATCTTACGACAATGTCATGGGGGCTTAGCCGAGACAGAATATACAGAATGATAAAGGAAACGGAAGAGTATTATCCGGTTTTGCTGAAGACCATAAAAGATACTACTGAATATAACAATGCAGCATGGCTTTTAAAGTACCAGATGGAGAGCATGCTTGATATCTATAAAAGACTGCTGTGATTGTATCTTGTCTGATTCGGGAAGAGAGGGTTGTAACTATGAAACCTGTAGAATTTTTACAGCACTATCGGAACAATGCAGATTTTTACTATCCTATGATCGACCATGAGCGAAGGTACTGGCCCAAGGTTAATAATATCGGGGATATCAATATAGGATGGGATTGCGGTGCGATCGGAAGACGTCCTTATTTTCTGGAATGCTGGTCTGGCGAAGGGACTACTATGATAACCATCTTTATTTCAACGATTGGAATTGAGAAAGAAGATGCTGTGATAGAGGGCCCTATAATCTATTCATTTATCAAATTGAATGAGTTCAATGGATATGCAGAAGTCTAAACTGCATTCAGGTGATTTCCCTAGTTGTAAAACATCAAAATAGGCATGCATATACTATCTATTAAATTAAGGATGGTGTAGTTACTGCTGGAGGTACCTATACCGGATATCTGCCAAGCGATGACATTTGGATAGATGGATTTGATTTTGCAACTACGGCGTATACTTTTAATTCGAAGGATGGAGCCAAGAGAGTTTGGGAAGTGATTTATCCTGGTGATTACGATGAAGATGTTATCACAATTACCTATGAGGGTCAGGAACCTCAGAAAATATCTGACAGTGAGGAAAGAGCTCTTTTTTTCAGAGGAAATACTCGAACCGGCAGGCATACAATGGAAACCATTTAATAAAGGCACAGAGGTTGCAAAAGATTAGTCGTTTGATACTTAATCGCTGGTGTATTTGATATTAATGAGTAATAATTATATTTGGAAATTGCTCTGAGGAGAGCATGTAATATCAACTTAAATTGTGCGGGGGTATATATGAGAAACAAGACATCTATTCTTAAACTGGCGGCTGTACCATTATTGGTGCTTTCTTTAAGCGGGTGTGGTATAGGAAGCAGCGTGGAAGGTTCTGAGGCACCTACAGAATCCAGCGAAACAACAGAAACTGTTAGTGATACTTTGGAAGAAACAACTATAGCGGAAACTGAAGAACCTATAGTGGAAAGTGAAGATCCTGCAGAAGAAGGGGATTCCGCCGCTCCTGAAGATAGTATTGAAAGCATGTCTGATGCCAATACTGAAGAGGAGACGACTGAATCAGAGATGGAAGATCCTTATAAGGAGGATGAGAGTAAACCGGCCATAATAGGAACATATAAACCCAGCGAGGTTTATGACTTTTGTAAGGATCAAAGCATAACAGATGCTCTATTTAACTGTACTGTAAATCAAAATGAAGAATATGCGCAAAATGGTGGAGTGGATCTTGGAGAAGCTTTCCCTGAAAAATACAAGGATATTGACCTGGATGGAGATGGACTCACAGATCATATTTCCAGGGTTATAGGCCATACCGGGGATGGGTGTATATATAGTTTTTCTTTTGGCAATGGAATCAGTTTTGTGTCTGCTCCATATCCAATGTATCCAAACACTGGTGAACTGATCTCATTTAGGGATTTTGACTACGATAATGTTGACGAGATACTGATAGTGCACATCACTGACTCGACCGGAGGGCCAATAGCATCGAATTGTGAACTCTATACCTGGTCCGGAAGCGGATGGGAGCAGCATTGGGCTGTAGATGAGGATGGTGCCGCGGGCTTAGTGGGAGTCGGCGAGATACTGTCTGCTGAAGTAGACTATTATATGGTAAGAGATGTTGAATTAAGGGAAGATGGCATATTTTATTTGATAGATTACGGAATGAAAGATGGGGCGGAAATGACGCTTGATCTTGAAGCTATACAGATAAGCTTTTCCGGACATGATATGCATATGGAAGAACGGGCAGACAAAGAAAACAGACAGACTCTGGCAGACAAAATCTGGCCATATGGAATATAAAAAATGAGAGAAGGCTGGTAACTTGTCACGAGTTGCCAGCCTATGTTTTTGAACACTATGGTAAATGATTCTGACGGTATTTTTTACGGTGCATTATATACAATATTCTTTGTCCTGAGGTTGTCATTGTAGGAATTTATAACCACGGCATCCCACTGTGTCTGATTACCGCCATACTGTATGGTGGTAAGGTTGGAACACTGATAGAGCGCAAATGCCTCTATTTCTGAAACAGAAGGTATTCGGACAGTCTGCAGGTTAGAGCATCCCCAGAACAATCCTTCTGGAAGTGCTGTGAAATTGGTCTCCACACGAGCAGAGGTCACATTTTTACAGTTCTGGAATACATCATCTCCCATGGTAGTGACTGTTGACGGCACAAGCACATAGGAATATGTTGCCTTCAGCAACCGCGCTCGGCGCGAGAATGTCGCAAGCGACATTCTTTCTTGGTCTGTTTGTGCAGATCACAGGCGGATCATTTCACTTGTGATTGACTATCTCATTTTATTTTTACATTTTGGGGTATTGTGACACTCCTAAGACTGGCATAATATGCCCGAAAATTGACTTTAGGCGCATGCTTTACTAAAATATATTTGATATATTTTTAAGGAGCGTATTCCTTGTCAGGATATTCAAAATGGGTTTTAGAACATGCGTATAAGGATAAAGTGAAGCTGCTGACATTGGAAGATCTCTATAAATAAAAACAGAATAGACCCGGCTCAATATATTTATGAACCCCTCCGACTTATAGAAATCGGAGGGGTTTACTTTGTCAGGCGACTGTCAGTAGTTTATTTTTAATGCAGATTTTTGCACCAAGGATCTTTTCAACAGAGTCAGCAAATTCAACTGTGATCCTGCCTGTAGAAACAGATTTTACGATACCCTGGCCATACTTGGTATAAGTAACTGTGCAACCTTCGGGGTAGATATTCTTTATCTCATCATCTGTAAGCTCAGGCTCGACTATTTTTGTCGCCTTGATTATCGGAGCAACTGGCTTGGGTTTAGTCTTGGATACAGCGTTCTCACAGAGGCAGTCAAGAACAAAGCTCAGATTCTCATTTGTAAAAAAGATGATCTCATGAGGCAGATTTTTAGGGGTATCATTCATCTGCAGAACTCGGTTAGCGTTTTTGATGAACAGAATAGCTTTACTTCCAACTTCTTCATACCCGGAGATGATTTCCTCAATTTCATTTACATCTGTTTCTCTAAGGACAATTGCAAGATTGTCAGCATCAGCCATCCTTTTTATATAGTTATAATCCTTTTCTGTAGCATGTAACTGATACCTGCTATATAACAGTGTGTTTACATTCAGGATTGAACCATGGTCACCAAATTTGCAGACTTTATTAATGTCTGCATAACGGTCAGTGGTCATCCTAAGCCCTTTAATTTAGGGGCTTATTTGTTCCTATTTTGCAGGACTGATAGTATAATTGCAGATATGTGCAGGTTAATATGGTACATATCAAAAGTTTTGGGGAGGAAAAGTATGACAAAAAGAATTGTTGAGTGGGTACTATTAATTTTCGGAATAATTATTCTTGCTTCTTTTGTATTTTTAATGACGGCTGATTTCCATATTATAGCCTTCATTTTTCAACTCTTTATCCCATATTTTTTAGGCCCAATTCTATTAACAATTCTTCCGTTTACCTTGATTGTGGGAGTACTTATTATTGTAATTTGTTGCGTGGTGTCCCACAGAAAAAAGAAAAGAAATAGTGAAAATATGAGTAGCTAAGTATATTTTCTAAGTAAAAAGGAAGTGATGATAAATGACTGACAAAATTTTTTATGATATATGCTCATCCGGATATATTTTTGTCCCAATAATCTGCATTATTCTTATGATTATAATGCAAAAATGGTGGAAGTATGCGCTTTGTACAGCTGATTGGAGCAGGCAGATAATGAAACAGTTCAATAAATATATACTGGCCACAATACTACTACTTACGAGGAGTTACGAATGCAGTTTTTAAACCTGATATTATGCATAATCCTGGTTTTTATGCCGGTTATTGGCTTTTTGTTCATAAGTGAAAAGAAGATATCGAAAAAAGTGTATATCCCGATCCTGGCATTTCTGGGACTTATTTTTGTTCTTTTGCTTGTAGGTATATTTGCTGCAGATTTTCATGTAACGGCATTTGTTTTTCAAATTATTTTACCTATTTTGTCTATATATGCAGTAGTAGGTTTGATTATATGTGGAATAGCTTTTCTTGCGAAAAAAGGATTCTTTAATGGAAAACGCCTGATATTGACGGTGTCTGTGATTATATGCTTGATTGCGGTGATAGTTTGTGCCGTTTTCTATAGACAAAACAGGCAAAACGGGCAAAAGGTAGATTATTCTAAATATCCCGATATTGAAATTACCGGCACTTGGTTAGCTAACAACGATAAAAAATCTGTGATTGCTCGCTGGGAAAGCAGCACAAATACATTTACAAACACAAGTGAAAAAGAATTCAAGTATGAACCGGATGAGCCATACAAGATGCCGGATACTGTTAGCGGGGAGGACGCAGATGTCCTGGAACTGTTCTATAATGCGGACAAAACCGCTGTATACTATTCCAACGATAATAAGATATTTAAATATATACCTGCAGACAACTCTTATTTGCTAATAGGGAAGGCTCCAACTGATAATCCAGGTCATTTTTTAATATTGAAAATCTGTGTTTCAGAAGATGAGAAAAAGGCATTTTTCATTGCCTGTGAGACTTATAATGAAGATGTCGCTAATAATCTTTATTGCCTTGATATTGAGACAGGTGAGTGTTCTGTAATATTGCAGGAGAAGCGATGGATCGATGATTTCGAAATCTCTCCTGATGGAGAATCCATAATATATAACGGAAATGATAAAATCGTACGGTATGACCTTGCGTCCGGAAAAACGGAGACACTTCTTGAAGGGACACGTGCGGATACACGTGATAACGGAGGGGCTTACATAATCCGTATTTCAAAGGATGGCAGATACATAATGTATTACAAAGATATGGTGCCTGTCGGATGTTCCCAAGTCTTTGTATATGATATCGAAACCGGAGTTTCCGAAAAGATAATTCAGACCAATAAGTATGCGATTAAAGATGTGAATTGGGCGGAGAACTGAGCATAGAAGGAAAGAAAGATAAGAGCATTAAAGAGAACCTATTTGGTTTTTGCAAGTACAGCACTTTGGATTATTGAAGCAATCCCGGTCATATATGTCTTAAGGGAATGCATGAATTCATATGTGAATGGAACGATACATGGTTTTAACAGCGATGTCGTGATAGATGTCTTGTGGGCGATAGTTGTCGTTCTTGCGATAGTCACCACTGTAACCACGATAAGGCACTGGTCTACATTGTAGTAAAAAAGGGGAAATAAAAAATGGGAGGAGTAAGCGGTATGCCCTATAAGACAGAAGTCAAATATACATATGAGGAAGCTAGAAAAGCTTTTTGGGCGACTCAATTTTACAAAAATAAGGCAGGAATTGCTGCAGTTGCTGTGGCTGTGGCAATTGTGATTGGCTTTATTATCAATGGGATAGTCACGAATAATTATGAAAATGTGGTTATTTTTTCACTTGTGCTGATCTTTTATCCTATCCTTACATATATTTTTGCTTCCAAAAGAGTAAAAAAGAACTATGAAAGCTACAAAATGAACCATGGAAATACATTTTCATACGCTTTTTATGAGGATTACATGGAGTCTGATGGAGAAAAGGGGAAGTCAAAAATCCAATACAGTGATTTATATAAGATTGTTGAGACGAAGACCAATATCTATCTCTTTATCAGCAGTGGGCAGGCATTCTTTGTTGTAAAATCCGACTGCTCGAATGAACTGATTGCATTCCTGCAGAAACTGAAAAAGGAAGTTGGAAATAATAAGAATAGTAAGGGCACACCTGAAGCGGTAGATTTTGAGCAACTAAGCAGCTCATTGGAATCAAGAACTGATATTATCCATAAAGCAAGGGTTGAGTGGGGATTGAATGAAATAAAAGATTTCAACTGGCTCCTCATAAAGAACGAACACAAATCTTTGATTTACATTCTTGTGCTCGTTGAGGTTATGTTTTTTGCAGCCTTTGCTATGTCATTTCCCGCACATTCCATGAGGTTAGCTGTAGAGAGTATTATATTGGTAATTGCCATTCCTTTGCTCTTATATATCCTTTTTAATTTCAGGTGCAGGAAAAATTATGAAAGCAATAAGATGCTGAGAAACTTTGCGGCCATAATTACTTTTGACAATGATAAGCTTGAACAAATAAGTAATGTGGGAAGCCTTAAGGCAAATTATGATGAGATATATCGGATATTTGAAACTGATAATAATTTCTATATTCTTGTAAGCGATAATCAGGCTATAAACGTCAGAAAAGCGAACTGTTCAAACGAAATGGTTGCCTTTTTGAAGGAGCTCAAGTCTAAAGTGGCATGAACAGGTGAAAGAGTGGCTATTCTTAAGATAATTGCGAAAAAGGAATAATAGCGCATATCCTTTAGCAGTATCGGATATGTTGTTTGTTCTGAAAAAAGGTTAGACTCAGTATAAGAACAAGCACAAGAAAATGAGGGAAAAACTATGATGTCAAATCCTTACAAAATACTGGGAGTTCAGTCGGGAGCCTCAGATGAGGAAATAAAGAAAGCATACAGGAATCTCGCCAAAAAGTATCATCCTGACCTTCATCCAAATGATGAAGCGGCTTCAGCAAAGATGAATGAAATAAATGCGGCATACGATATCCTTTCAAAGCCTCATAGCTCGGATTCATGGCAGCAAAGAACTGCCGGCCAGACGTATGAGCAGCAAAACGCCTATAACGATCAGGCAGAATATGTGGATTTTGAAGAGTATTTGAAACAGCGAAACAGACAGAGAAGATACAATTACACGTATAGCTGGAACTGGGGTAATACGCCTGCAAATACTTACAGACCGTCAATTTTTGGAAGGATAATCAAATGGTTCGTCATTTACCAGTTTGTTTCTATACTTTTTAGAATGTTACTTTTTCTAGGCTAATGATATATTCATATATTTTCAAGATATCCAGCGCATGATTCTGAATGAATTATGCGCTATAATTTTGATATAAATAATAAAGTAGTGAGAGATGAGATGAACAAGATTTGGGATATATTACACGACAAAAAAACTGTTGTATTTTTGGATATCGATGGGGTTCTTACGAGTTATTCGTATGGGGAATATCATGCCCATCATGAACTTGACTTCACACCGGAGTTTCGGGATATAAACATATATGCGGACTGCAGGAGGCTTGAGCCCGTATACAGATATATTCAGGAACATGGAACAGACAGGATATTCTGCATATCAAGGGAGCCACACGGACATGAGGCCTGGAAATCAGAAATGGTCCAAAAGCTATATGGAATACCTATTGACCATTGTTACTATACGCTTGATGCTTCCGAGAAACCAAAGATTGTAACGAGTGTTGTCAAAAAGCTGTTTCCTGATATAGATCCAAGATCCGTCGTCTGTATCGATGATAATGACGAAACATTGGGAATGTACATGAAGGAAACGCCGTTTTGCACGGCACATCCTATGATATTTATGGAGCATTTGCTTCCGGACCCTCCGGGCTTTTCTTTGCGGTGACAGGTATGGCGTCACCCTCAGAAGAAGCTATCTACGGCGCAGTCATTTTACTGGTGTCCATGATAAGCCTCATATGCTATATCCTTTACTACGAGCTCCCATACGTTAAGGGGTATATAGATGGATGCATACCGCTTGTGCTCTGCATGATTGTGATGATTATTTTGAATTTAAGGATAAAAGATTAATAAGGAATTAGTATACGTGTAGCCTTGCTTATTTACAATTAAAAATACTTCTCGATATTAGCAAAATAGCGGCTGTTTTTTCCTCTTTGTGGATATATATTCTGAGCATAGATTCAAATATACTTTAAACATCAGATGAACTGATATGAAAAAACAAATTGTTGCAGGCGAAAGCCTAGACGAGGAGGACACTGTTATGTATAAGAATTCAAAGCTTTTTGCAGTAATTAGTTATATCACATGGATCGGTTTTGTTGTATCATTCCTTTTGCGTGATAAAAATGATACGCTTGTAAGAAGACATCTTAATCAGGCACTTATCATTAACCTTATTGGTACGGTTGGAACAATCCTTACAAGGGCAGGCGGAATCCTGGCAACCGGTGGTAGCATCCTTGGAATCGCATGTTTTGTTCTTTCTATTATGGGAATTGTTAGAGCTTTCAATATGAGCGAAGAACCTCTTCCTTATATCGGAGAGTACACATTATTTAACTGATAGATGCGCATTCGGGGCGGTGTGTTACCTCACACCGTCCTTTTTTATGGATTGATTGAGGCGCAATAGTACAATAATATCGATATATAAAAAGTTTTGTGGGGAAAATATTATGTATAGAAAAAAATTAAAATCACTTGCGGGTATAGCTTTGTTCATGTTATCAGCATTAATTTTCACCGGATCTGCAAAAGTAAACGCTGCCGGAATGCAGGAGAAGAATATTGAAAAAGCGATCCCGGGTAACGGGAAGCACTTTGTCCAATATAACGGACACATTTATTTCAGAATTCCAAGCGAAGATGCAATGAAATTATCAGCAATTTGGGGCGATTATGAAGATATCGAGGAAGATAGTACAGGGTCTATCGTAGCTATGGATACTGATACATTGGAGACTGAAATTCTCTTCGAAGATATGTCACGAGGACCTATCGTTATATCCGGGGACCGTATGATTCTAAGTACAAATCAAACCAGCGGGAATGATAACGTTTACGCGGTCGCATTTGACGGATCTGATTCAGAAGACCTTCCCGGAACGTATATATATGGTACGCAGCCTTCAGGAAAATATTTTGTTACGGGTGGTTTTGGCTCTAAAGATCATAAATTGCATTTTTATATCTGTGATGAAGATGGTGATTATAAAGAAGCCGTTTCTTCGAATAGACTATATGATTATGCAGGATTGGGCGAATCACAGCTGTTTTGTGTGACAAGGGAAGATGAAGATTCCGGAAGCCTCTCAGGATTCGACTTAGTGACAGGTGAAGAAACAGTTTACGGAAAACTTCCCGAGGTTTTGGAAAAGCAAACTGCCTCCTGTGTCGTAAGACGCATTGGGGAAGAAAACGGATATGTTTACTTGCGGCTATCCGCTTATAAAGGTTCCACAAATATCTATGCCGGTTCAAAATATGTACGAGTAAAGTGCGGCGAAGCAGACAGCCTCGAAGAAGTCACTCCTTCAGGAACTGCCTCAAATAATGAGCGCTTTGCGTCTCCAGTAATGGTAAAAAACGGAGAGCTTATTTACGTTGAAGGAACACCAAATACGGCAGCGCTTGATGCTGAAGGATATGTCGGTTTTTATGATGAAGATGGGATATTTACAAAAGTAGCTTCCGGCTATGAAACGGCCTCTGATGATGAAACAGATACAAGAATGGCGGCCGGAGTAATTGAAGCCGTTGATGGTTATATATATGTTATTCAGAACAAAGAGTGCAGGGTTCCGGAAGATGATGATAAGCTGCGATATGCATATAAGAGATTGGAAACGTGGTTTATTCGTATTGATGAAAAAACCGGCGAGAGTGAAACAATCTATCACTGTGTAAACCCTGAAGTTAATGAATCAGATAGTGATCATAGTGAAGAGACTGAGAAAAAAGATATTTCCGATAGGGATCCTCTCGAAGGTCTCGTAAGAGAGGATATTCTTAAAAGATTTCGCAAATCCAATCCGTACAGGACCGGAAATGGTACCGCGGAAGAGGCACGAAGACTCGGATTTTGGGTGAAGGATTCCATTAAAGTCCAAATGCCTGAACGTCTGAAAGAACACGGCGAAGAAATAGGTCAAAAGTATGAGTTCTATTTTGGGACAGATATAGGGAATAATTTAGAAAACAATTTTCCCTATATTTATGAGGCTTATTTTACGCTGAAGGATTATATCTACAATGGCGGAAATGTAGAATTTTACAACAGTCTTTTTGAATCTAATGCATATTTAGGGGATGGAAAAACGGAAACCATCTATCAAATGTATAAAGACTTGCAAAAATTCATCACGGAATGCAATAACGTTATAAGGATAAAGTAAAAAGATTGTGCGCTATTCTTTTATCCCCTATAATTTATAGGAGAGTATCTGATATGTAATTTCCAACAATTTTTCAGAGTGGATGATTAGCTGATGAATATCAGGCCGACGGCGCACTATAGCTTAATACAGGGGTTGTTCTGGGGAAGCTTTGCAGCATTATTTGGTTTTTCCAGTGTTTATCTTCTGTCAAAGGGCTTTAGCAACACCCAGATAGGCTACCTCATGGCGGCAAGCGGGACGGCTTCAGCACTTTTACAGCCGATAGCAGGATCATTTGCAGACAGAAGCAAAAGGCTTATTTTGCACCGCTTTCTTATAGCGCTTTCAATACTTGCTATAGCCCTATGCGGGGCTCTTCTTGGATTTGGAAACGGCCTCATCAAGGTCGCAATATTCTATTGTTTACTGTCAACCTCATTACAAGTGATGACGCCGCTTTTATATTCGCTCGGTATGTTTTTTATTGAGCACGGAATTAAAATCAATTTTGGGATATGCAGGGGAATTGGTTCGATATCATATGCTATTTTAGCAGCTTTCCTCGGGATGTTGATAGAAATGCTTGATGAAAATGCTGTTATTATCTCTGTTATCGTAATCTATGTGTTTTTCATATTGGCTGTTGCCACTTTTCATTTCAGGGGAGTATCAGAGCAGAAGAATAGTATGCCGGAAGAGAGCTCCCATGAAGGCAAATCTCTGATTGATTTTATAGCAAAAAATCGGCAATTTACGTTTATTCTCATCGGAAATATCTTTGTTTTCATAAGTCATACCATCATCGGTAACTATATGTATCAAATTGTGACTTATCGCGGATATTCAAGTAAGGAGATGGGAGTTGCCGTTTCGCTTGCTGCGACATGTGAACTTCCGACACTGTTCCTATTATCCCGGATAAATAAGAAGATTTCCTCTGGGAATCTTTTAAGAATATCAGTGATCTTTATGTTCCTGAAGAATCTATTCCTGTTTTTTGCAACGAATCTTGCACTTATTTATTTTTCTATGTCTATGCAGCTCCTAGGCTACGGACTCTTTGCGGGAATAAGCGTCATTTACGTCAATGAGATTGTGGACTCTCATAACAAGACTATGGGACAGTCTCTCATGAACATGACTGTAACAATGGGAGGCCTGATAGGGAGCCTTTTAGGCGGAAAATTGCTTGATATGATAAATGTCCCGGGAATGCTCCTGGTATCAGGAATCACGGCGCTAATTGGTGCTATGATTGTGTGTGCATTCTCTGAAAAGGGTAGAAACAACGTAAATTAGAAGTGCTTAGAAAGCATTCCCTTTTAACCATGTATCTTTTGAAAGGAGCTTATTTGCAGCATTTCTGCCGGCATTGTAAACCCTGTCCAGTTCATGAGGATCTTTCTCGAGTGGCTTTATGTTGAGCGGGCTTTCCGGTCTTATCACCAGAACCTTTCCTTCTTTTTCGCGCTCACGTACATACTTTTTCTCTTCGTTGTACATGATATATCTGTTCTCGATTGCCTCAATGAATTTAGGATAATGTCTGTATACGCGCTTTATGAGCCACATGAAATCCTGCTTTTTCTTTACATATTCATAGGGCTGTGTCTCCACTACAAGAATGTGGTCAAAGCCCTCATCTTCCATGAACTTAAGCGGGATGGAGTCGGCAGTTCCTCCGTCAAGGTATTTTCTGCCATCTATCTCTACGATTCTTGATGCGAGCGGCATAGAGGCAGAGGCCTGAATCCATCTGATATCCTCGGAAAGCCCGTCATAACACTTGTGATATGCGGCCTCGCCGGTTTCTACGTCTGTCGCAACCACATAGAATTCCATCGGATTTTCCGTGAAGGTCTTATCATCCCACAGATCAAGCTTGAAGGGCAGTTCATTGTAGCAAAAATCGACTCCGAAAAGATCTCCGGTTTTTATCCAGGATGTAATGCTCTTATAGCGCTTATCTGCCGCATATTTTTTGTTGTATCGTAAAGGTCTGCCTATCTGTTTGGACTTTATATTGCAGCCAAAAGTGGCACCGGCGGATACTCCGATACCTCCGTCAAAGTTTATTCCATTTTCCAAAAGAACATCTATAACACCGCATGTAAAGAGCCCTCTGAGAGCCCCGCCCTCCATCACAATCCCGGTTTTCATGATTTTTCCGCACCTCGTCTTGTTTTTGGTGAATCAACATTCATAGTAGCATATCAACAAAGCCTGTTTCAATAAAAACAGCCCAGCCCTTATAATAGGCTGAGCTGTATATTTTTACACTATTTAGTTAACCGCTGTTCCGTTTACATACAATGTGTAGCCATTGCTTACTATGTTGGAAACATCTCCGTCAAAGGAAGTGATGTATGTATCTGCTGTAAGAGTCCAGGTGCTGTTATCATCAAGACTTACATTGACCTCACCGACCTCTGTTGAAACAGTGTCGCCCTTACAGTTTGTAATTTCTCCGCTGATAGTACCTGTAAATTCTGAGCCCTCTGTAAGATTGAGTGTGAGAGTGGAATTGTCACCTACGAGGATCGTTCCTTCAAGGGTCTGATTTTCTGCATTTAAAATCGCAACATTGCCAGCTCCGCTCCAACCGTCATCGCAGACAGAGAGCAGGATGTTTTCGGAATCCTTATTGGTTATCTTTACATTGTTTAAGTTGATCACAGCGTTAGTGTTTGTCACATGGAAAACGTGACCATTTTCACTTGTAAGGCTGCCGCCTGTCATATCAAAAGTTGAAGTTCCGCTGTCTGCATCACCTGACATAGACTGATAGATCATGATTGAGTCATAAAATGTGGCATTGCTGTTAGTCTGTGTGTTATTTGCTGTCATATCGCAGTTTTCGAGGGTGATAGAGTTCATTCCCTCAATACATACCGCCTCTGACAGATTGGAAACAAGTGTTGCGTTGGAAACAGTAATGTCGGCTGTTGAGTAGATTGAGGGTGAACCGAGACCGTTAGTTGTATAGGTTCCGCCATCAACAGTAACTATTCCGCCGCCGCGGTCAGTGCGGATTGCAGCTGATGACTGTCCGCTGGTTTCAACTGTGAGGTTTGAAGCCTTTGTAACTCCGCCACCTGTTGTCATGATACCGCCTGAGCCATTTCCTGTAGTTGTAATTGTTGAATCCGAGATGATAACAGTTGTTCCGTCGCCTTCAGCGCCATTCTGGCCACCATTTCCACCATATGAAAATACGCCGTTTGCACCATCTGCATCAGATGTTATAGTAGCACCTGTTATTGTTGTAGTAGATCCGTCTTTTACCAGAACAGCTGCGTTAAGTCCATAGAAATTGCAGTTGTCTCCACCGTCAGAATCACCGATCTTACTAACAGTTGCATCCGAGATGGTCACATCATCGGAGGTCTCAATTAAAAGAGCGCTTTCGTCAGCGGTCGTACTTTCATAGGTTTGACCATCTTGCGAGTCACTGCTTGAGATGGTGGTAGCTCCTGAGTAATCTATGTCAGCACTGCTCATTCCGCCGCCTCCAAATCCGCCTCCGGGTGCATCACCGGGCGCTCCATCGGGCTTCTCACCGCTTGGCGGCTCACCGGGAGCTTCTCCATCGGGCTTCTCACCACTGGGTGGCTCGCCGGGAGCTTCTCCATCAGGTGCTTCTCCTTCAGGCTTTTCGGGCACTTCACCTTCAGCTTTTTCCGGAGCATCACTCTCAGGTATATCAGATGTGCTCTCATCTATTGTTTCGGTTTCTTCAGTTTGCAACTGTTCTGTCGCTTCAATAGCAACCTCTTCCGCAGCTGTTCCGGCAGTCGCCGCGTTCTGTCCGCAAGCGGATAATGTCATACATATAAGTGCTATAGATACGTAAGGAATAAGCTTCTTTACTTCGATTCTTTTCATTGTTTTTCTCCTTGTTTCAAAAAGGTGTTTTGTGTTTCCTGACAAGCGAAGAATATCACCCCAACCTAAAACGAGACTTAATACAAAGTGAACAATTTGTGTTTTCATCGTTCAAAAAAAGATGTCGATAGGGTATACTTTTTCTCTGTAAGATTTGTTATATGAAAGTAGAAATACAATGTTTAGGTTTTTAGATGAACGAATTGAATATGGAAATTGGTTTGAAAAGATGCTTGCTATACTGGCCTATGGTGTTCTTGCTGCCGGCTATTTGGTCGCGTCCATTTTTATTACAGGCTGTATCATCATTAAACTGGAGGCCTTATTTCCGTCAGAAGATGCAGTAATACACACCGGCATAGTTATTGCAACAAGTATATTCCTGGCGCCTTTGCTAATCAGCCTCTATCGTGATTCCCGCCAATTAGACAAACTGACGTCCACATCAACAAAAGATCCTCATATAATATCCGAATACAGCAGAATCCCTCATTTTTCAAAAATGCTCGGAGAGGCCCAATCGGAAGACCTGATTGAAAGAGAGACCTTCAGCAAATATGTGAAAAAAAGCGGCCATAAATCCCGCTATATAAAGGTAAGCAAAAGTGATAAGTGGGTATGCATTCTTGGCGGCTATTTTCCCACAGACCTTCTGTGTGGATACAACAAGAAACAAAACGAGCTATATACAATCGACGGAATGATAGTTAAGCTTCCGAAGGTGGCAAAGTTAACACAGCCATTTTTAAGAGAGTTTTTTCCGACAAGGAAATAAACCGAACAGCTGAGGCCATCCACCGCAAAGATGTTCCGCTTTCACGATACCTTGATTTCAAGGAATATAAGAACGAATATTGCGTATGTAACGGTGTTGAACTTCTGAGAGTCCTTGGAAATCCTAAGAACACAGAGGGCATCGACTTCCTGTTTGACTGCCTTTGTGATGTTGATGAGGCGTATTTTCCTATGGCTGTGGATGTTTTAAAGAAATATCCGCGCAGTGAAACCTCTAAGAAAATAGAAGAGAATGCAAAAATAGCTTATGAGAGCGGTAACGTTCTAAAGCTTGCCGGCGTCATCTATCTTGCAAAGGTGCTAGAATACGACAGCGATTACTTGAAGCAGCTAAAAAAACAGCAGGAGCAGAGCGAAGCCGTAAAAGCAGCCGCGGAAAAGGCAGAGAATACGGTCAATACGTTCGACCTTGATGAAAAAGCGCTGTTTGGCAGCGAAGAGGTGCAGGTATTTAACCCGGACGGACCAGGTTCATATGCCATGAAGAAATAATTCCGGAGTGGTCACTATCAGCCCGTTCTTTGAAATCTCGACCTTTTTAAATTCCCTGGGGATTGTAATCAATTTTCCAATCCTTCATAGTAAGCAGTTCATCCTCAGGGATAATAATATGTAATGAGAAAATACCCTCGTGCGGCCTGTTCAATATGTATGACCGCGTATTGGATGAATCCGGTAACGTAAGTGCAATAGGACTTACTTCTGCGAGAAAGAGTGTTATCATCCCGGATACAGTTGTTGCTGACGGCGTTACCATGAATGTCAGCGATATTGCGCCAAGATTCATGAAAGGTAACAAAAAAACCAAATCCGTGACTATCGGAAGCAACGTTACTTCAATCGGAAAAGAAGCTTTCTACAAAGAAAACCTATAAGAAGCTGCTGAAAAAAAGTATTACATGAAAATATTTTTTCTGCTATAATCACTGCTTGTCGAACAAAATTATAGAAGATGTAGAGCTGGTAACATTGGAAACGAAACACCGCAAGGTGCAAACGAACAACACGCCCGAGGTCTTCCCCTGGTTTTAATGAAAGGAGAACCCCCAGGTATGTTACCGCAAAACAAATTTCAGGATGTTATTTTCACTTTATTCATGGCATTTGTCATGGTCTATGCAATGATCTGCTACAATATTTCCCTTAATGTGGGCGGCATGCAGAATTTCATATTCCTTGCAGCTTTTAAAGAGATGCTGATCATGTGGCCCATAGCAGTAGTAGTAGAACTTCTTTTCGTCGGAAAACTCGCCCAAAAGCTTGCATTTAGATTCGTTACTCCTGGTAAAGATCCGATGATCATGATAATCCTTGCCATCTCAGCTATGTCAGTATGTCTGATGTGCCCGCTAATGAGTTTCGTCGCTACAATCCTTTTCAAGGACGCAGGCACTGAATTCGTTGCAGTATGGCTCCAGACCACAGCTATGAACTTCCCCATGGCACTTTGCTGGCAGATATTCTTTGCCGGTCCGCTTGTCCGCAATGTGTTTGGATTCTTTGTGAAAAGATTTGCAGGGAATGGCGGAATGGAAGCATGGCTTGAGAAAACTGAATAAGTACTGAAGGAACAGCATAATAATTCTAAACCGCCCGATTTTCGCAACAGAGAATCGGGCGGTTTTTCATGTACGCTTCTGGTATAATTAAACTGCTTATAGAAAAAGTAAATATAACAGTTTTTTTGGAGGAACTAATTATGTCACAAACGCTGATAAAAGCGATAATATTCATCACACTTGCGCTGATTCTATACACTGTCGGAGTGTGGTCGGAGAGAATCGGAAAGAAATTAAAGCCGATTCATTTATTCTTTTTCTGGGCAGGCCTGTTATGTGACGGAACAGGAACGCATCTTATGACTAAGCTCACATCCACTGCAGATGCAGCAGCTGTCAGCCTTCATGGAATAACAGGCGCTATTGCAATTGTTCTTATGCTGATCCATGCAGTATGGGCTACGGTTGTTCTTGTTAAGAAAGATGAAAAGAGCATGCATACATTTCACCGTTTCAGCCTGTTTGTGTGGGTTGTATGGCTTATTCCCTATATATTGGGAATGGTTATGGGTAATAGTCGGTCCAATAGCGGGCAGGAAGGGGCGAAGTCAAATATGGATATCACACATGTAGAAATCGTTACATCTGTAAGGAAAACAGGACAATATCCAGAAAAATTTGTTATCACAATGGCTGAACTGGCCAACGCATCTTTAAATGCTGCGGATTTCCATATGGAAGGCCATGCTGACAAGTGGCAGGATACATCGCTGCATGAATTCGAAAGTGCTTTTGAAAATGTAGAAGTAGTGGACCGCACTATAACGCTTATTCCGAAAGATTTTCCGGAGAAATTCTTCTATGTAAAGGATTTTACTGTTACCTGCAACTCTGATCCGAATCTCTCATTTACCTACGAGGACGTGCAGAACGTGGTAACTCCTGTCGCAGACAGTTTTACAACCGCAAATATGGAAGATGATGCCAATTTTGAATATCATCTGTTTACTCCGGAAACTACTGAAAATATGCCGATTGTCATTGTTTTCCATGGATTCGGAGATATCGATAACCTGCTGACATACAGAACAGCGGTGGAATGGGCTGAGCCGGAAAACCAGAAGGTACGTCCCTGCTATGTCCTCGCCCCGGTGATAGCGGATAAATACTACTATGAAGCCGCTACAAGAGGAGCTGCTTTAGATAAAGTAAAAGCCCTCGTTGATACGATGGTATCCGAGGGAAAAGTTGATCCGTCAAGGATATACGTGATGGGCAATTCTTTCGGCGGCCTTTCTACGATCGAGTTCTGTGAGAAATATCCGGATTACGTAGCAGGTGCTATTGCATTATGCCCGGCACTTAACTATGGTCCCGCCGCTTCCACGAACCTGGAAAAAATGAAGGATGTCCCAATATGGTTTGCACAGGCAGAACATGATGGCACAATACCCATTACGGAGAGCAGAAATGCCTATAAGAAGCTTACCGATCTTGGTGCCACGGATGTCCATTTTACGGAATATACCGACGATGAGATGAATGCTGCAGGCGCAGAAGCATCGAACGATTCAACCTACAGCTACCATCATGTGGAACTTGCCGTTATGGAGGATGACGCATACCAGGAATGGCTTTTTGATCACAAACGATAATCTAGTGAAAACCATAAGGAGAAAACTATGAACCTTTCAATCGCGTTTTTGCAGCTCCTTCCTGAAGGAAGCCTTGAAGAAAACCTGAAAAAGGGAGTTAAAGCATGCCGACAAGCGAAGGAAAAAGGTGCAGACATTGCAATTTTTCCCGAAATGTGGAGCTGCGGATACAATTTTCCCCATGATGCTGACAGTATCCGGGAATGCGCCATTTCTTATGATAGCTCGTTTGTGAACCGGTTTTCGGAGCTCGCGGCAGAGCTTGATATGGCCATCGTCACTTGTAATTATCCGGCTCCTCACCCCGATTGCAACGGGCATTCCACCTTGTTTGACGGTGTTGCATATCTTCCGGAGCTTTCCGGATCACGGGATACCTGCGTGTTCGAAGCACCTGAGGAAGAGGGCGTGTACGTAGCTGAGCTTGATTTAGATATGCTGCGGGATTATCGCCTCCGTGAAGTGTGGGGTCACAAACACAGGCGACCTGAATTATATGGCATAATTGCTGAAGAGTAAGAAATTTTGCTAATGCTGTCTACATATTGACTTCGTCGCAGTCCTTATTACAGGGCTGCGTATTTTTTGTGTTTTTAATAAAACGATTAATTGACAGTTAACGAACGTTAGAATATAATTGGTAACGATAGTTAGAAAAACAATCCGTGAAGAAGTCGATAAACAGCGGGGAAAGTGAGGCTATATGCCAAGAACAAACGCTAAAGAGCCTTTAATAAAAGCAGCAAGAGATCTGTTTTCTGTAAAAGGATATGATGGAACAAGCGTAGATGAAATAGCAGAATCCATCGGTATAAAGGGGCCGACAATATATAAATATTTCAAGAATAAAGAGGATCTTCTGAAAGCCGTGATAAACACTGCGGAAGATGAATATAAGGAAGGTATGGGGATAAGCAGTAATCTGGCGGATATGATCAATTCCGGAGCGGAACTCAAGGCATACGTTCTGAAAACGCTGCATTTTACCCTGAAAAATGACACCGCCAAAAAGATGCGAAAGCTCATTACGATGGAGCAATATAGAAATTCTACCCTTGCAAAGCAGACTACCATGCATCAACTCACATATCTTCAGGATATTTATACATCAATTTTCCAAAAAATGATGGAGCGCGGGCAGATGGTGAAAGGAGATGCTGCCATAATTGCCCTTGAATTCGTATCGCCCATCACGATTATGGTCCAATTGATTGATAGGGAGCCCAGAAAAAAGAAGGAAGCTCTTCAAACTATTGAAAAGCATATAGATATTTTTTTAGAGAGATACAAATTTAAATGAAATGAGGAGGGGAAATATGAAAACACTTGTTATTTACACATCACAGACAGGATTTACAAAAAGGTACGCCGAGTGGCTTGCAGACAGAGCAGGCGCGGATCTTCTAGATCTTAAGGACGCGCAGAAAAAGAGTGCGGAATATTTTGATGACTATGATGCAATCTGCTACGGCGGATGGGCCATGGCAGAGAAGATTGTGAAGTCCAAGTGGTTCCTGGAGAAGGCAGTAAATTGGAAGAATAAGTGCCTTGCTATGTTTTGCGTAGGTGGAACACCTAATGGCGATCATATGGTGGATTTGCTTCTTCAGAATGCGCTCACAGACGAACAGAGAGAGTATATCAAGGTATTCTACTGCCAGGGCGGCATGAACTACGAAAAGATGAAGGCTCCGACCAGAATTACAATGAAGATGTTTGTATCTTCTCTTAGGAATAAAAAGGACCTGCCTGAAGATAAAAAGATAATGTTTGACAGGATGGCTACATCCTATGACATATCGGATATCAGGTATATAGAGCCTATCGCGGCCTATCTTAGTGGAATGGACGAGGAAAAAGCTGTTTAAACGTCAGTCAATCGACTAATGTGTGAAAAATACGGGGAGATTTTTATGGAAAAAGGTAAGGGATTAAGAGTCCTTGACGGAACAATGCTTAAGATCATAGCGATGATCAGCATGGTCTTTGATCATGTAGGAGACATGTTTTTACCGGGTGTGATGTGGCCAAGAATGATCGGACGTCTTGCAATGCCGCTTTTTGCATTTTGCATTGCGGAAGGCTACATTCATACAAGAGATAAGAAGAAATATATCCTGAGACTCGGCATTTTTGCTTTGATAAGTGAAATCCCGTTTGATCTTGCCTTTGACGGAAAAATAGGGCTGGGTCACCAAAACATCATGCTGACGTTCTTTTTGTCAGTGCTTGCGCTGAAACTCTTTGACATAATCCGTGGAGAAGTTAAAGAAGATACCGGAAAGTATAGTGTGGAAAAGAGTATTTGCGGAACACTTGTTATTATTGCAATGGCCTTTATTGCACTGTTAGTCAAAGCAGATTATACAGTTTTTGCTATAATCTCTGTCTTTTTGTTCTATGTATTCAAAAATTCAAAGCATTTTCTCAGAACCGGTGTGGGCGTGGCATTTCTTGCACTCACAAGGACTATGGGATATTACTGTACCACCGGACTCAGTATTATACCTCTGCTTCTTTATAACGGAAAAAGGGGACGCGGGCTGAAATGGCTATTCTATGCCTTTTATCCGGGACATCTACTTATCCTTTATTTGATAAAAATGGCAAAGTTCTGATAATTAGGAGGATCTGTTAAATGAAAAATGTATGGGAGGCAGATGAAAAATGATTGATATAAGAGTTGCAACAAAAAATGATATTGAGAGCATGATGAGCAGTCGCCTTGAAATGCTTAAGGTAGTGAATAATCTGTCAGAAGATTACGAGTTTTCTGATGAAATGATAAATGAAAGTCGTGATTACTTTTTGAATGGCGATCATATAACTGTTCTTGCACTAGATGGAGACATTGTTATTGGCTGTGCGTCCATGAGCTTCATCAGGATAATGCCAACATTTTATCATCTAACCGGAAAACGGGCGCACCTTATGAATGTATACACAAGAAACGAATATCGTAGGCAGGGTATTGCTCAAAAGATGGTTGAGCTACTGATCGAGAAAACATGGGAAAGGGGTGCTACCGAAATAAGTCTTGATGCAACCGAATTAGGACGGCCTCTCTATGAAAAAATAGGATTTACCGATTCAACAGAATGCATGGTTTTGACAAAAATCTAAAAAAGGTGTTGACTCTGACGTAACGTTATAGTTTAAGCTATAGTTACACGTGAAGGAGATGAACGCTATGAAGACAGTAAATGAAGTAAGTAAACTGACAGGAGTGAGTATACGCACCTTGCAGTATTACGATCAGATAGGACTCTTAAAGCCGGCAGAATATACGGAGTCGGGCTACAGACTGTATGACGATGCAGCTCTGGAAAAAATGCAGCAGATTTTACTGTTCAAGGAGCTGGAGTTTCCGCTTAAGGATATAAAAGACATTATAAACAGATCTGATTTTGACAAAACAAAGGCATTGGAGCAGCAGATCGAGCTCCTGGAGCTTAAGAAGGAGCATATTGAAAATCTGCTTAACCTCTGTAAGTACCTTAAAGTGAGAGGAGTGAGAAAATTGGATTTTACAGCATTTGACAGTAGTAAGCTTGACGAATACGCAAGAAAAGCAAAGGAACAGTGGGGCCAGACTCCGGCATATAAGGAATATGCAGAAAAGAGCAAGAACTGGACAAAAGAATATGAAAGTGGCCTTATGGCTGACTTTACCAAGCTTTTTGAGGAATTCGGAACCATGAAGGAGATGGATCCTGCATCTAAAGAGGTCCAGAGCCAGGTTAAGAGAGTACAGGATTTCATTACCGAAAATATGTATACCTGCACTAATGATATATTATATGGTCTCGGAACCGGTTATGTAGGCGGCGGAGAACTTACAGAAAACATAGAAAAAATGGGTGGTAAGGGGACTGCCGAGTTTATTTTCCGGGCTATAAAGATTTATTGCGGCAGACCCGACTAAGAGGTATGAAATTCGGAGGGGGTATATGAGAAAAAATACAGTCACCCTGCTGGTTTGGATGAAAAGGGAAAAGAAAGAGTACGGACAATGGAATAGGCAGGAAGAAGTGACCTGACAAATCTTCGCAAACGAGGAAATGTACGATTTTCAATACTCATCCATAATATACTTGTGAGCAGGAGGAAGAAAGCATGGAATGGATCGAAGCATTACAAAAAGCTATCACGTATATGGAGGAGCATCTTCTCGAGGAGATCAACTATGAAGACGTAGCGAAGCAGGTGCACACGTCGAGCTACGAGTTTCACAGGGCTTTCAGTTTCGTGACAGGCTTAACGGCCAACGCATATATCCGTAACCGCCGATTGTCTCTGGCGGGGAAAGAGCTTGTAGAGACCGATGCGAAGATCACTGATCTGGCAATGAAGTATGGCTACGAAACACCGGAAAGCTTTACTAAGGCTTTCACAAGGTTTCACGGTGTCGCGCCGAAAACAGCCAGAGAAGAAGCCGGCAAACTGACGCTTTTTAATCCGCTTACAATTACATTATCTGTGAAAGGTGGTAAGAGTATGGATTATCGTATCGTTCAAACAAAAGAGAAGAAGTTTATCGCACTGGTAAGGGAGTTCAGTAACGGAATTATTAACGACGAGGCCAACCACGAAGTGGCGGATTTCTGGGGAGAATGCAACAGCAAGAATATGCTGTCGCCGATCTGGATGCTGAGAGAGGATGGAAAGCGCGATCTCTACGGTCTTTGCAGTCCGACTACAGAAGGAAAGGACACCTTTGAGTACGGTATCGGCATCATCATCGACGAGGATACTGCACAGTTCGATCAGGCAGATCTGGAGAAAAAAGGCTTCCACATCTGGGATGTCAATCCCGGGACTTATGTAGTATTTGAATGTGTGGGTGAAGATGGCGACTGCATCGCCAAGACCTGGGTGAAGTTCTATAAGGAGTTTCTGCCGCAGATGGGCTACGAGGCTTCCGAAGAGACTGACTACGAGCTTTACTTTGATGGGACCAGGCCGGATATATTCTGCGAACTGTGGATTCCGATCAAGAAAAAATAAAAAGCAGCCGAAATATTGTCCGGAGGATTAGCTATGGATATCAGTATTCTTTTAATTCTACAGGAATTCAGAAACGGAGTCGGTGCCTGTCTCACAGATTTTATGCTGAAAATAAGTTACAAAATAAGGCATTGATTTATTTGGCCGTATAGGGTATAGTTTTTATTGCAACGGAAAACGTTTTCCATAACAAGAGGAGCGAATATGAATTTAGGTGCAATATATCACAGAATGTCCGAACAATACTGCTATAGTCTTGATGAAAACCAGCTGATTATCAACATAAAAACAGGCTACGATGTTGATAAGATTTTCATATACCACGGAGATCCGTACGATGCGGGAATAATGGGCGGAAAAGAGCGCTGGAACGGCAAGAAGGAAGAAATATTTTTCAAGAAAAGATTGAAGGACCACATCTGGTGGACGACAACGCTTTGCCCCGAGCACAAGAGATGTAAGTACTATTTTGAGCTTCACTCGTGCGATGAATGTGTATATTTCTTCGAGGATGGTTTCTACAGCGAGGAGGAGATGAATCAGGAGGGCAAGATTCTTTCGTATTTCATCATGCCCTGGATGAATCCTGCAGATGTCTGCAAGACTCCCGCATGGGTAAACGATACCGTGTGGTATCAGATTTTCCCCGAGAGATTCTGCAACGGCGATAAGAGCATAGACCCTGAGAATGTGATAGAATGGCAGACCGGCGAGGTCGGGATGCACGACTACTACGGCGGCGACATCAGGGGCATACGCGATAAAATTCCCTACCTCAAGGAGCTTGGAATTACCGGACTATATCTTAATCCTATATTTGAGGCGCACAGCAATCATAAATATAACACCCGTGATTATAAGAAGGTTGATCCGCATTTCGGAACCAACGAAGACTTAAAGAACCTGGTGAAGGAGGCTCACGACGCGGGTATCAGAGTCATGCTTGATGCGGTATTTAATCATACCGGAAGCGACCATCCCATGTGGCTTGACGTCCTGGAAAACGGACAGCAGTCAAAGTATGCGGACTGGTACATGGTAAATAAATGGCCTGTGGAGCAGGGACGCGACACCAGAGACGGAAGGTATTTTTCCTTTGCTTTCGCAGAATACATGCCAAAGCTCAACACCAATAATCCTGAGGTTCAGGATTATCTGCTGGATATCATCAGATTCTGGATTGATGAGTTTGATATTGACGGGCTGCGGTTCGATGTGGGCAATGAGATATCACATTCCTTCCTCAAAGCAGTTCGCTATATGACAAAGCGTATGAAGGACGATTTTTATCTGCTCGGTGAAATATGGCACGATTCCATGTCATGGCTCCAGGGAGATGAGTACGACTCGGTGATGAATTATCCGCTTTCCACAGCGATAGCTGATTTCTGGGTTTATAAAAACAGAGGCCGTGAGACCTTTGAATATGACATAAACAGATGCTTTACTATGTATTATTCCCAGGTAAATGACGTCCTTTTCAATCTTCTGGATTCGCATGACACCAACAGACTCATTGAGAAGGCAGAGAAAAATGTGGACATTTTCTATCAGCAGCTTGCGGTACTTTTCACAATGCCCGGAAGCCCATGCATCTATTACGGAACAGAAGTAATCATGGATGGATCCTATGATCCCGACTGTCGCAGATGCATGCCCTGGGATGAGATAGACTCAGGGAAAAAGGATGCCGAGCTCTCAGAGATGAAAACGCTTATAAACATGAGAAAATCTCTGCAATCCTGTAAGAGCAGGAATTTCCATTTTCCTAATGATGTTGCTGACGAAAGGGTAATATCATATCTGAAAATCGGTGATAATGAGAGCCTTCAGGTATACTTAAACTGCGGAGAGTCAGATGCCGTCATAAATTTCGGTGATAATACTGAGGCTGTATATAGCCGTAAGTGGAATAATACCGATGAATGCAGCGGAATTCTTGGAGAAAAGGGCATTTTGATTTTGAAATCCTGAAACTATGCATGAAACAAGTGTAGCTATATTTGCACTATCTGTAGTGATATATGGTAAAGTGCTCAGCGCTCCTCTATGATTTAATTATGGAGGAACGCTGCATATGAGCACACAAAGAATCACAGCCATATTGGCTATCTTTTTAATAACGACCGTTTTCTTACGAAGCATCTCACAGGCCGCAAATCCCAATGACATAGAGGATCTTATAAAGCAATATCAGCAGGAGACAAAATGCAATCACGTAAGCGTTGTAGTTTATAACCACGGCGATGTCTCATATTATGGCGATAGCGAAGGGCTCTACCAGATAGGTTCCATGACAAAAGCCTTTACCGGGCTTGCTATTCAGAGGCTGATAACAGAACGCGTCATTGATGAAAATGGCGTAATTTCTGACTATATCCCGGGATTTGAGGCTTTCTTTGATTCCAGGAAAGCTGATATTACGGTAAGGAATCTGCTTGAGCAGAAGAGCGGTTTTACAAATAATGAAAAAGAATACCCGAGTGCTGCGGCGACGGAGACCCTTGCAGAGTGGGCTGACAGAATCTCGGGGAGTGAGTTAAACAGCATGCCCGGAGCCGGGTATGCATACTCCAATGTGAATTACAATCTTCTGGGACTCGTCATAGAAAATGTATCCGGAATGCCCTATAGTGACTACCTGGAACAAAATATCCTTTTGCCGCTTGGTCTGAAAAACACATATGTCGGAATGCCTTATAGCGGCAGAATTGTCGAAGGAACAAGGCTCGGATACCGTCATGCGTTCGATTTTCACATGGCTGTAAAGGAAGCAAGCATACCTGCAGGATATTTCTATTCAAACACTGAGGACATGGGCAGATGGATTGAAATCTGCTTAGGAAACAGCGAAATCCCGGAAGATTTTAAGGAATCTTTTTCAAAAATCAAAGAACAGCTCAAGTCGGAAGGGGATTATTATTCCGGCTGGGAACTTTTCGCTGACGGTGTGACAGGTCATTCAGGCGGTACCCCGAATTATTCTTCAAGAATTGTGTTTGAAGATAAGAACCAAATAGGTGTATGTGTTCTTTCCAACCTGAATGTAGCGGCCACTACAGACAGTCTGTGCAACAGTATTTTTGATATTTTATCAGGCAAAAATCCGGGGCCACTGACCAAAGACATCTGGACGACTTTTGATATTGTCTTTTCAGCCGTGACAGCTGTTGGCATTTTTCTTTTTGGGGCTATTTTCATCACAAAAAGGCAATCACTTCTCCTTGGATGTGATACGATACTAATAGTTCTTCTTGCATTAGTTCTAATATTGTTTCCAATAATTTTCGGTGCCGGAATGAAAGAAATTGTGTTTACATGGGCACCCCGGAGCCTGGCGGGAGGTATCCTTACTGTCGCCGGAGATATCGTTTGTACCACTATAAAATTGCTGACAGGGAAAAGGTATGCAGATCATAACAAGACAGGTAAAGGATAAACCGCTTACGGTCACAATTGAATACCCGGAACACACTGATTTCGTCACATCTCTGGTTCGCAGGATAAGCAGCATGGATACAAGCTTTTCTGCAAGCATAGATGGACGCCGGGTGAAAATAAGTCTGTCAGATGTCTATTACATTGAGAACGTAGAGCGAAAACTGTTCCTTTATACTGCAAAAGACGTGTATCGCCTTGACTCCTCCATGCCGGAGATGCTATCCATAACTGCAGATACCGATCTTGTCAGAATATCGAGGACCTGCATTATGAACACGGATCACTTGAAAGAAATCCGGCAGGTCAGGAATAGTCACCTTGAGGCAGTGCTTGATAATGATGAGATGCTGATTGTTTCCAGAAAGTACTTGAAGGATATAAAGAGGGTTTTCCAAAAATGAAGAGTATAAAGATAATTCTGAGGGATACTTGCATATTGGCGGCGTTGATGATTTTGTCCGTATTCGCTATTTCCATAATATGGGCAGGAGTCACAGAGGAGATAGGGCTTGTCCTCAAGCTGTTCGGCCTGGCTTTAATTATCGCAGTCGTAAATTACCTGATTGACGAGTATCTTTCTTTATCAATGGCAATGTATTATGTAGTAAAATATTTTGCGATAACAGTCTTAGTGATGCTTTTCGGATTTATAGCAGGATGGTTCTATCCAACCAATTTCTGGATGGCATTTGTCTATGTCGGAGTAGTGCTGATACTGGCGTACTCAATTGATAGTTTCAGGGTGAAAAAAGATATAGAATTTATAAATGGGAAGATTAGTGACAGAGGGCAGCGAGGGCTGTAGATGTATGTTTTGGGTGAGTAAAAGACATGGAATTTAGAAAACTAACAGCTTCAGATTTAGCATCACTACATTGTTATAAAGCAATTTTACAGAGCGGAAAAGCCCGAACCGATGCCCATAGGTTTTATGAGCATAAAGGCTTCAACGGAGAGTCAAAAAAAGCCTTTGATATGCGACTGGAGTAATGGGCTATGCCTTTTGAGATAATAGCTATCCTTTGCGTGGCCAGATATTAGATGATCAGACGTCAATAAACCTATTATTTGTATATTCCCTGCTGCAATACAAAAAAGTACGAATAACAGCAGTATAAATTTAGTAGTATAGTCTGCTGAAAAAGTGAAATATGCTAATTGTGGCAGTAGCTTTTACGATACCATCTCTGCTACAAATAGGAACAATCGAAAATGCGGCAGCCATTAGATGGAAAAAATAACTGCCGAAAATAAACCAAATAAGATATGCGGTAGAATACTGCCACTAAAAACAACTGCTGCAAATGTGCAAAGCAAATAATCCAGCAGTTATAAGCCATAGTTTCGCTCTACTGGTTTAACTTGATAGCATATGAGCCTTAAAAAATTATAATCCGAAACGGGCGTCTTATCTATGAAAACGCCTGGGGAAAAACCAATTCATATAACCCTGACGGAACCCCCTGCACCGACAGCAGCGCGGTAACCACGGATACTCTATATGACCTGACCTCGCTCACAGACCTTGATATAATCAAAAAGTGGAAAGCGGAGCTCACGATGCCAATAAATTTGATGGCGGCTGGTACGCCGCAAGTACCTTGGGTTTTGTCCCGGAGATTCTGTATATCGGCATTGACTCCAACGAGGAGATTAGCGAAAAACGTAAGAAGTAAGAAAGAGCTCGGTTTGTTATATAATGGCTAAACAATAATATGTACAACTTTTGGAGGACAAAATGGAAAGAAAACGTGTGTTATGTTTTGGAGATTCTCTTACATGGGGATATGATCCCGAAAAGAGGACCAGAATAGATGAAAATATGAGATGGACCGGTGTGCTGCAGACACTTCTGGGCGATTCCTACAAGGTTATCGAGGAAGGACACAACGGAAGAACCATTGCTACCGACGATCCCGCAGAGGGTGAGAAAAACGGCCTCAAGTACGTTATTCCCTGTATCGAGAGTCAGTCCCCTGTTGATGTGATGATCATCATGCTGGGCAGCAATGATCTTAAGAGGAAATTTTCATACTGTTCCATGGATATAGCAGGAGAGATGCAGATATTCCTTGAAAAAGTTCAGGCACACAACAGGTTTCGCATGAACGATAAGATGAAGATTCTTCTGATATCACCTCCGCTTGTAGGTACAACAGGCAAAGGCTCTTGGCTTGAGGACTGCTTCGATTTTATAAATGCAGCAAAGGTTTCCTCAGAGCTTGCACAATGGTATAAACAGCTGGCTGACATGTACGGCTGCGCGTTTCTTGATGCTTCCAAGATAGTTTCACCAAGCCCCGCAGACGGAGTACATATTGACAAGGATGCCCACGGAAAGCTTGGAAAAGCCATCTATGACAGGCTTCATAACAGCGGCTTATTGGAGTAACATGGCGACAACAATTTTCCCTGAATTATTTGCGGCGATATCTCCCATATTTTCAATGCTCTCATAGGCATTACCATCGGCCTTATCGGACATCGCACGTATAATAACAAATGGTATGTCATACTGATAGCATACTGCCGCAACCGAAGCACCTTCCATTTCACAGGCGATAGCTCCAAAATCATCGCTTAACTTTTTTACATATTCCTCAGACGCAACGAATTGGTCTCCTGTGGCAATTGTTCCTTTGAAGACATGCTCTTTTCCCACCACGGAAACAGCAGCATCGTACGCTCTTTTCACAAGCTCTTCATCGCAGTAGTAGTAGCCTTCATCACCAAGTTCACCCATAGAACCGGTTCCGCTCCAGATAAAGCCGTCGTTCGAAATCATTCCGTAATCGTGCTGTACAAGGCGCTCAGCAATTACTTCATCCAGCACCTTGGTTTCATCCCCGACACCGCCGGCAATTCCTGTAAATATCACGTTCTTAATGTTGTAATTATTCAACATGGCAGTCGCTCCGGATGCCGCAAGCACCTTGCCGATTCCACTTCTGGATATGATAACAGGCTGCCCGCACAATTTTCCAACGTGATACTCAACCTTACCGATAGTGTCAACATGATCTATTTCTGCCTCTGAAAGCAGAAACTCTATTTCATTATCCATCGCGGAGACGATTCCTATATATTCCTGACCTTTATCCGGTGTCTTTTTAGCTGAGCAGGCACAGAGCGAAATCATCAATAACACCATGAACACTGACAAAATTTTTGCGGTTTTTTTCATTAGGTTACTCCTTAATTTCATATTTTTCTCCATACATTATTAGCTTATAGTATCAACGGCCTATAAAACTCTTTTTTATAAAAATTTAATAGTTTTTTCACTCGAACACTCATAAAATATGATTCAGGAGATTTAGTTTCCTGTAGAGGTGGTAAAAGACTGAAGTTTTCTTATGGAGGATTGCAAAATGGGTAAGAGTAAAAAATCTATTGTTATCAAATTTTTGTCCCTTGTACTTGTTTTGATTTTGGCTACCACGATGGCTAATCCCATAACCGTAGAAGCTAAAGTAAGAAAGAAAACACTTAAAACCTTGCACACTTTCAGCAACGATGATCCGCTTTATCTCGACAGCATCGCATATCGTGTAAAACCGGGACATTATAGATTCAAGATTAAAAAGCCGAAGAATTCCGGAGCCTACGGCCTCATAAGATTCATGGCTCCCAAGGAAAAAGACTATTATTTTACTGTAAATAAAGTTCATGGAAACAAAAGAAAAAACTATGTGAACGGATATTTCAATGTTCTGCAAAAATTGATGGAGCCCGACGGATATCTATATTCGGAGCGAATCGGAACCAGTGGTTTATTTGCCTCTAAAAATACCGGTATGGCCAGAAAGACAAGACGCATCGGTTTTGCATGCTATCAAAACACTGTGATGTATATAGAATTCTATGTTTCCGGAAGCAGATCAAGCTATGTACAGTTTGATTTCACAATTAAATAGCTAGAACTTCAATGAATTTCAACACCTCACAAAATAACATTGTTTACAAAAAATCGCTTTGATATCATTCTTACCTGGAGGACACGAATATGTTTAGTAAGATTGATAACGAAATGAAGCGACGCCTTGCTATGACTCTTGGAGGTGTTGTGATAGCCACATTTATCAATTTGTTCCTTGTGGGCTACGTAGTTGATTTTTCATGGGGCCGCTTATAGAGTTCTTCAATGTCAATGTGGCAAGACCGTTCCGTTATGGCAAGGGAAAAAATAAAGCCTAGGCACATTTAAATATCAGGAGAACTTCTGTATTCACTGGGGGACATACCGGTTATTCTCTTGAAAGCTTTTGAAAAAGTAAATATGTCACTGTAACCGACAGCAAATGCAACGAATTGTATTGTGTTGTCGGTTTTTTTCAGCATATTTTTAGCCATGTTAACACGATAAGTTGACAGGAAATCCTTGATTGTAGAGCCTGTTGCTTCATGAAAAAGCCTTGATAAATAGCTTCTGTTTAAGCCACAGGTCATTGCTATGTCTTCTACATGGATGGGTTCTGAAAACTTAAGTTGTATGAATTTTATCACTGTGCGGACGTACTGGAGCTGCAGGCTTTCATTTGTTTCTTCCTCGCTGCGGGCATAGGAAGAATGAAGAAAGTCCATCAGTTCATAGGTTTTGGCAATGCTGAAGTATTCCCTTTCATAGTTTTCAAAAAGATCGTCCATCAGACGTTGAAGAGCGCTTTTTGTTTCGCCTTCCCGGAGTTTAACATCGCGTACAGGCTGCATCTCATTGAGCTCGCATTCGTTAAAAAGCTCAAGCATAGCAGAACCTCCGAGATGAGCCCAACAGTATGTCCAGGGATCCTCGCTGTCAGCTATGTAGTATGCACTGATACCTGCCGGAATAAAGAAAATCTGTTGCTCATGGATAGAGTATTCTTTTCCCATAATCTGAAGCATGCCCTTGCCAGAAGTCACATAATGCAAAATGCCGCGAGGACGTATAACGGGGCCGTATGAATAACAGGTTTTTGCCACATAACGTCCTATCTCATAAAGCCTTACTTCATCGCTTTTGTCGTAGTCAAGAAAAGCGCAAAAATCAAATCCGGGTCCATCTGTTTTTGTATTCATAAAATAACCACCTCACAAAATGACAAATACTACCAACATAATAACATGTAAAGAAACATTTGTAATGGATAAACTAAGCAAGTCAGGCAAACAAAAAAGCAGAAATAAATCTGCAAAACAAATGGAGGATAAGAAAAAATGAAAAAGAAAGTATTGGCACTTGTTCTTAGTTCTATGATGGCTGTAGGAATGATCGGCTGTGGCGGATCTTCAGCAGACAACACTCAGGCAACTACTGAGAATACCGAGAGCACTGCTTCAGAAAGCACTGCTTCAGAAAGCACTGCTTCCGGAAATTATAAGACAGACCACATCACAATCAACATCTGGGATTCAAACCAGCAGGCAGGAATCCAGCAGATAGCTGATGACTGGACAGCTAAGTCCGGTGTTAAAGTTAACATCGAGGTTATCGATTGGGATAACTATTGGACACTTCTTGAAGCCGGTGCTTCAGGCGGAGATATGCCCGATGTATTCTGGATGCATTCCAACACAGCACAGATGTATATGGAGAATGATATTCTTCTTGACCTTACAGATTACATTGCTAATGATTCTTCTATCGATAAGAGCAACTATTACGAAGGTGTTTGGGATCTTTACAGCAGCAGTGGCAAACAGTATGCACTTCCCAAGGATCATGACACAATCGCTCTTCTTTATAACAAGGCAATCTTTGATCAGTACAACGTAGAATATCCTACAGATGACTGGACATGGGAAGATATGTACGAGGCAGCTAAGGCTATCACCGAGGGTTCAAACGGCGATGTTTATGGTATGGCTATGAACACTTCCAACAACCAGGATGGATGGTACAACCTTGTTTACGATTACGGCGCACAGGTTATCACAGAAGATCACAAGGGAACAACAATCGGTTCCGACGAAGCTAAGAATGGTATGGAGATGTGCAGAAAGCTTATCTCTGTTGGCGCTCCTCAGTCTGTAGTAGCTGAGACAGGAACAGATTCACTTTTCATCTCCGGTAAGACAGCTATGATCACACAGGGTTCATGGATGATCAACACATTCTACACAGCAGAAAATCATGCAGATTATGCATGGGCAATGCTTCCTTATGCAGATGTTAACGGCAATGGTTCATGTGATGCCGGCGAGAGATATTCTTGCTACAACGGTCTTGGATGGGCAGCAAATGCAGCTGTTGAAGATCCTCAGGCTTGCTACGACCTCATTTCTTACTTCTGCTCAGAGGAAGGTCAGAAGAAGCAGGCTCAGCTTGGTGTAACAATGGGCGGTATGAAGGGAATTTCAGAAGATTTCTCCGGCGCTTTTGAGGGAATGGATGTTTCAGCATTTGTAAGAGCCGAGGAAGAGGGAGATCTTTACTTCCGTCCTTACACAAGAAAGACAACTGTTTGGGAAGATGCTCTTCAGCAGGAAGGTGCTTTCCTTGATGCATGGCAGAGCCCTGATGATCCGGCAGCAATGGCTACAGCATGTGACAATGCTCAGAAGATTATCGAGGATGCTATAGCAGCAGAGTAATATAACAGAGGAGAATAATCATGGCTAAAGGGAAAATGACTCCGTCTCAGAAAAGGCAGGCTATTTGGGGATGGGCTTTTATTACACCTACCATGCTGGGACTTATCATATTAAATTTTTATCCGGCAATTAATACTGTATACCAGTCATTTTGTAAAACCGGAGATTTCGGAAAAGGAAATAGATTTGTCGGTCTTGCAAATTATCAGGCTGTTCTTACAGCAGGTGAAACATGGCAATCCCTGTGGAATACTGTAAAATATGCAATCGTTGAGGTTCCTCTTGGAATTGTGATTGCTCTTATACTTGCAGTACTTCTTCAGAATAAGCTTCCGGGAAAGGGATTTTTCCGCACACTGTTTTTCCTTCCTATGGTCTGCGCACCTGCTGCAGTAGCTATGGTATGGAAGTGGCTATATAACCAGCAGTTCGGACTTATCAACAACACTTTTGGTACAAAGGTTGCGTGGATATCAGATCCTAATATTGCATGGATCAGTGTAGGAATAATCGGTGTCTGGTCAATAATCGGATATAACATGGTTCTGTTTATCGCTGGTCTTCAGGAAATACCGAGAGATTATTACGAAGCTGCCCAGATTGACGGAGCATCACCCTTGAAGCAATTTTTTAACATAACAGTTCCGCTTCTTAGTCCTACAACATTCTTTATCGTTCAGACAAGAATTATCGGAGCCCTCACTGTGTTTGATCTTATGTTCATGGTAATGGATAAGACGAATCTTGCTCTTAATAAGACACAATCAATCGTTTACCTGTTCTATACCTACGCATTTACAAACAGTAACAGGGGCTACGGCGCGACACTTGTTGTAGTACTTGTAGTATTTATTATGATCGCAACCTTCTTCCTGCAGAGACTTGAGAAGAAGATTGTATTCTACAATTAAAGAAGGAGCATGTTATGGATAGTATGAAAAAAAAGTATATTATCGGTAAAATTCTCGCATATGCAGTGCTGATAATATTTGCAATCATAATGCTTGTGCCTTTTGTATGGATGATCCTTACCGCACTTAAGACAAACCAGGAAGCAATCAGCGTAGATCCTTTCTACATTTTACCTGCGCATGGATGGCATTTTGAAAACTTCGGAACAGTATGGAAGAGTTATAATTTCATAACTCTTTACAAGAACACAATTTTGTTCATTATTTTCCGTGTAATCTGTGCCTGCCTTACAGCAACAATGGCAGGATATGCATTTGGAAGACTCGAGTTCCCCGGAAAGAAGTTTATGTTTTCCCTGGTTCTTATCCAGATGATGATTCCTTCTCAGGTATTTGTAATACCTCAGTACTTAATGGTTTCAAAGCTAAAACTGATGAATACTACAGCAGGACTGGTTTTCCCGGGGCTTGTTACAGCATTTGGAACTTACCTTTTGAAGACGGGATATCAAAGTCTGCCAAAGGATTTGGAAGAGGCGGCGGCCATTGATGGCTGTAATATTGGACAGACATTCCTTTTCATAATGATGCCTCTTACAAGATCAGCAATGATCTCACTTGGAATCTTTACTGCGCTGTTTGCGTTCAAGGATCTTATGTGGCCCATGATCGTCTGCACAAATGCCAGCACAACTACACTTAGTGCAGGTCTTGCAAAGATGCAGGGACAGTATGGCAGTGATTATCCCGCAATGATGGCATCAGCAGTGCTTGCAATTGTTCCTATGATAATTATTTACATCATTTTCCAGAAGCAGTTTGTAGAAGGAATTGCAACATCAGGAGGAAAGCTCTGATATGGCAATCAGTTTTGACAAAGAAAACAAAGTGTTTTGCTTAAATACTGAAAACACTGAATATCAGATAAAGATAAATGAATACAACATGCTGCTTCATACCTACTATGGAGCACCCGTTGGAAACAATGACATGGGCTATCTTGTTCGTGAGATAGACCGTGGCTTTTCCGGCAACTCATACGAAGGAAGGCACCGTAGAGGTGTTTCACCTGACACCCTTCCCTTTGAGTACAGCACGGATGGCGCCGGAGACTACAGAATAAGTGCAATTGACATTGTTCTGGAAAACGGCAGTAGAACTTTGGATCTGAGATATAAGAGCCACATCATTATAGAGGGAAAAGAGGCTCTTATGGGGTTACCCCATGTAAGAGGCGAAGAGGACAGGGTAAGCACCCTTAAGATAAGCCTTTTTGACGAGCCTTCGGGGATAGAAGTTACTCTTATTTACTCAGTTTTTGAAAAAAAGGATATTATCACGAGATCCGCAAAGATCACAAATACATCCGGAAGTGTTCACAGATTGACTAAGGCAGCATCAATGGGGATTGATATGCTTAATAAGAAAATGGACATGATTCACTTCCATGGAAGACATGCAATGGAGAGACAGCCTGAGAGGATTCCGCTCACACATGACGTACATGTTGTTTCTTCCAAGCGAGGTGCCAGCAGCCACCACAACAATCCTTTTGTGATTCTCTGTGACCGTGATACAACTGAAAATAGCGGAGAATGCTATGGCTTCATGCTTGTTTATTCAGGCAACCATGCAGAGGAAATCGAGGTAGACCAGGCCGGTAGCATCCGACTTGTTTGCGGAATCGGAAGTAATAATTTTGACTGGAGACTTGGATCAGGTGAGAGCTTTGATACTCCTGAAGTAATCATGGCATACACCGGCAACGGTCTTAATGATCTTAGCTTTTTGTACCATCGCATTATCCGTGAGAATGTGTGCCCGCGTGAATTCAGACAGGTTAAGAGACCTGTTCTGATCAATAACTGGGAAGGCACATATTTCAATTTTGATGAAAAGAGCATCATCGAGATTGCAGATGCAGCAGCAGATGCTGGCTGTGAGATGCTGGTTTTGGATGACGGTTGGTTTGGCGAAAGAAATGATGACAACAGGGGGCTTGGGGACTGGTTTGTAAATGAGAAAAAGCTTCCCGGTAGTCTGTCAAAGATTGCCGATCATGTGAACAGTCTTGGAATGAAGTTTGGGCTTTGGTTTGAGCCTGAGATGGTGAATGAAGATTCAGAGCTTTTCAGAAATCATCCCGATTGGGCGCTTCGCGATCCCGACAGAAATCCTGTAATGGGACGTAATCAGCTTGTTCTTGATATGTCAAGAAGAGAGGTTGTGGATTATCTGTTTGACAGCATGTCGAAGATTCTTGATTCTTCCAACATCTCATACATCAAGTGGGATTTCAACAGGTCAATAGCTAATGTCTTCTCAAATGCTATGCCTGCTGACAGGCAGGGTGAAGTTCCGCACAGATTTGTGCTCGGAACCTATGATCTACTCGGTAGACTAAGAAAAGCCTATCCTGAAGTTATGATGGAAGGCTGCTCAGGCGGCGGTGGAAGATTTGATGCGGGAATTCTTTTCTATTCACCTCAGATATGGTGCTCAGATAACAGTGAGGCCATAAATCGTCTGAAGATTCAGAAGGGCACAAGCTATGGCTATCCGGTAAGTACCATGGGAAGTCACGTTTCAGCATCTCCTAATCACCAGAACGGGAGAAAAACACCTCTTACCACAAGAGCAATTGTTGCCATGTCCGGAACTTTCGGATATGAGTTTGATCCGAGAAAGCTTTCCAAGGAAGAGCGTGCTGAGATGAGATGCCAGATAGCTCTTTTCAATAAGTATTACGAGCTTATTCAGAGAGGCAGATATTACAGATTATCGGACAAGCTTACGGAAGATTATTTCACAGCCTGGGAATTTGTGGCTGCTGATAAGTCAGAAGTGCTTTTAAATCTTGTAGTTACAGATGTAAGAGGTAATCCGGAGATTCCTTTTGTGAAGCTTCCGGGGCTTGATCCGGATGCAGTTTATGAAATTGATCATATGCTGAAATCCGTAGAGGGTTCCCCCGAAGAAGCCGGAATTGAGGAGAGAAGCGAACAGGGTATGCGATATACCGGTAGAGCTTTGATGAATGGAGGTCTTGCATTAGACCCGCTTTACGGAGTATATCCTGCTGTTCAGATTCATTTTAATAAGATTTGATCAAGGAAGATAAGTATTATTCATAGTGGAAAACCTGATTAATGGGGAAGGCTGGAGCTTTGTCACGCAAGCTCCAGCCTTGTTTTAATGAAGAAAAGTGTGTGTTCTTATGAGGGAGTCAAGAGAAGTTTTTGATCTCTTGATGGTTATATAATACAGATAAAATCGTAAGAGAAAGTGACCAATTTGTGTAAAATGTGTGAAATCGTCTCTTATCAGACAGACTCCGTGCTTGTATCAGCCGGATAGTTCACAAGGCAGTATTTTGTGTATTCCACGATAAGCGCCGCTATTTCATTACTCTTGATCAAAATGCCGCGTCTTTTCATATTGATCATCTCAAGATATGCAGCTATATCCGTAAAAAGTTTGTTCTTCCTCACGGTCATGGGATATACCTGAATCTGCTGGTTTTTGCAGTACTCAAGAAGATCTTCAAGTGATACATTCTCTTTTTTCTTCCTCTCAAGGAAAGGGTGGAGGAATGGCATCCTCTCAGAATACAGCCAATACATTGTCTTGTCGTAGAGCATGTTGAAGGTGTGCTGTTGTATATACTCCACCTGTACTTCTGAAATCTTGTAGGTTATCCGCTTCTTCATAGAAATCACCACCTGTCATTAACATCTATAATTTGAGCATATCTAATGTGAACATTATAAAACAGGAGAGTAAAACTTTTATTAAAAACGCCTTAACAGAGGCTTAAAATAGCATAAAATCAGGCATTTTCATTGGATTTTCCGGCGTGCGATGGTATCATAATGCGTAGGACAGATACAATATATCTGTCCTTTTTGATTACAAAAAGGACACTGCAAAATTTGCCGAAATAGCCAGAATCCTGGCGGAGAGGAAAGGGTGCTTATATGAAGAGAATGAAAAAAGGATATGCAAGTATACTAGCCCTGATGATGGCAATTGTGATGACAACAGTCTTTATGATGCCTGACCTTGGAATAAGTGTAAAAGCTGGCGGATTCATAAATATTCTGTCAAAAACCTATTACAACACAAATCCTCCCAAGATTGTAATTAAATATCAAGATCCCTCCGGCGAAACAAAGGTCAGAGTCTGTGTAGTAAGTATGACTGACAACGGAAGCAACCTTGGAAGAGTAAATATGGATGGGCAAACATACTATATTAACTCGGAGGGAACCACTGATGCTACCGTAGAAAAAGATAACGGTGACGGAACAAAGGATATGTCTGCTGAGGTAATCCTATCTTCCGGAAGTGGTTCAAAACTTCCAGAAGGCACTGCAGCAAAGTTATATGTTGAGGTCAAACACGGTGATCAGGTAGTTGGAAAGAGTATATTCGGCTCACCCAGAAATGACGACATAACTATCCCTGCTGAAGAAGGTTCACCTGAAAAGAGCCTCACCGCCACCCCTCCGATCGGTGAAACAAAATATTATAACAATGGACTACAACAGCAAGGTGTAGCTGAAGGTACAGGATATACACTTTCAGGTGCATATAGGGCAATTAACGCAGGCACTTATACTGCAACAGCTACCCTCCAAAGCGGATATAAATGGACTGATGGAACCACTGCCGCCAAGGAGATATCTTGGCAGTTAAAACCTGCCGAGATATCAGGAGTTACCGTTAAAGTAGAGGGTGCTAAAGATTTTACGTATACATCCGATGAAAATGCCAGCCTAGTACTGGACGTCACATTTGCAAATGGCTCTGCACTTAAAAATGAAATGGCTTATAGCTGGTCAGCAAAAGGTACAGAAGGCCATTATGGTTCTGCATCTACTATTAGAATTGCTCAACATAAGGCAGGTGATTATTCTGTATCTGTAGCTGGATCAGGAAATGTAACCGGCATGGCAACGGCAGATTATACAATAACTAAAAATGCAGGTAAGTTTAAGGCTAAAGCAAAGAAAAAGACATATAAAGTAACGAAGCAGGAAAAAAAGAAGAAAACAGTCGATATATCTGAAGTTATTGCCACTGAAAACGGTGATAAAGTCACTTATAAAAAAGTACAGGGCAATAAATATATTACAATCGACAATAAAAATGGAAAAGTCGTATTAAAAAAGAAATTAAAACCCGGTACCTACAAAGTGAAGGTTCAGGTAACATCTACAAGTGAAAACTATACTTATGGAAAAGCAACCCAAATGGTAGAGGTTAAACTGAAAGTAAAGCGCAAGAAATAACTAATGGATACAAATGATCATCAGTCAGCTGCATAGAAAAAGGAGTATTTGTTATGAGAGTTACTACAACAAATACTTTCACCCACCAGTAATAACGGACCTCCGTCATTTCTGACGGAGGTTCGTTATTCAATACTCTTTTTCTTCTCAATAATAATCCATCCTATTTTTGTAGTACCATAGCTCCTCGTAGGATTCATTACTCATGCATGACCTAGAAACAGTCACAAAGCCGTGCTTGTCATAGTAGGTGATTGAAGCGTCGCCGGCATAGCTTTCCTTTATTCTTATGGGCCCACTGAAAAAGAGATTCTTGTATGGATAGAAACGGACATAAGTATCGTCGAATTGTTCCACCTCCATCACGTATTTTTCACCATCTCTTGTTATCACTTCCTCTGTTTGAGTAAAGAAAAGCATTCCACTAAGCATCAATATTTCCCCTCCACCGATAAGAAGCATCCCTGTCAGGACAATTGCAAGAACGCGGAGGAGACCGTTTTTAATGCTGAAAATGAGCATTATCAGTCCTGCAAGCAATGCTATAAGTATTATTACTACAATGATTTTCCAGATCCATAGCCGCAATCTCAAGCCGGTTACGGGTATAAATATTTTAGTTAGCGCGGCAATAAATACAGTCCATGCCAGTCCCTCTACAAAATATCCAAGAAAAGAAGAGTGCTTGTCCCCACAACTCATCCAATGGAACCACTTTTTTACTTGCTGTTCCAATTTGATACTCCTAATGTAGATATCAGCCTTCTCAATCCTGAATTAAAGGATTTGAAAACATTGCTACATCAACAACTTTTCTGTTGTAATCCTTCTCGTAGAACTGGATACGATCTGATAATGTGTAGCCTTTATCTGTGCTGTAATCATATCCTGCATCGATGATGTTGCCGGTTGAGTCAAGAAGAAGCGCTGTTACATATCCGGGCATCATGTAGTCATCTGACTTAACAGTATAGTCCACTTTGTAGTATCCGTCACTATCTGTTGAGAGGTACCAGTCACCTTCCCAGTATGTGCTTGTTTCATATACGTTCGGAAGTTCAATGCTGTCCCAGTGAATCTCGCCGGTAGGTGTGTTGTCACAATATACTGACTGTACTATTGTATTGCCGGGTCTTATAGCTGTCTCGTAGAAAGAGATATCAGCGACTTCCTGTCCGCTCTTTCCCTTAGCATAGCCTTTTGCTGAGAAGGTTACATCCTCATCATAAATGTTTGTAATACCTATTAAAAGATAAGGAGAATCACTATGCTTATAAGAAGCTACAGAAATAACGATTCCTTCCATATCCTTGGGTGAGTACTGTACACCCCAGTTAACCTTATTGTAGTCGGTATCCAGTTTGTTCATAATTGATTCCTGCTCAGATGTGAGATATGAGTTCTTGGATAAAGTTGTCTTTTCTGTAGAAAGTAAAGTCTTACCACTTGTAGATGCTGCAGGCTGTACCTTTGCCTGTGAAGTCAGATTGTAAAGACCTGCCGCTGATACATTAACACTGCCTGTTGCTACGCTGAATACTGCAGCTGCCATACAAATAACACCCATAACCTTTGAATACACTCTTTTCATACCTTTTTTCCTCTTTTCCTTTTTTATTTTAATTTTTTTAATTTGTTCATTTGGCTGTTTTATTTGCGCCTTTACCTTATATACAGATGGGGGAGGAAAAATGTTGCAAAGATTTAAAAAAATTTTTAATCTAAATTAGAATAATAAAAAACGACAGAGCAAGGAGTGACGTATGCAATATAAAGTAGCGGATATACCTCATAAAAAGATATGGGGAAGATGTTCATCCGTAGCGGATGAGCTTATATTATTCTGGACAGGAAGCGGAATTGAATTAAATGTAAGAGCAGGGCATCTGTATGCTGATATAGAGGCTGTTTATGATGTATTGGAAATCTGGATTGATGTATTTATAGATGATCAGCGAATCATGCATTTCCCTCTCCTAAAGGGAAAACACAGATATCAACTGATGAACGGATTTGACTCCACTCATGCGGCGTCGATCAGAGTTGTAAGAAGTACACAGTCAATGGCTGAGAGCTGCGCTTCAGTTGTAAAAATCTCTTCTTTTGAGACAGATGGAGAATTTGTGCCTGTGAAGGAAAGGAAATTCAGCCTGGAATTTATAGGTGACAGTATTACATCAGGAGAGGGAAGTTTTGCTCTATCGCGTGAAGAGTGGATGCCCACTGTATTTGACCATGTAAGCAGTTATACATACATGACCGCCAAAATTCTGGATGCTGATTACAACATAATAAGCCAGAGCGGATGGGGGCTGTTTGCTTCCTGGGAGGGCAGCTGCGAATGTTCAATGCAAAAGATATACCCCTATGTTTGCGCCGCACAAAACTGTGAAGAGTCCAAAGCGCTTGGCTGCATGGAAAAATGGGATTTTACTGATTTTGAAACAGACGCGGTCATAATAAACCTCGGGACGAATGACAGCAGTGCAATGAAGCTTGATATCTGGGATGAAGATGAATTTCTCGAGCAATTCACGACCACCGGAAATATCTTTTTAGGTGATATCAGGAAAAATAATCCCGGTGCAAAAATCATATGGGCTTACGGTATGCTTGGAAATGACATGGAAGATGTAATCTGGCAGATTATAGATACTTATAACAAAGAAACCGGGGACAACGTTACATATCTAAGGCTTCCAGACTGCAGCGATATACATGTTGGTGCCAGACTTCATCCGGATCCGGAAGGCCACCGCCTTGCTGCAAAAGTGCTTTCGGACTATCTAAAGGAAATATTGGCATAGAAAAAATAACAGGGGCCGCGCACTGATCACTAAGTGCACGGTCCCCAAAATAATGCCTGTTCAATTCTTAATTACTTCATTTTTTAGTCCTCAATCAAAGGATTTGTAAACATAGCTACATCAGCAACTCTTCTGGAGTATTCCTTCTCGTAGAACTTGATGCTGTCTGATACTGTGTATCCCTTATCAGTAGTAAAATTGTATGCCATATCGAGGATATTGCCGTTTGAATCAACAAGAACAGCTGTTACATATCCGGGCATCATATAGTCATCTGACTTAATAGAGTAGTCAACCATGTAGTAACCATCACTATCTGTTGTGAAAGTCCAATCTCCTGTAGCATAAGCGCTAGTTTCATATACTTCAGGAAGTTCAATGTTATCCCAATGAATCTCTCCGGTAGGTGTGCTGTCACAGTATACCGATTTTATAATTGTATTACCGGGTCTTATAGCTGTCTCATAGATAGATATATCAGCGACTTCCTGTCCGCTCTTTCCCTTAGCATAGCCTGTTGCTGAAAATGTCACATCATCATTGTAAATATTTGTAATACCAATCACAAGAAAAGGCATTGTGTCTTCCATATAAGAAGAAACGGAAATGATGATTCCATCCATATCCTTGGGAGAGTACTGTACACCCCAGTTGATCTTTGAATAATCATTTTCAAGCTTGGCAAGAATTTTCTCCTGCTCAGATGTGAGATATGAGCTCTTGGATACAGTCTCTTTTTCCTTTGTAAGTAAAGTCTTATTACCGGAAGTTGACTTTCTCTCGGTTGTTGTACTGCTTCCTGTAGTTGTTCTGCTCTGAGAAGTTGTCTTTGTCTGTCCCTGTGACTTTGAAGGATTGTAAAATCCTGCTGCAGATACATTAACACTGCTTGTTGCTACACTGAAAATTGTAGCTGCCATACAAATAACACCCATAACCTTTGAATACACTCTTTTCATACCTTTTTTCCTCTTTTCTTTATCATTTTTTATTTTTGAATTTTTATATTTGGCTGTTTTATTTGCGCCTTTACCTTATATACAGACGGGGGATGAAAAATGTTGCAAAGATTTAAAAAATTTTTTTAAAAATTTTTCCGGCATCAGATAATCTTCAATAATAAGATTATTTTTATCTTGAATTAAGATAATTTTTACTTCTATCTGAAATAATAGAATAAGCGTAATATTGGTATTTTTCTTATGGAGAAATCATATAATCCTTAAGTTCACACCGGGATTTGTAAATCGCAGCGTTTTTGAAAATGATACCCCGGACGAACCTCTGGTTGATCTGGAGCTCATCAGAATTGCGAAAAAGCAGCTTTAGCTAAGATTTGAAAGGAGCGTTTATGGTAAGAATACAACTGTGGCCTGACAATGATGTTGTTCAGGAAAAGATAACCATCAGAGCAGGAAAAAGACAGGTAAATGCACTTGTTATAAAGCCTAAAGATTATGCGGGCGGCGCAGCCTGCGTTCTTTGGATGCACGGCGGCGGTCTTGCTACCGGCATGAAGGAAATGGCATACATGACAAGGGCGATTGACCTTGTTAAGAAATTCGGTGTCGTAGTTGTTTCACCCGGGTATAAATTGTCATGGCAGGAGCCGTATCCCGCCGCAATAAAGGACTGCTATGCAACGCTTCTTTACATTAAAAAACATGCGAAGGATCTTGGAATCCGCGATGATCAGATAATGGTCGGAGGGGAGAGTGCCGGAGGTGGCCTGACTGCAGCGCTTTGCATGCTCACAAGAGATAAAAAGAGCGTGAATATCGCCTATCAGATGCCGCTTTATCCCATGCTCGATAACTTTGATACGGGGTCATCCAGGGATAATCACAACAAAGTCTGGAATACGAGAAAAAACCATATGGCATGGAAGTTTTACCTCGGAAGGAATGTAAAGAAAGCCGTGCCTCCTTATGCTGCTCCCGCAAGGCAGACGGATTATACAAACCTTCCGCCCTGCTATACCTTTGTGTGCACCGATGAGCCTTTTTATGACGAGACTCTTGCTTTTGTAAAAAAGCTTAAGGAGGCCGGAGTAGAGGCAGAAGTGGATATTATAGAAGGAATGTACCATTCCTTTGACCTGTATGAACCCGATAGTCCGATTACAAGGGAGACTGTAGAGAAATTCCTTCAGCGCTTTGAATATGCGCTTGAACACTATCACGCACCCCAGAACTGAAGTTAAGTAATAGCCGACTGATTCTTTTACAGGAGGTATTGATAATGAAAATAAGAAAAGCTTATATGCTGGCTGCAATGATTGTAACTGTAATGATTTCAGGGTGTTCTTTGGGTACCAACAATGCTCAGCCAAAGTCGGATACCCAGACTGCCCATGCCAAAACCACAATCGAGTTTATGACCATGCTTGATGAGGATCCGGAATTAAAAAGCCTGATGGAAGAATCAATCATGCTTGCTTCGGTGAACAATCCCGATAAAAAGACAAACCCGGTGCGCTCGCTTGATGATTATTATGCTTTTCTTGACTGGTCAGCAACCTGTATGCCCTGGAATATACTGGATGTTGAAAATCCTTCACTTTATTCGAGCATAGACCAGAGTCTGGATTATTTTTATTATCTATTGGATCAGCCTCTACCGGAGCTTGCCGGGAAAGGCTACTATTATCCCTGCCTTGAATACCACGAGCCTGTGGCTTCATGGGTGAAATCTTACTGCAAAGACTGGGGAGAATTCCTTTCAACCGAAGAGAGCTGGAACGATGACTACTATGCCCGCGTAGTAGCTGATGAAGATTTTAATATGAAAAAAGGGTGGTACGCGGATACTAATGAGTGGAAGACCTTTAACGAGTGGTTTTCCAGGAAGCTCATAGATCCCGGAGTTCGTCCTCTTGCTGATGCAGACGTAATTGCCCCTGCAGATTCTACCCCTCAGGGCATATGGAAAATAGATGAAAATTCGCAGATTGACCTTGGAGTTCAGCTAAAATCCGTGCGTTTCTATAATGTGAAGGATATCATCGGAGAAGATAGCGAATATGAGGATGAGTTTGCTAATGGAACGCTGACGCACACTTTCCTGGATGTCAACGATTATCACCGCTATCATTTTCCTATGGATGGCACTGTCCTTGAAGTGCGTAAAATAGATGCGCTTGATGCAGTTGGCGGCATTATTTCCTGGGACAGTACCCAGAAGAAATATATTCTTTGGGATTCGAACCCCGGTTGGCAGTCGATAGAAACCAGAGATTGCCTGATACTTGATACAAAATACGGCCTGGTCGCAATCCTTCCAATCGGAATGTCTCAGGTCAGCTCCTGCAACTGGGAAGAAACCGTAAAACCCGGCGTTTCCGTAAAGGCCGGGGATCCGATGGGATATTTCCTTTTTGGCGGAAGCGATATCGTTATGATCTTCCAGGAGGGCGTAGAGCTTAAACTTGAGGCGGATCATCATATCTACATGGGGGAACCCTTTGCAGATATAACACCGTAGATTTCTGAAGAAGATTTCTTTTTTCGTACAGAACATTCTAATATAAATCCATCAAATCCCACGATCTTATTATGAGACCGTGGGATTTTTCGCTCTAAAAACTGAGATTTCTTATGGTCAACAGCATTTTTCGCAATAATGCTTTTTTCATGAATTTGTTACTCTTTTTAGCCTATTTATGTATAGATATCCCCATATATTTTCGCAAACTAACAGTAATTTTCCTTTTGTTACTCTGTTTTCAGTAAAAAAGGAGTAACAAATCTAAAGAACAAATAGATTTGCGAAAAATGAACTATAGAAATGGAATAAATATCATGCAAAAAGAGTAATAAACTATAAATAATTGCGTATTTGCGAAACTCACATAGCTACACAACAAGTGCATCTATATAACGCGGAGGTATCAATACCCCCGCTTTTCTTTTTGTAAATGAGAGAGAATTCTGGGCATTTTGGTATACCTTTTGCGCTCTTTTAGGGGCTTCCTCAGCACAACTTGTAAATGAGAATACGTTTTTAGGATTTTGGTATCCCTGTTTTTTGAAATCATGGGTACCAAATCCTCAAAAAAGCCTTCTCATTTACTTTTAGATTTAAAAACCAGTGAAAACAAGCCGAAAATGTATACCAAAACGCTAAAAACCTTATTTTATTTACTTTTTGTAAAATCCGACCGTTCCTCAATCGTTTCCGTGTAAAACAGCTCTAATTAAGTGTAATGACGTAACCCGCTTTCCATATGTGATAAATATATTCTCAGGAAAGGAGGAAACGGCATATGAAGAAGATGGAGAGTGAAAAAGAAGCATGAAAAATGAGTTTACAGTTAGAAATAAAGGTTTTATTGAGGAGGTTTACTATGAGATACAAAGATATTCAGGATTTGACGACACATAGCGAAAACAAAAGAAACAGAAAAAATGGCCAGATTAAGAGCTATGACCAGTACAGAGAAAAGCTGTTTGAGCTTCATAACAAGGAGCCCAAAATCAATATGTTTGGTGCAACATTCACTATCTAATTCATAGTGCAATATTTGTTACATCTTATACATCTACCGAAAAGAGACCTACCCCCCCGGTCTCTTTTTTGGTTGCAATTTATGCAGAGTGTAATTTATGATTTTTCAAGAGAGCTTATAGCCCAAATCGGAAACGGAGAAAGGAACGGCGTTATATGTGTGGACGATATTACTATGCTGACAAAACTGCAAAGGCTGTGGAAATCGAGTTACAGCTGCCATATGGGACGCTGATACTTCCGGCCGGCGATATTGTTCCCGGAAAAGCGGCTATTGCGCTTCTATTGGGAAAAGAAACAGCTGATATTAAAGTCTGTGACCTTCACTGGGGACTTACCACCAAAGATAAAAAGCTGGTGATAAATGCCAGGGCGGAATCTGTCCTGGAAAAGCCGATGTTTTCCGAAAGCATAAAGTCCAGGCGATGCATCCTCCCGGCGGGAGGCTTCTATGAATGGAACAGGGACAAAACCAAGTACACATTTACAAGCAAAGATGGCAATCCTCTGTATCTTGCCGGATTCTATGATATGAGCGATAACAGAGACAGCTTTGTAATACTTACCACAGAAGCTAACAGTTCCATGAGCCCTGTCCACGACCGGATGCCCGTAATTATCGACAAAAAGAATGTGAGGGAATATCTGTGTGAGAGCAGTGCCGCACTTGACATGATCAAGGAAAAAATGCCTGAGCTTGAAAGAAAATGCGATTACAAACAGCTAAGCCTGTTCTGAAATATAGGGAACAACTTTGTTTATACTGATGTCCCTGAATGGAGAGAAAAAATACCACATGATATTTTGGATAATAGCAACACTTTGCGCTTTTTATGTTAAAGGTTTATGCGGGTTTGCAAACACGTTGGTTTTCACCTCAATATTGAGCTTTGGAAATGCCAACATAAATATATCTCCGGTTGAGCTGATTCTTGGATATCCCACCAATCTGATAATCAGCTGGAAAGAACGCAAATCCATAGATTTGAAAATATGCATTCCGCTTGCGGCCATGGTTCTTGTCGGCAGTGTGGCAGGAGTATTATTTCTGAAAAATGCAGACATATCTGTTGTTAAAATAGTTTTTGGTGCACTTATCATCGTAATCGGCATAGAGATGCTCCTCAGAGAAATCTCTCCCGGAAAAGCGAAGCAGTCCCGAATCTTACTGACGATAATCGGTGTTTTATCCGGCTTCTTATGCGGACTATACGGCGTAGGTGCGCTGCTTGGAGCATATATAGGCAGAGTGACAGACAGCTCAAAGGCCTTCAGAGCCAATATCTGCCTTGTCTTTGTGATAGAGAACACCTTTCGAATTGCCTTGTACAGCTTGTATGGCATAATCACAATGGAATCTCTGAAAACAGCAGCACTTCTGGCTCCGTTTATGCTGGCCGGACTTGGTGCAGGAATGCTCAGTGTCCGGGTTATAGATGACAAGATCATAAAAAAGATTGTAATTGTCATGTTAATCGTGTCAGGAATAGCTCTAATACTGACAAACATGGCTTGATCACTCTATAACTTTTCTCAAAAAACCATTCACAAAAATACCCCCTTTTGGCGGTAGCAAATGAAATAAAATATGCTAAAATTCATTTAATAGGCGAAAAATTTTTTCATCGTTTCTTGGAGGGTTAAATATGAAGAGAAGAGTATGGCAAAGAGTATTATCATTGGCACTATTATTTGCAATGACTATCATTCTGGTGAATCCCGTAACAGCTCAGGCTAAGACCAAAAAGCTGAAGCTTCCTTATGCCGAATTTAATATTCCACAAGAATCTTATATCGAATCAAAAGCAGTAACTATAAATAAGACCGGTAATTATAAAGTTCAATTAGGAAAATCCGGAAAAATTTATAGCGGTTTCATAAAATTTGTTGTACCTAAAACCAAGAAATACACATTTACATATAGCCATCTGAGAGCAAAAGGCAAGTCGTCATGTTTAGCTACAGTAGATTATACTGTTCCTACCGGGATAGAAGATCAAATAAAGTATCTTGATGGTTATTCTAAAGGTGGATATCAAAATTCTTATCCTTTCGCATATAGAATACCGGGTAAAAAGGGCAGATATAATGTAGCTTCGCGGAAAGTAACGTATCAGTTAACTGAAGGTCAGGTTGTATATATCAATATTTATAATACTTATACGAATACAAGAGGACCCAAAGTAACATTTAATCTCAAAATCAAATAAATAATTAGCAGGAATATCATTTACGGTATTCCTGCTAATTTTGTCTTTGTCAACTACGAAATATGAATAAAACTGTTCATATTCCGTAGCCAAAGAGCATTCATTTTCGGATACAATATTATAGGCTCTTTCTGTTCTGATATATAAAGGAGCCATATGGTATGGGGTATAAGTTTCTGATTGAGGGTTGAAAAATGATGCTGATGACTAAGCTCGCACCAGCAAATAATATAATATCGATTTTTAATCACTTGGAATATGACACATCCTGAGTTTTCTTGGGGTGTGTTTTTTGTGTTTTTTTGTAAGAAAAGGAGGAAGAGGAAAAATGATGAAGGCAATAAGAAAGGGATTGCTGACGACTATAATGTCTGCAGCTATGGCATTGACCATACTTCCGGCAGTTGATAAGCCTATAACGGTTCATGCTGATTGGAATAAGACAGTGTCCGGACTTGGAGCAAGCGTAATCGGGGCTCCCGAGAAGAGAACTGATAATACGGCGTGGAAAGGAAGCTATATATGGTATGGTTCGTATAATGGAAACCCTGTAAAATATCGCGTGCTGTCACCAAAAACAACAACTTTTGGTGGTACAACCATGCTTCTCGACTGCGACAATACACTTTATGAGGATAGATTTAATTCCAGTTCTTCAAATGGGAATAAATGGGCCACTTCTGCTGTGAATAGCCGTCTAAATGGGGATGCTTTTCTTAATAAACCTGATGGCTTTACAGGAATTGAAAAAGAAGCCATGGCCAATAGTACAGTAGCCGCACATAATATTTCAATTGCAAATGGCAATTTGTATGACTTTAATAGTTACACCGCTCTTAATGGCGAAAAAGTATTTCTACTTGACGTAGAAGATGTTTTGAATCCAGATTATGGATATAGTACGACTGATGGATGGGTTTATTACGAAGATCGTCACGTATATGACGTAATTAATGTAGCGAGTCGTAAAAAAGACGCTTCGTGGTTGCTGCGTAATGGTGCCAGATTTTCATCATATGCCGGTTGTGTCGGATCTTCTGGACAAATAGACGATAATACTTTTGTTTCTAATTATGTGGGTATAAGTCCCGCATTTAATTTAAAATTGGATTCGATTCTTTTTACTTCAGTAATAAATGGTTCAGCCGGAGTATATAATTCAGAATATAAGCTGACACTGCTTGATGAGACAATGACTGCGGCATTACAAACAGGTAAAGATATTTCAGTATCCGGAAAAATGATAACTATACCATATACTGTAGGCGGAGTTAATGCTGCAAATGCTTCACAAGTTTCTGTTATGATTCTTGACAAAGAATATAAGAAAGCAAATTCCAACAACGCAAATGTTCTTTATTATGGGAAATTAAATAGTTCAGAGGCTATTAGTCCCGGCCCCGGAGAAGGAACATTCGAATTACCATATGGTTTGGATATACCCGGATGGGGAACTGATTATCATGTATATATCTTCGCCGAAGATGTTAATGGAATCAAACAGACAGATTATGCAAGTGCACCGATAGAAGTAAAATTATCGTTAATAAAATATAATCTTTGGGTGGGTAATACACAGGTCACAAATTTTAATACTAAAGATATTCCATGTAGCAAAGGCTCTGCAAAGTATGATCCTAAAACCAATACTCTTACATTTAATGATGCAACGATCAATGATGGATACTCATATAACAAGACAAAGACTGTAGGAATATATGCCAAGGATATGAACCTTACCATTAAGGGGACTGTGAAAATTGACCCCATAAAAATCGATGGCAATTCATACACGCAAGGTGTTTTCCTAGATTGTACAAACAATAAAACTCTTACTTTAAATGGAAGTATTACTATCAGAGGATATGCAAATGGATTCCTGGGTCGTGGTGCAAACATATACATGGAAGGTGGAACACTTGACCTGGAGCATAAGAATGGCTGCTTTGACTCAGACAAAGGAATCCATTTTGCAGATGGAATAAAAATAGTAAATCCTACCGGTGCTGCCATTAGAAAAATATCCAATAATTATTACCTTTGCGAATCCGATAGCTCGGATGTGCTTGTTAAAAAGGCTCTAATTACGAAAGCATATACGGTTTCCGTTTCTAATAATGGTAACGGAAGTGCATCAGCATCAATTACAACCGGTAAAACAGGTGATGTTGTCATACTTACCGCAATACCTGATAGTGGTTACAGGTTCAAAGAATGGATGGTAGCATCCGGAGATGTAACAATAACTGACAATAGTTTCAGAATCGGAGTAGAAGATGTTAAGATTATAGCTAAATTTGAACTTATAACATGTACTGTTACTTTTGATTCCAATGGCGGAAGCGGAAGTATGGCTGCTGTATCAAAGACACCTAATTCTCCGTATACGCTTCCTGCCTGCACATTTACAGCACCTGAAGGCAAAGAATTTGATAAATGGGATCTTGGCGTTGCCGGAACAACTATAATAATAACTGATGATATGACCATCAGGGCTCTGTGGAAAGATAAAACTATTGATCCAAAGCCCGACTCCGAGCCCACCCCAGGAAACAGCGAATCAAAGCCTGCTGATAGTACGGCTCCCAAGGTAGAAAGTGGAGCAACAGAGCCCAAAGCTGAAGGAACAACATTTGCTGATTTGGCACAGGCTGCAGAATTCGTTGTAACCTCAGCAGATAAGCAGAACCCGACTGTTGACTACAAGCGTACAACCAACAAAAATGCAAAGAAGATCACAGTGCCTCAGACAGTTACTTTGGAAGGTATTACCTACAATGTAACCGGTATCGCATCCAAGGCATTTAACGGATGCAAGAAGCTTAAGACAGTAACCTTTGGAAATAACATTGAGAACATCCGGGCAAATGCCTTCAAAGGTGCAAAGAACCTTAAGACAATCAATGTAAAATCCAGCAAGCTTACTAAGGACACACTTGCAAAGAAAGCCTTCAAGGGCATCGGAAACGGCGTAACCGTCAAGGTTCCCAAGAAGATGAAAAAGACCTATGAGAAGTTATTCGTAAAGAAGGGCCTTTCAAAGAGCGTCAAGATCAAATAATTTTCACGATTATTCTGTATTATTTGGCCCCACAACCCCGTCCCAAGGAATAACTTAAAACAAGCAGGCTCATTGTAAGGGCCTGCTTGCTGCTTCATTTCAAAAGTTCATCGTCTAATAGGAACTGCTCGATTCCAATATAAATGATTCCATTTTCATCTTGCCAGGGCTTAAGGTAATCTTTAACCACAACTATTTTGCTAAACGAATCAGGAATCCTCTTAAGTGAGGCAATTTCTTGCTCTTTCTTATCTGGATCAGAGATACTAAGAGCAGACTGAATGTAGAACCGCTTATTGCCTTTATTCACGACAAAATCTACCTCCAGTTGCTTGCGGATTTTTTTCCCGGAGGAATCTTTTGTGTTGTATTCTACAACACCCACATCAACATCCATGCCTCTTCGTATAAGGTCGTTATAGATGATATTCTCCATGATGTGCGTTTCTTCAAGTTGTCTGAAGCCAAGTCTCGCGTTACGAAGTCCAAGATCGGAGTAATAGTACTTTGCAGGTGTTCTGATATATTTTCTTCCTTTGACATCGTACCTTACAGCTTTTCGGACAAGGAATGAATCTTCGAAATATCCGATGTATTTTTCTATGGTCTCAGATCCGATTGAAATCTGTCTTTCGCTCTTGAAGGTGTTTGAAAGCTTAGATGGGTTTGTGAGGGAGCCTATGCCTGATGCAAGTATATCCAGTAGGATATCAAGAACTTCAGTGCCGTTCTTAATGTCATGACGTTCAAGTACATCTTTAATATATGTTTGTTCACATAAATCCTTAAGGTATTTGCTCTTTTCTTCATGATTGTCCAGAGATGTAGCAAGCGGCATTCCGCCATAAGTATAGTAATCCTGCCATGCGCCTCGTTTATCTCCCGTGTATTCTTCATAAAATTCAGCAAAAGAAAGAGGATAAACTCTTATTTCATCGCCCCTGTCCCTAAACTGAGTAAGGATGTCGGAGGAGAGCATTTTTGAATTACTTCCGGTGATGTACACATCGGCATTACTTATCTGCATAAAACCTAGCACAACATCAATAAAAGAAATCTTGGATTCAGGGTCATCCACATACGGATTCTGGATCGTCGCAACAAACTGTATTTCGTCTATGAAAATATAGTATTTCTTATTTTCATCTTTCATCAAAGATCTGATGTATTTATCTAGCTCTATAGGATTGCGGTATTTTGCATTTTCCATTACATCTAAAGCCAGAGATATGATCTGATCACTTGAGATGCCATTATTAAGAAGATAGTCTCTGAATAATTTAAAAAGAAGCACAGATTTCCCGCTTCTCCTAAGACCGGTAATTATTTTGATACGGCCATTGTCTCTTTTTGATATTAGTTTTTCCAGGTATTGTTTTCTTGGATACACAACTTCCTCCATGAAATATTTGCACCTATCCGCAATTTTTTCATCTATAACTATAACATTAGTATTTAAGCCGGTCAATGGTTGCACATAAAACTGCGACCATCCGCAACAATGCGGTAGTGATTGCTACAAAAAGCGGAGGTATCAAAATGACCTCCGCGTTGTGCATTGTTTATGCAAATTTAAGAATGTCAGCCAACTTAATATAGTACAATTTAATAGACGATGTTAATCCGAAAATAGCATCAAAGTAGCTACAGAACATTGATTATGAGGGCCCAACAATATGAAAAAAATAACTGCCGGCGACATAATGCACGTTTATGGAAGCTTTGGACAAGGATCAGATTATAGTGTGAGACTTGTTGTCCGAATGGAAGACGAGATTGATGGCGATATTTTGAGGAAGTCGGTGGAATCAGCGGCAAAACGTTACCCCTACCTTCTTCTAAGGATGAAGCGTGACGATAATGAGATCTTTTATGAAGATAACAATGAGCCGATTGCTGTCCTTAACCAAAAGGAAAGAGTGACTCTCGGTGCAAAAGAAACGGGATATCACATGTGGGCAGTTTGCTACTTTGAAGATAAGATTTTCCTCGATTTCTATCATGGCCTGTGTGACGGAACAGGAATGTACATGGTTCTGTCCACGATGCTCTACTATTACACCAAGCAGAAGTACGGGGACGTTGAAAGCGAGGGCATCAGGACTCTTGATGATGAGATTACGCCGGATGAGTATCTTGATCCTCTGGATCAGTTGCCGGAGATTGATATCAGCAATATTCCTTCTCTCAAGCTTGAACCTGCTTTTTCACTGGTCGAAGATGGCGGCTTTACTCCCTGCGAACAGAGATTATTTGACGTTGTGATTCCTGAAAAGGATTTTCTTAAGTTTTCATCAGCAAATGACGCAAGCCCGGGAGTCATGGTGTCGATACTTCTGGCACGTACAATTGACAGGCTTTTTCCTGACAGAGATAAAGGGATAATGGGGTCTTATATAATAAATGCCAGACCTATGCTGCATGCCCCCAATACCCATCATAACTGTGTCAATACCGTTTTCTTTGATTATTCCGATAAGATCAAAGCAATGCCTTTTGACAGACAATGCACTGCATATCGTGGAAAAACCTTCATCCAAAGCGACGAGGAGAGAATACAGAAAACCATGACCGTTTCTGCTTCAAGGAATAAGGCAATTGCCAAGGCTACTCCGACAGTAGCGGCAAAAATGCAGACTTACGGCATGATGCTGTCAGGCGGCAGAAAACTGTTTACATGCATGGTAAGCTATGTCGGAAAATGGAAATATCCATCTGTGGGAAAGCATATAAAGGAGTTCTGGACTCACGTGCCAAACGCAAACGGACTTCTGGTTGAAATAGCTGCCGTAAATGGAAAGATTTTCCTGACAATGCATCAGAATTTTGAAGAAGACACAGTAGTAAGAGCTTTTGAAAAGGAACTGTCGGAAAACGGAATAAGCTTTGAAACCACTGAAATGCTAAATGATGTGGCGCATATGGAACTACCGGAAAAAGTGTGATGTAAAAATTTCATTTTGATACATACACTGTATTAGTTATGTTAGGAGGGAGAAAATATGGACTTTATGCCTGCAAAAAAACTGGGATTCGGACTTATGCGAATGCCTCTCAATGACACTCACAATGATGCAGATGTTGATATCGAACAGGTATGTAAGATGGTGGATATGTTCCTTGAAAGAGGATTTACCTATTTTGACACAGCCCTTATGTATCACTCCTGCCAAAGCGAAAGCGTGGTGAAGAAGGCTCTCGTGGACAGGCATCCCAGAGAGTCATATACACTCGCAACCAAACTTCATAGTGCATTTTTTAACTCCATAGAGGAGAGAGACAAAGTATTCCAGGGGCAGCTAGAAAAAACCGGAGCCGGGTATTTTGACTACTATCTGATACATGGCATAGAGGGAGATATGCTCAATAAATATGAATGTCTGGACTGCTTTAATTTTGTCCTCGAAAAGAAAAAGGAAGGTCTTATAAAGCACGTGGGCTTTTCATTCCATGACACACCGGAGCTTCTCGACAAGATTCTGACAGATCATCCGGAGATGGAGTTTGTTCAGCTTCAGATCAATTACATGGATTGGAACAGTGAGTGGATCCAGTCAAAAGCCTGCTATGACGTTGCTGTAAAGCACAATAAGCCTGTAATCGTCATGGAACCTGTAAAAGGCGGCACACTTGCAAATAAGATGCCTGATGAAGCGGTGGCTCTATTTACCGAGCATGATGCGTCAATGAGCATACCAAGCTGGGCTATAAGGTTTGTGGCAAGCCTCGATAACGTAATGATGGTTCTGTCCGGCATGAGCAGCCTTGAGCAGATGGAAGACAATACAAGCTACATGCAGGATTTTGTGCCTCTTACCGAGGAGGAAAAGGACCTCTGCCTCAAGGTAGGAGAGATTATCAATAGCCAGATTGCAATACCTTGTACAGCCTGCTCGTATTGCACAGGCGGCTGTCCTATGAACATCTGCATTCCGAAGTATTTCAGCCTTTACAATGCAGACATGCGCGATGACTTAGAGCACAAGGGGTGGACAATTAATTTCTCCACTTACGGCACCCTCGGAAAGACTTTCGGCAAAGCAAGCGATTGCATAGCCTGCGGTCAGTGTGAGGGAGTGTGCCCTCAGCACCTGCCTATCATCGACAATCTTAAGAAAGTTGCGGAACTTTACGAGCATTGATACCGTGCTGCAAATAAAAATTGTTTTTGGAAAAGCTTTGTAGTGGAAATAAATACCACTACAGGGCTTTTTTAATTTACGGAAAGCCGTTATAGTAGAAGATGTGTTTTTAGTGAGGGAATAAAAATAATAGGGGATTCATTAAAGTAGGTTACAAATAAGATACTGTGATTTAAAATTACAACCGATATTTAAAGGTTTAAACGGGGATGAAGCCCAGTAAACAAGCGGATGTCAAAAGCTTTTGACATAGCAAAAAACACGAATGTAAAAGCCTTTTGATGGCAGCATTTTCAATATCTCGATATGCTGAGGTGGAAAGAGAGACATACGACATGGAACTTGGAAGCAGAATTAAAGAGTTAAGGAAAGCACAAAATATCAACCAGGATGAATTGGCTGAAAAGCTTTTTGTTTCAAGACAGACAATTTCAAACTGGGAAAACGATAAGAGCTATCCTGATATTCAGAGCGTGTTGCTGCTAAGCGAAATCTTCGATGTCTCCGTAGACCAACTATTAAAAGGAGATGTTGAAAAAATGGAAAGAATCATCACAGAACAGACGCAGGCTGACATTAACAAGATGAACACCTATGCGATAGGAATGCTTATTTCTATAATAGCTATTCTTATCACGACACCAATACTCGCAGTTACTATTGGGTTCTGGTTCCTCATCCCATTCGCGGTATTGTTTGCATGCACAATGTATTTTGCCACAAGAATTGAGAAGTATAAAAAGGAATACAATGTACAGACCTACAAGGAGATCATTGCATTCACAAAGGGAGAAACATTATCCCCTACCGATCAGATAAAGGAAGAGGCTAAAAGGCCCTACCAGAAAGCCTTGACCACAATAATATCAGCCGTTATTGCAGCTGTGGTATGCGGCGGCATAGGATTTGGCCTGATGCTCATATTTAAGTAAAAAAACAGATATTAAAAATACAAAATAATAAACTTTGGAGGATGAAAAAAGATGAACTTTTTAAACAACAAGTATGGATATGCAAACGGTATAGGACTTATGATGATTATAGTTGCAGGCTTTGTCGATATGCCAGCATATTTTAAGGGTCTAATACAGGGATACGGTTTCTGCCTGTTTTTAACTGCTTTATATTTGAGCTTCAAGCTTATGAAGAAAAATAAAAAAGAGGCAGAGAGCGTAGAAGAATAAATAAAAACTGAATAAAATGCTATATTCCGGGCAGATCATCAGCTTTGGTGGTCTGCTTTTCTTTTAAGTCACAAAGAATGGAAAATACGGATATGTTTTTTGCTCTACTTGATATGTAACAGATTCATGTTTTTGCTTACAATATGACCATAGACAGAAAACAGTTGTTAGTACATATATAGAAGGATGGTGATGATCATGTTACTGACAATTCTTTTTGTGGTTTGCTTATTTGGTTTTATTGGGAAGCTCATAGGGTTTGCTTTTAAGTTTTCCTGGAGCATGATTAAGATTGCATTTTTCCTTGTGTTCCTGCCTTTCATCTTAGTAGCATTGGTAGTTGGAGGTCTTGTTTACATAGCATTCCCGATACTTGTTGTCGCAATGATAATTGGCCTTTTGGCTAAAGAAGTGTAAGGAGGAAGAATATTATGAAAATCACACTTGAAGAGGATGTGCAGAAGCTCATCGATAAGGTTATGGCTATTGCTGCATTCGGTCTTGGCTGCAAGCTCGTTGTAGTAAAAAAGGACGGAACTAAAGACGAGATTAAGTAACCCGGGAAAAGAGGGATACGAGGAGACGTAAGCAACCAAATCTAACAAAAAATAACGTAATATGTAAGCTTCGCTTGGTAGACAGGCGGGGCTTACTTTTTTATGATTAAGATAAATGTTAATAAATGTAGCAAAGGTGGTAGAAATATGAGAAAGGTATACTTGGATAATATTCGCTGGATAACAGTAGTGCTGGTTGTTATCTATCATGTAATTTACATATTCAACGGCGTAACAGAGCATGGAATCATCGGTCCCTTCAGTGAACATCAGCCTCAGGATACATATCAGTACATTGTATATCCTTGGTTCATGTTACTTCTGTTTGTGGTATCCGGCATGTCAGCCCGCTATGAACTGGTTAAACGAACAGAGAAGGAATTCATCAGAATAAGGACGAGAAAATATCTTGTGCCATCAACAATCGGACTTCTGGTTTTCGGTTGGGTTCTTGGCTACTACAATATGCTTATTTCCGGTGCATTTAATTCCATGAACAACGTACCGGGGCCAATCATTTTCCTGATAATGGCTGTCAGCGGCTCAGGTCCTCTGTGGTACATTCAAATGCTCTGGGTCTTCAGCCTGATACTGGTACTGATCAGAAGGATTGAAAAAGACAGATTCTATAACATCTGCGGCAAGGCCAATCTTCTGATAGTTATACTTCTTGTCATACCCGTATACGGAGCGGCGCAGATCCTTAACACACCGATAATAGTGGTATACAGGTTCGGTATTTACGGACTGGGCTTTTTGATTGGCTACTTTGTACTGTCCCATGACGAAGTGATGGATCGACTTGGCAAAAACTGGCTGTTATTAAGCATCCTTGCTCTCGCATCCTGCGTAGCCTTCGTGATTTTATATATAGGTCAGTCTTATCCGGATCATGTGGTTCTGGATACAATATTGTGCAATGTATACGCATGGTTTGGAACTATCGGTATACTTGCCTTCATGAAAAAATGGGGCAATTTCGAGAATGCTTTCGCAAAGTGGATGTGCAAAAAGTCATGGGGACTCTATGTATTCCATTATCTGATGATAGCGGTCAGCGGATGGTATCTGCATACATTATGTCCATCCATGGCACCTATAATCGTATACCTGCTGGTTGCAATAGCAGCATTCACAGGCTCCTACCTTCTGTATGAGATAATGAGCCGCATACCTTTCATAAGGTGGTGTGTACTTGGGATAAAAAAGGAAAAAAGTAACTTTGAGTGAAAAAGTAATCGCGACCCCATTTCTGTAAGAGTATGCTCTATTTGAGAAGCATTATATAACATTTGATCATGATGGTAATATTAAGGACGGCGCGTGGGTAGGAATTACAGGCGAGAATATCGATATCGCGGATGATATCTGACAGGGGTATGAGAGCTCTTTTACCTGGTTCTGTTTGATGTGGACTGTTTGCGATATGCAGAGGGCGTCATGCCTGTGTGCTTTTTAAACTGTCTTATATAATGCTCTGTGGTATCGTACCCAACAGCTTCTGCTATGGTCTGCACCGTCATGGTGGAATTGGCAAGAAGATCCTGCGATCTTTCGATTCGGACAGTTCGCAGGATATCTGTGTAATTCATGCCTGTGAGCTCTTTTATCAGTCTTGATGTATATTCATTGGAATAGTGGAACTTATTTGACAGATCCGACAAGGTAACGTCTTTGTAGTTTTCCTGAATATACTGGATAAGAGCATAGCGCTGGACATCTACTCTGGAGTCGAACAGGGGCATCTGAACAGATTCGGAGTACCGTCTAATTATCAGATAGAAGTCGAGGAGTAGGGTATTTGTTATGGCCTGGTAGTGGTACTCTTCCTTGTTGCGACTCTCTGTTAACATCCATATGAAGGACTCGGAAATGACCGTGTCCTGGCCGGTCCTGAACATTATATAATCGTTCGCCTTTTTGGCATAAATGTTGTTCAGAAAGAAGGATGAGAGGATGTTACGGGTGTTGAGAAAGGAGTAGAACATAGTGTGAAGTGTATCACGGCGCAGCATTATATTTATGGCGATAGTGTCGTCAAATACCGCAAAAGAATGCCTGATTCCCGGTGGGATCACGCAGAAATCTCCTGTTCTCATCTCAATGGTATTGCCCGATATAGTCTGGGTGCATCTGCCATCGTAAATATATGAGATTTCAAAAAAGGTATGGCTATGCTCAATATCCGGGCTGTATCTTTCGTGCTTTTGAACAATAATACTGTCATTGTCAGACAGATCAAAAAAGAAATAATCCTCATAAACATCGGGGATTGTTTCTTTTTTTTCTTTGATCAGAAGGTGCTTACTCAGCACCATTTCCATGTCAAGATTCTTAAGAAATTCTCTAAGCGAATCCGGGTTCTTCCCTGCGAGGTAGTACTCTCTATAAAATGCTTCCACCTCTGTAACATCGTATATATGCTGCTTTAATGCATTAGCGTCCATTTTATCTCCTTATATTGAGGGCTCCTATTAAATCTACTATATCTGCTCGGCAAGTAGATGTCAAAAAATCAAAGATTTATATAAAAATTATTATATTTAAATCATAAAACATCAATAATATTGAGCGATTTTGTGAATTATATTCAGTGCTTTTTAAACATATAATTGCATCATAAAGAGCGCCGTTACAGAAAGGAATGGGCAGTTATGAATAAACCAGTTCTTGAAATGAAGAATATCAGCAAACGATTCGGAAGCGTCGTGGCTCTTAACGAGGTTGACCTTGAAGTTTATCCCGGCGAGATCAGAGGTCTGATCGGTGAGAACGGATCAGGAAAATCCACTATTTCCTCAATAGCTGCCGGAATGCAGAAAGCAAATGAAGGAGAGATGTTTTTTAAGGGAAACAGATGGGACCCGGCCAGTATGATAGATGCACTGAACAAGGGCATTGGAATGGTTGTTCAGGAAAGCGGAACCATTGGAGGAATATCGGTGGCTGAAAACATGTTCCTTGCCGAACTTGGGAGCTTTAAAAACAAATTTGGCCTTGTGGACAAGAACAAACTGGAAAGAAAAGCAGATGAGGCTCTTAAAAGCGTTGGGATAGCAGGCATCAGCGGAAGAGATGCGATGGGAAGGCTGGACTTTCAGGACAGAAAGCTGGTTGAAATAGCCAAAGTTATCATGAAAAACCCGGATATTCTGATCATCGATGAGACATCAACTGCGCTGTCCCACGATGGAAGGCAGATCATGTACAGTCTGATCAGAAAAATGAGGGATGACGGAAAGTCAGTGATCTTTATATCTCATGATCTGGACGAAATCATGGAAGTCTGTGACACGTTGACGGTACTCAGGGATGGAAACATCATAAGGACTTTTGAAAAAGAGGAATTTGATGCAGATGCCATCCGCAGCAGCATGATAGGAAGAGAGCTTAAAGGTGATTATTACAGGGCGGATACGGAGTGTACATCTCTTGATGAAGTGGTACTCAGCGCTCAAAGCCTGAACTACAAAGATAATTTAAAGGACGTTTCTCTGGAGCTCCACCGCGGAGAGATTGTGGGAGTCGGTGGCCTTGCGAGCAGCGGAATGCATGATCTGGGTGAAGCCCTTTTCGGAGCGCTAAAGCTTGATTCGGGGTATGTTATCTGCGGTAGTGGAAAAGAGATACTCAGCCCTCACAATGCAATGGGGCAAAAGATCGGATATGTGTCGAAAGACAGAGATCAGAAATCGCTTTGTCTCGATGCCAGTATAAAAGACAACATTGCTATCGCCGGAATGAATATCTTTAAAAACAAAATAAACCTTGTTACTTCATCCGGTGAGAAAAAATATGTAAAAAAACAGGTGGATGAACTTAAGATCAAATGTTCAGATATGGATCAGGCAGTAGGTCAGCTTTCGGGTGGCAATAAGCAGAAGGTTGTCTTTGGTAAATGGATAGGCTGCGGAAGCGAGATACTGATCCTGGATTGCCCCACAAGAGGCGTGGATATCGGAGTCAAGCAGGCGATGTATCAGCTCATGGTAAAGCTCAAAAATGAAGGCAAGGCAATACATATGATAAGCGAGGAGCTGCCGGAGCTGATAGGTATGAGTGACAGAGTACTCATTATGAAGGACGGAGAGATCACAAGAGAGTTTAAGAGAAGCAGTACCCTCAGCGAGGGAGACATTATAAGCTACATGATCTGAGGAAGGTAAAAGAGATGACAGATAAAAGAAAAACCAACATAAAACAAAAAATCATATCCTTACTTCCCATTGTCGCTTTACTGGTTTTGTTTGCAGCATTTCTGGTGGTGGTAAGCATAAATGGTTACAGGCTGGATATGTACCTGGAAATAGTATTTAATGAGGCTCTTGTTCTTGCGGTGGTTGCTACTGGGGCGATCTTCATTTATACCCTTGGCACCTTTGATATAAGCCTTGGAGCATCAACGCTCTTTGCAGCCACTATGGGGGTCATGACCTATAACAAGACTCAGAGCCTTATTTTGATGATCGTCGCGATATTCGCAGTGGGTATCACAGCTTCACTGCTGAATTCGGTTTTAGCCTCGGTTTTTCATATACCTCCCTTCGTGACAACTGTTGCCATGATGTCGGTTCTTTCAGCTCTCTCGGCACAGATCATCACAAGTTATGGAGGAGCTCTTGGCGGAATAAGTATTCCCAGCGAAGTTGTAAAGCCCTTTGACAACATAGGTTTTAAGGCAATGCTTTTAATAGCCTTTTTTGCCATATGCTTCTTTGTATTCCAGTTTACGAAGGCCGGAAGAAGGATGAAATTTGTGGGCGGAAATCCAATTTGTGCAGAGCTTACAGGAATAAAGGCAAGTAAATATACGATCCTGGCCTTTGTGATGGCGGGAATTGGAATCGGCCTCGGAGCATTTTTGACACTTTGCTATACCCCATCGGTTACTACTACAACAGCATCAAGTATAGGAATGAATATCTTTATTGCGATCGTTTTCGGAGGAATGCCAATCTCAGGAGGTGCAAGAAGTAAGATTTACGCGGCACTGATCGGTGGCTTCTCATATATTTTGCTGAATGACATTCTTGAGATAGTCATAGACAGCAGCGCAGCATACGGCATCACACAGGTGATCAGTGCAGTCTTTTTCCTGGCGGTGGTTTATGTAACCAGCATGAATTACAGGACAGCACTGTTACCAAGATAAAGGAGGAAAATATTATGAACAAAAAACTTACAAAAGTGATCGGACTTATCATGGCCGGGGCCATGACGGTGATGGCAGGATGCGGAAATTCAGCACCTGCTGCACAGGGCAGTGCTGATAACGCAGCACCGGCACAGGAAGCTGAAACAACTACTCAGCCTTCCGGCAAAGCCAAGAAAATCGGAGTGCTTGTAGCAGATGTCAGCGGTGAGGAAGCCCTGGGATTTAGAAATTACTATGAGAAGTATATTCAGGAAAACTATGATGTTACCTTTGATTACACTGATGCGCTGGCAAGCGCTGAAGACGAGAAGGCCGCTATTGAAAAATTTGCATCAAAGGGATATGACGCAGTTATCTCTTTATCCAGCAGCGACAGAGCACAGCAGATTGAGACCTGCGAGCAGTATGGCCTTTACTATGCAATAGCTTCAGGAGTTCTTGATGACGAGCAGTATGAAAAATACAAAGGTTATGAGCACTTCGTTTGCCAGATCGGACCTTCAAATGCCACTGAATTTGAGGCAGGAAAAGCTATGGGCGAGTATTTTAAAAATCAGGGAGTAAAGAAGGTGGCTCTCTATGGCGCTTTCATTCCAAATCCTATGCACGTTTTCAGAGCAGCCGGTATTCTTACGGGACTTGGTTGTACCTACGGCGGAGCAAATGACATGGGAGCGATCGTGGGACAGATTTTCCAGGATCAGGGAATTGATCTTTCAAAGGTTTCCGGCGATGTTGAACTTGTTGCATACCTCCAGGGATATGGCGATACAACAACAGATGAGCTTGGTGCAGCTATTCAGAAGGCTCCCGAGGCATTCCTTTCAGTTGGAATGGCAACTACATTCTTTGCACAGACACTTTCACAGGAAAATATACCTTTTGCCGATATTGATTCCTTTACTGCCATGAACAGTCAGTCAATGGAGAGTGGAAGTCTTAAATATCTTGCAGGTAAGTATTCATCATCTATCGGACCTGTATTTGCGCTGGTTTCAAATGCGATTGACGGAAATCTTATCAGAAATGATGAGGGAAATGCTGTATCGCTCAATCAGCGCTATCTGGTAGCAACAGACAAGGCAACCTTCGATGAGTATTTTGTCAATGACAACGGTGATTCACCCATCTACAGCAAAGAGACACTTGATAGCATTATCGGAAGTCAGGTCACCTATCAGGATGTAAAGAGCCTTGTAGAGAGTAAGTAATACAGAGTAATAAGGAGATTAGCTATGAGTACCCCGAAGAGAATCGTAAACGCAATGGCCATGCCGGTTGTAACCCTTGTGGTTTTGCAGACTCTTTGCCTGTTAAATGGACAGAGTGTGATTTCAAATATGAAAAGCTTTGACAATTTCATAGTTTATACAGCTATTGTGATGATCACAACCATGGCTCTTTCCATAAATCTGAACAGCGGAAGATTTGATTTCTCCCTGGGATCAATGGCCGGTCTGTCATCTATCATAGGGGCAAAAATAACCTATGGGATTCTCTCCGGGGGAAATGGCTCTGCACCGCTGATGCTTTGTATATCCCTTGTTGCAGGAGTGATACTTGGACTAATATCGGGTCTTACATATTGCACATTAAGACTGCCTCCCATCATAGTCTCACTGGGAGTAACGCTAGTGTATGAGGGAATTATGTACACAATAACCGGTGGCAAATATGTTATGAGTGAAGTTCAAAATCCTTCAATGTCCGCTCTTACAGGAACCTGGGTCTATGCAGCATTGATAATAGCGGCAGTCCTTGCATTTATGATAATTACTTTTGATAAAACGGCCTTTGGATATGACTACAACGCACTTAAGTCGGGACAGAAGGTGGCTGTGGCGACAGGTATCAATGAGGTAAAAAACACTCTGATCTGTTATGGGATCAGTGGAGGCCTGATGGGTATAGTGGGAACACTTAATGCAGCCAGAAATACGACAATAAATGGAGGACAGCTCAATTTTGGCAGTATAGCCATCATGTTTACAGCATTTCTCCCTATGTTTATCGCAGGATATATCGGCAGATTCACAAACGAGAAGATTGGCTTTCTCCTGGCGGCTGTTTGCATGTCACTTTTAAATTCTACTTTTGCTGTATTCTCAAACTCAGTGAATGCAACGATGCAGTCAATTATAAATGCAGTATTGCTGGTTGTTTTCCTTATTTACCTGAACAACAATGATTTGATAAAGAGATTATTGAAAGCATGAAAGACTTAAGATTATTGAAAAAAGCAACGGCTCTTTTCCCAAGGTTAAATGAAAAAGAGATTGCTGTAGCCGAAACAGTAAGTATTACAAGGGACGGCAAGGGAATAAAGAAAAAAAGTCTCCGGGATTTCAGGACTATGTCACTAAAAAAAGGTGATGAGGTCATCCTTGACTTTGGCGGACATCTGGTTGGATATCTTTCTCTTGATTTTAAGAACATAGGAGCTCATGCAGATGCTCCGGTGCTCTTAAGAGTACGCTTTGCCGAAAGAGAAGTAGAGCTGTTTGAGGATGCATCAGAATACAGTGGCTGGGTAAGCGCATCATGGATCCAGGAAGAGCTGGTAAAGGTGGATGTGGTCCCCGGAAGGCTGGACTTTGACAGACGATATTCATTCAGATTTGTAAGGATTGAGGTTATGGATATCAGTTCAAGATTTGACCTTCAGATTTCCGAAGCTTGGGCCAAGGCCGTCACTTCTGCCAGAGATACGGATCTTTTACCCTATGAGGCGGCAGATCCCTTGGACAGAGAGATGGACAAGGTGGCTGTAAAAACTCTCAAAGATTGCATGCAGACAGTGTTTGAGGATGGACCTAAAAGAGACAGAAGGCTGTGGATAGGAGATCTTAGGATACAGGCTCTGGCCAATTATGAAACCTACAGAATGAATGATATGGTCAAATCCTGCCTATACCTGTTCGGTGCGCTTACTCAGGAGAATGGAAGAGTCGGAGCCTGCGTATTTTTGGAGCCTGAGCCTGAAGTAGACGACACCTGTATGTTTGACTATTCTCTGTTTTTTGTGGTCATTCTCAGGGATTATTACAGAAAGACAGGTGACCAGGAGGCGCTGGATGATCTGTGGCAGGTATGCCGCAGACAGATCAGTCTTGCCAGAGAGGGCCTTGACCAACACTATGTAGTAAAGGACCTTGACGTTCTTGGCTGGTGCTTTGTGGACTGGAATCTGGAGCTGAATAAACAGGCAAGTGCGCAGGGGATATTCCTGTACGCGCTGGAGGCAGCAATTGAGCTTGCCGAGCAGGTCGGAGATGTGCTCTCAGAGGAAGAGTATGCTGATCTTTACAACAAAGTAAAGGATGCAGCCAATACTTTTTTATATGATGAAAAAATGGGCATGTACATAAGCGGGAAAGACAGACAGATCTCCTTTGCATCTCAGATATGGATGATACTTGGAAATGCCGTTGAAGGTAGTGCTGCACTCAGGCTTTTGGAAAGACTAAATGGCTGCGACGGTGCTGTTAAAATGGTTACTCCTTATATGTATCACAACTATATAGATGCACTTATTAAGCTTGGCAGGAAAGAAGACGCTCACAATCTTATGAGACAGTACTGGGGCGGAATGATCAAAAACGGTGCAGACACCTTTTGGGAGCTGTATAATCCCGAAAATCCGGACGAGTCACCTTACGGAGGAACCATTGTAAACAGTTATTGTCATGCCTGGAGCTGTGGCCCGGCGTATTTTCTCAGGAAATACTTTGCTTAATACTTTGGAAGAAGAGAGTTTGATATGACATTTGATAATTATGAAATCGATTATACCGGGAATCCGTTTTTTCTTGAATACAGCCAATGGCCAAAATTCCGCTTTTATTAGCCGCTAATACGGAGAGTGGTGGAGATGGACTGGCGGTAGAGGGGACATCTTTTGGCAAGCCCATGGCAGTTGCAGCAACTGCGGATCCTGAAAACGGCTACAGGATGGGGTATGTTGCATGCAGGGAAGGGGCAGCACTGGGACTAAACTGGTCTTTTGCTCCTATCGTGGATATCAACAGAGACTTTCATAATCCGATAACAAACGTCAGGACCTTTGGCGATGACCCAGAGAAGATAGTTTCCTTCGCTTCACGCTATATGGATACAGGGAAAAGAGCTTGCGGAAGCCTATTACACCGGAAAATACGGCGACAAGAATCCCGCCAAGGCTAAGAAGTGGGCAAGCTACGCCGCAAAGAAGGGTAGCAGCCTTGCAGAGGAGCTACTCAAGAAGCTGTGAGCCACCAAATACCGGCCTCGCTAAAATGAGTCAATGAGAACCGCCTCCGTGACTCACACCAACACCTCAAAATGAGTCAACGAGAACCATCTCCCTGACTCATTTTTTTATAGCACAAAATTAACAATAGGCCATTTTTAACATCCTAATATAGTACTACGAATGCTAAGAATGTCCGATTTTTCGATAAAAACTTTTCACATATAATGACCTTGTCAAAACAAACCGTGCTGTGGCGCAGCGTATGAAAAGTGTTGCAGCACAACTTTTTTATCAGTGCTTCTGCACGGAGTATTAGGGAGGTTATTTCTATGAAGAGGAAGTTTTTATCGATTGTACTGACTACAGCTATGGTTGTCACGATGACAGCATGTGGCGTTACTGCACCCGAGGTGCCAACTGAGGAGGCGCCGGCGGCAGAGACGCAGACAGATGCAGCTGAGACGACAGACAATACCGATACCACTACTGACACAGCAGATGCGACCGAAGATATCGCGGACGAGGAGCCCCCGGAAGCAGCGACCCCCGCTGAAGATGCAGTTACACTTGTCATGGCCGAGGTTAATCCCGCAGATACAATCGTTGGAATGACTGATCAGAAGTTCAAGGAAGAGGTTGAGGCCAGATCAAACGGCTCAATCTATATTGACCTTCAGCCGGGAGGTGTTCTTGGAGCTGAGCAGGATGTACTTGATACAATGCTTGGTGGTGGCGGTACAGTTGATATTTCACGAATTTCCGCGTTTTCTCTGACCAATTACGGCGGAAATAAGTCGCTTCTTCTTTCGCTTCCCTATATTTTCACAAGCCGCGAGCATTTCTGGAATTTCGCGACATCAGACCTGGCACAGGAATTCCTGCAGGAGCCCTCTGAAAACGGCAGTGGCGTAAGAGGCCTCTTCTACGGTGAGGAAGGCTTCCGCCATTTCTTTACAAACTATGAAGTAACTGACATCAAGGATTTTGTGGGAAAAAAGATCAGAGTTTCAAACGACCCTGTAATGAACGGTCTTGTTAAGGGTCTTGGAGCTTCTCCCACAGTTGTCAGCTTTACAGAGCTCTATTCGGCGCTCCAGACCGGCGTTGTTGACGGCGCTGAGCAGCCTATCGCCAATTACAAGTCAAACGCATTCCCTGAGGTTGCGGATAACATGATCCTCGACGGACACACTCTTGGCGCAATCCAGGTCATCATCACTGATGAGGCATGGGACAAGCTCTCCGCTGAGCAGCAGGATGTCCTTATGGAGGCAGGAAAAGCGGCTTCTGAGTACAATCGCAAGATCTCCGAGGAAAAAGAGCAAGAGGTTTTGGAGGAACTCAAGGCTGAAGGCGTTAACATCGTTGAGGTTGACGACATCACACCCTGGCAGGAGGCAGTTAAGCCTGTAATCGAAGAAAACATCAAGGGCTTCGAAGATCTTTACCAGCAGATTGTTGACATGCAGTAAATCGGATTCCTGAAACAATCCCGAAATCTGCAACAAAAACACGCAGTGATTCATGGCCGCGGGGTCCAGTAAACATCCCACAAACTAGTATCGGACTTCGCGGTCATGTCACCATAAATGAGGAAATCAGTATGAACTCTTTTTTTACTGCGGTAGATAAGCTTAGGCCCTTTTACGATGCGGCTTACAAGGTTACGTTGTTTGTCTGCAAGCTCATGCTGGTGGCGGATATTCTGATCACCAGCCTGAGTGTCCTTGGCAGGTATATACCGTTTATCCCGGATCCTGCCTGGAGTGAGGAGGTTGTCCTCACGCTGATGGCGTATATGGCGGTGCTTTCTGCGGCTCTTGCAATAAGGCGCGGGGCACATATCCGCATGACGGCCTTCGATGTTTATCTTCCCAAAAAAGTAATCAATATTCTGGATCTTTTAGCTGACGCATTCGTGCTTGTTCTCGCATTTGTGATGCTGACAGTCGGATGGAAATACGCGGTTGCTATCGGCAGCAAGGGAACCTACGTATCAATACCCGGATTCTCCAGATTCTGGATGTATTTCCCGATTCCGGTTGCCGGATTCGCGATGATCATTTTCGAGCTGGAGGCAATCTATAACCATATCAAGGAACTCTGCGCAGTTGAAGAAGGCGCGCAGGATGCCCCGGTAGAGAACAAGTACTCGGCATAGAGGAGGTAAAGATGACTGTCAATACAACTGCCATCACGGTACTGCTCGTCAGTTTTATCGTGATGATTCTATTAAGGTTCCAAATCGCCTACGCGGTAGCGTTGTCATCGATTTTCTGCCTGCTGTATCAGGGACTTCCGCTTACCACAGTCTGCCAGCAGATGGTCAAAGGTATCAGCTCCTTCAGTCTCATGGCGGTCCCGTTTTTCATAACGATGGGTTGCATAATGGGAGTGGGCGGTATATCTGAAAAGTTGATCAAACTGGCTGATGCCTGTGTCGGTTGGATGACCGGTGGAATGGCCATGGTAAACATCGTGGCTTCGTATTTCTTTGGCGGAATATCGGGATCTGCTGCGGCTGACACCGCTTCCCTTGGAAGTATTCTGATTCCCATGATGGTTGATCAGGGTTACGATGACGATTTTTCAACCGCTGTTACAATAACTTCATCCTGTGAGGGCCTGCTGGTTCCTCCCAGTCACAATATGGTCATCTATGCTATGAGCGCAGGAGGAGTATCTGTGGGAAGCCTGTTCCTGGCAGGCTACGTGCCGGGAGCAGTTCTTGCAGTATCGCTGATGATTGGGTCATATATCATAGCAAAAAGACGCCATTATCCAAGAGGTGAAAAGTTCAGTCTTAAGAACTTTTTCAAGCAGCTCGGCGAATCCTTCTGGGCATTGGCTGCGATCATCATAGTGGTCGTTGGCGTAGTGGGAGGAGTTTTCACTGCAACCGAATCCGCAGCCATCGCGGTAATCTACAGCCTTGTAGTCAGCGTTTTTATCTACAAAGGAATGGACATAAAGGGTGTATGGAAGACGCTTGAACAGTGCGTTGACACACTTTCCATCGTGCTGATTCTTATTGCGACTTCAAGCATTTTCGGTTACTGCCTTACAACGCTTCACGTGCCGGATCTCGCATCGAGAGCAATAATCGGCCTCACAAGAAATCCGATATTTATCGCGCTTTTGCTTAACCTGATCCTTCTGGTTCTGGGATGCATCATGGACATGGCGCCCATCATTCTGATCGCGACGCCGATACTCCTTCCCATCGCCACATCGATTGGAATTAACCCTATCCAGTTCGGAATCATGATAGTTTTGAACTGCGGAATCGGCCTTCTTACACCTCCCGTTGGCGGCGTGCTTTTCATAGGCTCCGCTGTGGGAAAAGTGCGGATGGAAAAAGTGGTAAAGGCCACAATGCCTTTCTACCTTTGCATGATCGCGGTGCTGCTTCTCATCACGTTTTTCCCGGTGATAAGCATGGGACTTCCGAACCTTTTCATGAAGTAATAATCCGAGCAGGATGACATAATTAGATAGAAAATAATACAGGGCAGCGTTATAATTATTCCCATAACTATAGCGCTGCTTTTTAGTGAAGGTATGAAAAAACTTAGGGGAATCTGGCAAAAACTGACCATACGGAAAAAGATCAGTCTTTTTACTATAAGTGTCTTTGTGGCGCTTTCTGTTGCGCTGCTCATAGATGTGTGGATCGTGAAGGTCTTCATGATCGATTTCAACAATATAATGGTGAATAATTCAAGAGGCGGAGAGATCGTGACCGCCCTAAACAGGGAGATTGACGCCTTCGACGGGCTGATCCATGACACGGATTCCATGGACCCGGAGACCTTTGAGGTGAGCGTCGCCACTACGAAAAGTGCGATTTATGCGGTGCCCCTTTCATATGCGTCTCTTGGCGACGACAGATACGCGCAGCTCCAGGCGCTTCGGACCGCCTACGAGATCTACGCCGAGAGCCGTAACCGGGTGATTGAAGCGCACATGGCGGACAGCCTCCACGTGGAGGAGCTCTACGATGTTTACAGCATGCAGAGTTACCTGTCGGGTTATGCACGAAAATTCGCCGATACTACGACGCAGCAGGGAAATTTAAGATATCGGGCGCTTTTCCCGGTTGTTCTTAAAGTCCCGTTTATCGCTGCCGCCATCAGTCTTGTGCTGTTTTTGTTTATCCTGAAAATATCGAGGATTTTGAACGGAAGCGTCACGGTGCCTGTAATTAAGCTTGCTAACGCTTCAAGGAAGATCGCGGCTAACGATTTTTTCGTGGATGATGTGGTCGTTACAAATAAAGATGAGCTGGGCGACATGGTCTCAGCTTTTAACAAGATGAAATACGCAACCGGTGAGTATATAAAGGCGATGGAGGAGAGGCGAGAAGCCTTAGATCAGCTCCACGAGCAGGAGATGGAGAATCTTCGGATTGAAAAACAGCTTGATACAATGAATCTGGAGCTCTTAAAAAGTCAGATAAATCCTCACTTTTTGTTCAATACGTTAAACGTGATCGCGGGGAATGCCAATCTGGAGGGGGCCGAGACCACGGAGCAGATGATTGAGGCCCTGAGCTCACTTTTTAGATATAACTTGAAGAACCATTCGAAGGAGGCGCTGCTGTCCCAGGAGCTGAAAATCTCCAGGGATTACATGTACCTTCAGAAGATGCGGTTCGGCAGCCGCGTCGAGTTTGAGATTGACTCGGACGTTGATGAGAACAAGGTCGTTGTGCCGACTTTCACATTTCAGCCGCTCCTGGAAAATGCCATAATCCACGGGATTTCGTCAAAGGTTGAGGGCGGGAAGATTTCCGTCAGCATCAGGGATGAGGGCGGCATGCTGCAAATAAAGGTCGCGGATACGGGCGTCGGGATTGATGAGGAGACGCTGGAGAGTATAAGGCGGCACCTGCAGAGCGCGGAGAAGGCCTTGGCTGATGCTGGTGCTAAGCCAGTGGGTGTCGGGGTCGGAGTTGCTGTCGGGGCTGAGCCTGTGGGTGGTGTTGTTGCAGGGGATGACGAGGATACTGTTGGAATTGGCCTTGGAAATATCAACAAGAGAATCCGCGCCATGTACGAAGGGGCGGCGCTTGATATTTTCAGTAGGGAGAACGAAGGAACTACGGTGACGATCACAATACCGTTGCTGGGAGTGGAGGAACAGTGAGCAAATATAGAATTCTTATGGCGGACGATGAGCCAATTGAGAGACAGGTTGTAAATAAGAAGATCATGCGATTTTTCCCGGATCTGGCTGAGGTCCACCTGGCTGAAAACGGCCTGCGGGCAGTGGAGCTCTACGAGGAGAAAAAGTGCCAGGTCGCGATTCTCGACATATCAATGCCGGGGATGAACGGCCTTGAGGTGGCTTCCATAATAAGGAACAGGCATCCCGATGCGTCGATTATTTTCCTGACGGCATTTGATGAGTTCAGCTACGCGAAGAAGGCCATTGAGGTTCGGGCGCTGGATTATCTGCTAAAACCGGGCTCCGACGCGGATCTTGTGAATGTGCTGGAGGAGGCCTTCAGGCACTGTGACATGAAGAGGAGGAGCACAGATGCCGGGAGGGCTTCTGCGGAGGTGCGCGGGGAGCGCGTTGATTCTTGGGATGGTGAGGTGCGTGGCGTGGCCGACGGATGCAGGAATCTTCAGTTTTCGGATGTCGAGGCCGGAGGTTGCAGGGATGATGTGCCGGAGCCCAACTCCTTTATGAAAAAAGTTCGCGAATATATCGATGAGAATTTCCAGGATGACATCGCCCTTCAGGATATTGCGGGCGCCTTCGGCTATTCCGATGTGTATTTTTGCAAACTTTTCAAGCAGAATTTCGAGGTGAATTTCATCACCTTTTTGAATGATTACAGGATGGAGCGTGCGAAGGAATTTCTTGCAGATCCCTTGATAAACATCAAGGATATCAGCCAGAAAGCGGGATACCGCGACGCCAACTATTTTACAAGAGTGTTCAAGCGAAGTGTGGGAATGACGCCAAGTGAGTACAGGAGCGAAGTGGGTAATACATGAAGAAATACGGGAAACTAATCACAATTTTCATATGTATATTTGTGGTGGTGGCGGCTATTGTGGGTGCTGTGTTCCTTCGTGGCCGCGCCAGCGCGGAGAAGGAGCCGGAGTTTGTCTTTTTGTATGCTGAGAACCAGGCCGAGGATTATCCGACAACCATCGGAGACCAGTATTTTGCTAAGCTCGTGTACAAGAAAACCGACGGCAGGATCAAGATCCTCGTTAAGTACAACGCAGAGCTGGGGAAGGAGAGCGAGGTTATCCAGCAGATGAAGTACGGCGGAATCGCTTTCGCGAGGGTTTCGCTGTCGCAGCTTGCCGAGTACATTCCGGAGATGAATGTGCTGCAGATGCCTTATCTTTACAGCAGTTCCGAGCATATGTGGCGCGTGCTTGACGGGGAGATAGGTGACGAATTCCTGGAAAAGCCTGAAGTTTACGGACTTCGCGGACTTTCCTGGTACGACGCCGGAGCCCGCAATTTTTATAGTACAAAGCCAATTCGGAGCCTCGAGGATGTGCGGGGCATGACCATCCGCGTCCAGGAGTCGGAGATGATGGCGGACATGGTGTCTGCCCTTGGCGCCACGCCCTCGAAGATCGTGTATTCCGAGGTGTACTCCGCCTTCGAGAAGGGAATCGTGGACGGCGCTGAAAACAACTGGCCTTCCTATGAATCCATGAAGCACTACCTCGTGGCAAACTATTACACGATAGATGAGCACACCAGGGTTCCCGAGCTTCAGATCTGCTCAAGCGCGATCTGGGATCAGCTTTCCCCCGAGGATCAGGCAATCATGATGGAATGTGCCCGCGAATCCGCGGTTTACGAGCGCCAGCTCTGGGCCGAGCGCGAAAAGAGCTCCCGCAGCATCGCCGAAGAAAACGGCATCACTGTCATCGAACTCAGTTCCAGGGAGAAGGAGCGCTTCCGCGAGGCCATGTCCGGAGTTTACACAAAATACTGCAGTGATCAGATGGATGTGCTGCAGAAAATAATGGACTATTGAATGGAATGAGTCAGGGGAGTCAGGGTGAGTCAGGGTGAGTCAGGGCGACGGTACTTCCCTGTGGGCAGTAACTTTTAACAGGGATTTCGCAGTCGGTTTTACAGCCCTTATGGGCAACAGGCACGCTATCGGCGAGGCTTTCCAGATTACAGGCGATGAGATTCTCTCCTGGAACCAGATTTATCAGACGATCGCAGATGCTCTCGGAGTGGAGCTAAAGCCCTACTATGTGGCTTCAGAGTTTCTTGCAGAGGCGGGAGAGGCCTACGGCTACGACTTTAGAGGAAGTCTTATCGGGGATAAGTCCGTGTCGGTTGTCTTTGACAACAGCAAGTTGAAGCGCCTTGCCCCTGACATGACGACCACCATTCCGTTCCACAAGGGAGTTAGAATAGCGCTTGAATATGTTCTTTCTCATGAGGATAAGTATGAGGAGGATCCCGAGTTTGGCAGCTTCTGTGATGCTGTGATAGATGCGTGTGAAAAAGCGAAGGCTGAGATTATTAAGATAAAGAAATGAAAAATTAAATTATACATTTAGTTTCATTTTAGGCTCATGATTTATATTTCTCTTGAAACGTAAATAGAATTCAGGAGGAGGATCATGTCCAAAAAGAGCAGAAAACTAACATCCTTTTTACTCGCTGTGATGATATTCATAGGAGTTTTGGGCACTGAGAATATCAGTGCGGAAGCTGCAGACAACGTGCAGTATTATTACGATGACGTAGTCGTATACAACAGGTGGAACACCAGCTACTACAACTTTGGGGAGCTGTCCAAGGGCGGAAGAACAAGTACAAACAAGGTTAAGACCATTAAATTTGAGTATGGCACGTATGATGAATACTTTTTTACGCTTGGAAAAAGGCTCTATTCAGGCGATGTTGAGAGCATCACAATACAGGTTTCCAATCAGACGGATTGGATCTATGTGAGATTGTACGACAACCTGGATCTGGTAGTAGAGAGCAGTAAGGAAGATTTCGCGGATCAGCAGGACATCCCGATAGTTGTTGTTCCCGGTACAGGCACCATCAATGATGAAGAGGACTACTATTTTCAGTACATAGGTTTCATGGCGAAAAGCGGAACCAAGATAGAAATTGAGTCTATCACCATTAACATGAAGGAGGGCTATACAGAGGCTACTGACGACGATACAAGTGAAGACACGCAGCAGGCAATAGATGAGGCTTACGCCAAGTATTCAGAGATCCTCGACGCAGCATTAGAGGCATACAGCGCATACGAGGAGGCCCACGCCGCATATCTGAGCACAGTTTCCGAGGCAAACAAAACTGCAAGCGATGAAACTCTGGCGGCTGCGCAGGAATATGTAGAGGCCGCAAATACTGCAAAAGACGCCGCTAGTGAGGCTGCCCAAAGAGCGCAGGCTGCTTTGGCAGAGTTTGCGACTATTGCGGAAGGTACCGATAATTCTGACATCAGCAATTATTATACCTGGGTGTGCTACTATGCTGAGCGAGCAGCAACTCTTGCGGAGAATGCCGCTTCTGATGCTGAGAGCGCAGAAAATATTTCTCTGATCATTCAGAGTACATTAAATCAGGAAACTACAGAGGAAACCGCAGCCCAGGCTGCAGCCATAGCTAAGGTTGCTTCCAATGCTGCATTGGAGCTGGCAGAAGACGCCAAGTCCGATGCCGCATATGCTCTGAACAAGGCAGAAGAGTTAACTACTGATTCATCCGATGAAGAGATTGAGTCAGCACTTGAGGTTGCTGAAGCCGCAGAGAGTGCAGCAAACAGCGCGGCAGATAATGTAGCGGTTGCTATGGAAAAAGCGGATGAAGCACTGAGCGCTGCTTCTGATGTAGATAGTGACAGCTGTAAGGAAATTGCTGAGAAAGCGGCAGCGACTGCCGAAGAGGCTGCGACTACGGCAAGCGAAGCCCTTGAAATAGCAACAAACGCTAAAACAATATTGGAAGATCTGTTAGAGAGTAAGGCAAATGCAGACGAGTCATCCGAAACTGATGATGTGGATGGAACTTCGGACATCGGGGCAGGAGATGATGAAACCGCAGATGACGAAACTGCGGATGATGAGTCATCCGACGAAGATACAGCTTTAATAGACGGAACGGATATTGCAGATTCTCTGCTTGACGCTGGATTGGATTCCATCGAGATTGTTGAAGTTTCGGAGGAAGAGCTCACAGATGATGACACGTCAATAACTGAGGAAGACGATGAATCTTCAGAGGACGGCACTGCGACAACTGAAGAAGGCGACGAATCCTCAGAGGACGGCACTGCAACAACCGATGAAAGCGATGAATCTTCAGAGGACGCCGAGGCAATAACTGATGAAACCGACGATTCCTCAGAAGAATTCAGTGAAGCCGACATTTTATCTGAATTTGGTTCAGGTAGTGATACTTCAGTATCCATCTCAAACAGCGGCGATACCGTGACATATTCTCAGACCGATTCTGCAAAGCAGGAGAATACGCTCAGCGTAACCGTTAAAAAGAAAGTTGCGAAGATCAAGTTCAGTGACAGCAAAAAGAAGATCAAGGTAAAGATTTCAAAGCTTCTGAAGATCAGCGACGCGAAGGGCACTGTCACATATAAGAAGGTTAAGGGAAACAGCAAGATTAAGATAAATTCAAAGACCGGAGTGATAACCATCAAGAAGGGGCTTAAAAAAGGAAAAACCTACACAATAAAGATTGCGGTTACCGCTTCAGGTGATGATACCTTTAATGCAGTAACCAAGATTGTTACCGTAAAATTCAAATTGAAATGATAAAAACAGGGAGCCTGCGAGTAATTGATATGATCCCCCTTAAGTGGACAGGGTAAATAACCAAAACTACTTAAGGGGGATTTTTATGGCTAACAGAAAGTATGCACACGAATGGATATTGGACAGAGTAAAAGAATATCTTAATGGAGAAGGATCCTATGGATCAATTGCTAAAACATATGGTATAGCCAAGCACACTTTACAAAAGTGGGTTGCTTCCTACAAAGAGCATGGAGCAGAAGCATTATTACCTAAAACTGGTAATACAAGTTATAGCAAAGAATTCAAGATGCAGTGTGTAGAAAAGGTGCTACGTGGTGAGCTTTCAGTAGATGATTGCACCACCAAGTATCAATAAGCCGTATAAAACGACCTTGTAAATGGTATCGCTCTTTACTGAACTTGCCAGTTTTAGGGCTGATAACATCATTTGCATAGAGCTCACCCACATCGCTGCTATACTTAGTTACATTGCGCTCTTCACAGAAAGCTTTGAACCTCCTGACAGCGCCTTGATAATTGAAGATGGTTGAAGCATTATACCCAGCATCTTCTAAAGCACTAATAAGTAGCTTGCAAACAGTGTCTATATCCATCTTGAAGCACCTCCTTATATTTGATGCTTCAAGTATAGAACACTATACCGAAGAAATTTGGAAAAGTGGCTTGATTTCAGGCATACTGCCAAAACTTCGGCATAGTATTTTCTTCGGTATAGTCGGTCAGTCCTATCTCAAACAGGCGGTGGAATACTTCCTTACCGAGACCTGTCTCAAGATAGTTGAACCAGTAGATCACGGATTCAGCCTTGCAGTCCGGCATAAGAAAAATGATCATTACTGAGTTTTTCCTGAACAGCATAGTCAGCATTACCTTTCCGTATCCGCGCTTTCCTTTTACCGTGTCCATCTCGAATACCCTTGAATCAGACTTGCCTTCCATATATGCCTTGAAATCGTCATATGAACGGTTCTGTCTGTAAGCCTGGGTAAGGATGCCGGATTCTTCTTTTTTCTTCCGGCGGTGCTTATAGCCTGCCTGACGGCGGAGGTCTATATTCCTGACATCAAGAATGCCCATGTCTATATATTTGTAGGCAGTCCTGCTGGTTATGGGAAGCTCATCCTCATGGACGGCGAATATATGCGCAATAGGCTGACCTTTCTTTATCCCGGTTGTTTTTAGCCAAAAAACCAGCCGTTGACTCAAAAGTACATACGCCGTCAAGCATAGAAATTTACTTTGATTACAAGAATATAGACAAGAAAAGATATGAACATGGAAAGATATTTCAACCTGACCGTTGTATATCTAATAGATATACATTAAAATAAAGACAGAAAGAGAGGTGATATGTATGGCAAACAAAACAGCAACCATCCTGGCAAGAGTTGAGCCTGAAGTAAAAGAAGAAGCAGAGGAGATTCTGAGCCAGCTTGGTATATCAAGCTCTGTAGTCATAAATGCACTTTATAAGAAAATAATAAGAACAAGGGGAATACCTTTTACATTCGACTTATCTACTAATCCTGTAGCCAGGGATGAAATGACTGACAGGGAATTCGACATTATGATGGAAAGAGGCCTTTCGCAGGCAAAAAATAATGAGAGCCGCCCTGCAAAAGATGTTATTTCTGACATTAAAAAGGATATAAGGGAGTGGACACGTTGAACAGATTTGAAGTTAGACTGACCAGGCAGGCGGAAGAACAGCTTCGAGGTATTGCATGGCATATAGCAGTTGTATTGAAAAATCCGGATGCTGCAGAGACTCTTATGGATTCATTTGATGAACTTCTAGAAAATCTTTCAGTAAACCCTGAAAAATGGTTTCTTGTAGATGAAGAACCATGGAGAACGGAAGGAGTAAGGAAAACAAATATTGGAAATTATCTTGTTTATTTCTGGATTGATGTTGAGCACGCTGCGGTGCAGGTTACCGGTATTGTTCACAGTTCAAGGGATCAGGATAAATATTTAAAGCAGATGATTTTAGAAGAATGATTCTTTGAAATTATGCAGTTTCTTATTCGCGATAGGAAATATCGAAAAAACGGATTGGGATTTTATGATGAATATGATCTTTTGGGAACTCCTACATATGTTGTCATGGAGAATAAAAATGTAATCAATATATACAGGTCATAAAAAATATGTATAGTCTGTACTAAATTGACTTTTTAATAATAATTTAATGAAATTTTAATCTAAAAGCACTGCTTGGATAATGGTGTCTTTAGAGTTAATTGCGATAATTATTATGTATAAGTGTTGTTATTTGGAATTAGTGAAAAGCTTTTATTTGAAATAATAAAGTTTTTTATCAGAAGGAGGCTTGACAGACATGCGGAAAAGGCCTACGCTTTCACAGCACAGCACAGCACAGCACAGCACAGCACAGCACAGCACAGTAAGGTAAACTGCGCCTTTTTGTCTTGCTCTAAAACTGAATACAACATTCGTGATGGATAACCGTCGGATTTGACGGGGTTACTATACCCTGTCAGGTTCGGCGTTTTTTTATGCAATAACACAAAATGGAGGTACACATTTATGAAGATCAAAAAGAGAATCCTTTTCCTCGCCCTGACGGGTGCGATGACACTCGGCCTGATGCAGGGGATGAGCATGACGGCATTGGCAGAGGGAGACACCAGCACCTACACCCTCACCATTCCGTCCACGCTGACGGTAGCAAACAGTGGCTGGAACGCAACCGATGGTATTTCAGCTACGGGCACGTTGGCAAGTGGCAAGAAGCTGTCTGTGACTGCATCTTCTGCAAATAGCTGGGCGCTTGTGTCTGGCAGCAATTCCGTGGGCTACACGCTTGCAACTGCGTCCGCCGATACGACGGCGACTACATCTTGGGCGTTTACAGAGCTTAGCAGCACAGCAATCACAAAGCCTATGGGTATCATTGTGGAAGATTACAGTTCCAAGCCCGCAGGTACTTATCAAGACACTGTGACCTTTACCGCAAGCGTGGATAACGCACCCACTTTGAACGTTGAGACCATGAGTTTTACAAGCTGGGGAGTGAGTAGTCTTACTACCACATCTTCACATAACGTATTTCAATATTATACTTCAACCAAAGATAATGATGCAGTTATCAACAAAAATGCAACAAATAAGTTTACTGCCATGGGCAGCTATAAAATATATAAAATTGTTATTAGCGGTACTACCTATCAAGTTTACGGAACCGGCTGGTCTGGGAACACTTATACGAGCAGTGACGGCGCTACAGAGATTGCTGTTAATACGAACAGCTACATTAGCGGAGATTCAAGCAACCCGCTTGTCTTTACTGTGTATTATGAGTGAGTGTAGCTGCAAATGATCAGAATACAGAGAACTCTCGAGGTCTTTCTCGTGCTCACACTGTTGCTGGCGCTGACGGCCTGCGGCAGCGATGGAGACAAGGTGGAGCGGTTTGCGGAAGCTTCGCCCGGTAGCGGAACGAACATCGCCATACCAGGCTATGAGACACTGAGCTTCGCGGCGGGCAAGACCGCGCAGACCGTGCGGCTCACAGACCCGCCTGAGAACGCCTGCATCTTTGTCCTCAGCCTCGTGCTGAACGACGGCGAAACCATTTGGACGGGCGAGGCACTATCTCCCGGAGAGGAATTTACCCGCATCACGCTGAATAAGGCGCTGGACAAGGGCGAATACCCTGCGACGATCCATTACGACTGCTATAGCATAGAAGACAATACACCGCTCAACGGAGCGGAGATTAAGCTTACACTTGAAGTAAAGTAACCTACATGAAAGAGGTGTGTATATGAAAGCAAAGAGAATTTTGAGCATTGTCCTCACATTGGTGATACTGATGGGAACGTTTTCCAGCATGAGGTTGACCGCATATGCGGAAAGCAACACAACTACGATCACGTCGCCCGCTACGACGGGAACGATGACGATTACGCTAATCATTAAGGCTGATCCGGCTGCGGCAGATTTTGATGTAACGCTGCCGACATCCCTTGCTTACGATGGAACGGCCAAAACGACCTCAGCGACAGCCAAAAGCACTGTGACCGGAATGGGTACAATCACGGTTGAGTATTACAAGAATGGCACGAAGGTAGACAGTGCTGTTGAAATTGGTGACTATACTGTAAAGCTGAACGTGGCATCCGGTACGCATTACAACGCGGGTACTGTTGAGAATGCTGACTGGAAATTCACGATAACGAAGGAAATAGCAACCGTCACGAAGGCTCCGACAGCAAAGTCTCTGACATACACCGATTCAGCACAGGAACTTGTGACCGCTGGAACAGCTATCGGCGGTACGATGCAGTACGCACTAGGCAAGGATGCTACAAATGCTCCAACAGATGGATGGTCAGGTGATGTTCCAAAGGGTACCGACGCCAGAACCTACTATGTATGGTATAAGGTAGTAGGAGATGATAATCATACAGATTCTGAACCTGCTTGTGTTACAGTCACAATAGAAGAGCAGAAGCAAAGCCAGAATGAAGGTGATGATACGCAGCAGAATCCTGATGGAACCAAGACTGTTACAAAAGAGAATGCTGATGGCAAAACAATATCAGTTACCAATTACAGCAAGACTGATGAACAGATTTCACAATTTGTCTTCAAAAAGGCTAATGGTACAAAATTAGACCTCAAAAATGTAAACAGTAAGAACCTCAAAAACGTAGTCGTTCCGGCTACAGTAAAAGCAAACGGCAAGACCTACAAAGTTACAAGAATCCGCAAGGGATTTCTCAAAAACTGTAAGCAGGCAACAAAAGTTGATATAGGAAAAAATGTTAACATTATCGACAAGAACGCCTTCAATTACGGTAAGAAGGTCAAGAAAGTCGTAATAAGAGGAAAGCTTAAGAAGGTTGGAAAGGGTGCCTTTAAGAACACCAAGAAGAATGTGATCATAAAGGTGCAAACTAATGCCAAAAACTTTGAGAAAAACAAAAAACTTCTTGAAAAATCAGGCCTTCCTAAGAACGCAACAGTTAAGAGAGAAAAGAATAAGAAGTAAGTTTAACCCTCCTGTCATTATTTCGCAGTAATGGCAGGAGGACTTTTATGCTGTTTTGACTTAGTGACATATTGTGGAAGGGGCAAGATAAATGGATCCTGTATTTGCTCAAAAAACCTCTATACCTTTGATGAGATAGAGGTTTGATTTTTGTATGTTAGTTTGCCAGAATACTTTATAAATTAAAACTCTGCCCTTTATGCCTTTCATAATCATCAATGTATAGACGATAGTATTGAAGGATAGTATCACTATCAAGTCCGCATATATCACACGTAACGGGCACGTTCTTAGACTGATTAAATACAGTGTTGCGGAATGTTCTGTGAATTGACTCCGGTGTCAGATGCTCTTTGCCATCAAAAGCTGCTTCTGAGTACTTTTTGATCATTAACTCTACAGAGCGTATCCTGGTTGATTTGAGCGCATAAAGAAGTTCTTCCGTATTATGCCTGCAGAGTATGACTCTTATGATATGGTTGACTGCTTTTTATTCGCAAAATATATGTCTATCATAGGCAAGGGCATTTTCTCACTGTCAGAAAACGATGTTAACACCTTACATTACGTGGACAGTATCCGTGATTCGGATATGACACTGCTCGCAATATGCTTCACATGGATAATGCAGGGCTTCGAAGAGCCCAGTGATGCTATCAGCGCAGACTGCCTTGGACACAACATCCGGCCTGTAATGCAAAGAAATTTACGGTCATATACTCTGGAAGATATTACTTGTGTAGGTGGTGTACGTTTTTACGAAATTGGCGAATCTGAAGCAGATAAAGTTTATCTTAAACTTTTCATCATGTCAGATATGATAGATGACCTATGGATCCAGTTCAAGAAATCAGCAACGTCTACAGGCGGAGTATATATATCTGATCCATGGAACACACTAATAATCCCGACATATCAGGTATTGTATCTGAAACATGAAGATATGTATGAAATAAGGAAATGCTAGCTGTTACTCTGTTGGAATTGACGAGGTAGGGCTAAAGTGTTATATTGTAACTAGAAAATAGTTGCAAGAGGAATTACTGTGCCAAAGAAATCAAAATTACTAGAAAAATTACTGTCAAAACCCGCACCGACAAGTTTTACAATAAGAGAACTGGACGCACTTATGAAGCAATGTGGCTGCGAAAAGTTCGAGGGCGGAAGAGGATCAGGAATAGGCTATTATCATGTTGAAACAAAGCGCATCCTTCAATTTGACGGTCCACACCCAGGCAATGAGCTGTACAGGTATCACGTAAAGATGGTCATAGCATTTCTTAAGGAAGTAGGTGAGATAGAATGATAAGTTCACTGATGGAATACAATGGATATCATGCAAAAGTAGAATTTGACCAGGAAGATCAGATATTCATAGGTCACGTTCTTGGCATCAATGACTCTCTGAATTTTCATGGAGAATCAGTAAAAGAGCTTACACAGTCCCTGCATGATTGTATAGATAATTACCTTGATTACTGCCAGAAGATAGGAAAAGATCCTGAACGAGAATTTAAAGGCTCATTCAATGTTCGCATTAAGCCTGAGCAGCATAAGAAAATTGCATTATATGCTGCCAATGAAGGAATCACAATAAACCAGTTTGTATCCAGAGCTATTGATGATGAACTGGACATCCTAGAAGGTTAGCCCAAAGACGCAATATTTTTGTTAATTCGCCGATTCGAGAACTGATAACTAAAGATGGATTTTATAATGGAAAGGCCTTGATGACAAGGCTTTTCTTTATTTGTTTCAACTATTAAAAAATAAGGGTATGAAACCTTTTCTGAGCAAATTAGATATGATGAGTTTAAAAAAGTTGTGGAGAAAATTAGGACATTATAATCTGTAGAAGTGATTCATTTCGCTGATTAGATTTCAGTTAAAACTGACTAAGACAAACTAAAGATTTAGGGGCTGAACTAAGTGATAACTATTAAAGAATCAACATATGATGATATCAAGAATATACAAAACCTGTGGGCAGATGAAGACGTCATGCAGTATATCTGGCCAGGAGGATTGCATGAGACAGGGGAAGCAGTACGAGAATGGTTAGATAGATTCATATCTGCAAGACCAAAGCAAAATCATTATTCAATTTTTGAAGATGGCAAATACTGCGGTGAGACTCAATATCGTATTGATTCGGAAACTAAAAATGCTTCTTTGGATATTAAGTTATTTGAATTTGCCAGGGGCCGAGGGATTGCAACGCAGGCGCTACTATACTCTATTCAAGAAGCTTTTAAACAAGGAGCTGAAAATCTGTGGGTTGATCCCCATCCAGCTAATGCCAAGGCAATAAATTTGTACCGTAAGTTGGGATTTATTCAGAAAGAAATGCCTGAGTATGTTATTGCTTTAGGAGAAGATCCTTCTCTTTATATTTACATGGAACTGGGTAAAAAAGAATTCAATGATAAGTTTGAAAAATCTTGCGGGGCAATAGTATACACTATAGACGGTGGAGTAATAAAATATCTTTTAGTTGAGGAGATGAGCGGATCTCACAGCTTTCCAAAAGGACATATGGAAGAAGGCGAGACTGAAATAGAAACTGCGCTTCGTGAAATAAAGGAAGAAACAAATCTGAAAGTCGAGTTAGACACTGAATTTAGAGCAAGCGAACAGTATACGCTTTCTGAAAAACCTGGAGTGACAAAGCAGGTAGTTTATTTCCTTGCTAAGTATAAAGACTCATCTCCGAGCATAACAAGACCAGACGAGGTCAAAGCTCTGAAGATTCTTAAACTTGAAGATGCTATCAATACCATAGAATATGATAACAAAAAAGAGATGCTTAAAAAGGCTGATAGCTATCTTAAGAGTAAGGCAGAGAATACTTTTTAAATTTCAGTATATATGACAATAGAGAGGTTGATATGAATTTTCTATTTGTAGCACTTGGTGGTGCCTTGGGTGCAGTAGCGCGATATGCAATAAGTCTGATTCCTGTTAAGACTTATTTTCCGATATTAACTCTGATTACAAATATCCTCGGTGCCATACTAATTGGATTCGTTGTTGGAATTACCAGTAACCGAGAAAGTGTATCTGATAATACCATTCTTTTCTGGAAGACAGGGGTGTGTGGAGGTTTTACCACATTCTCTACATTTTCCCTTGAAGCTTTTAATTTGTTTGAGAAGAAACAATATATGAATGGCGGATTATATGTGGTACTGAGTTGTTGTTGCTGCATATTTGGAATTCTATGCGGAAAGAAACTTGCGACGATAATAAAACTTTGAATTTCAGGATAATGAAATAAGCAAATCGGGATTAGTGGAGTAGAACATGGATAAAAAAAGGGCTTTGTCTGGCGCCATAATATTTATAACCCTGATGGGAATCGTAAGTCTGTTTTCGGACATGACTCATGAAGGCGCCAGAAGCATATTGGGCGAATATCTGAACCTCGCAGGGGCATCCGCTGCAACCATCGGATTTGTGTCCGGTATAGGAGAATTGTGCGGGTATTCACTAAGGCTCATATCCGGATTTATAGCAGATAAAACGAAGAAATACTGG
>NZ_AUJZ01000013.1:0-108476 GCF_000424485.1 Butyrivibrio sp. WCD2001 | reverse complement strand
GAGACAGTTCGGTCCCTATCCGGCGCGGGCGTAGGATATCTGAGAGGAGCTGTCCTTAGTACGAGAGGACCGGGATGGACGGACCGCTGGTGTATCAGCTGCATCGCCAGATGCATAAGGCTGGGTAGCCAAGTCCGGAAGGGATAAACGCTGAAGGCATCTAAGCGTGAAGCCCCCCTCAAGATGAGATATCCCTGCTTCGGCAGTAAGACCCCTTAGAGACTATGAGGTAGATAGGCACAAGGTGTAAGCATGGTAACATGTTCAGCTGATGTGTACTAATAGGTCGAGGGCTTGTCCAAAAAAATATGGATATAGAACAAAAAAAGTAGTTGATTTTCTGTAAGCGATGTAGTATCATTTCAGTGTTCGGTTTTGAAGGTACAGACGAAGATCTGGCCCGGTGGCTCAGCTGGTTAGAGCGCCGCCCTGTCACGGCGGAGGTCAGGGGTTCGAACCCCCTTCGGGTCGTTCAACAATCTAATATTTGTGAAATCTGGGGTCTTAGCTCAGCTGGGAGAGCATCTGCCTTACAAGCAGAGGGTCATAGGTTCGAGCCCTATAGGCCCCACTATTTCTGAAAAGACATTTTTCAGAAGTAAGCCGATGTGGCTCAATTGGCAGAGCAGCTGATTTGTAATCAGCAGGTTAACGGTTCGAGTCCGCTCATCGGCTCTTTATATGGATGGCTTCCCGAGTGGCCAAAGGGGACAGACTGTAAATCTGCTGCAAATTGCTTCGGTGGTTCGAATCCACCGCCATCCATTCAACTTAATATCGCGGGGTGGAGCAGTCTGGAAGCTCGTCGGGCTCATAACCCGAAGGTCATAGGTTCAAATCCTGTCCCCGCTACTCAAATTTGCCTAGATAGCTCAGTTGGTAGAGCAGAGGACTGAAAATCCTCGTGTCCTTGGTTCGATTCCGAGTCTAGGCATCTTTTTTATTAATTTTATTCTTTTTTCAGTTTTATTTTTCCCGGTTATGCCGTATAATACAATCCGTGAGAAGTACAGATGTATATTCTTGTTTTAAGCAATATAGTAAGGCAAGAGGCCGTAGCTTTTATTTGCTGAAGCTGGGATGAGCATCTTTGATTTTAGGTATTAAGAGTTAGGATTTATCATATATGACAAGAGAAGAGAAGCACAGGTTTATTGAGGAGAGGCGCAAGCATGTCAGAGAGGTTTTAGCAAAACACGGTAATGATATTCTTGAATCTCATAAGTTCCACAAGACCAAGCATTTTATCCAGCATGGAGACATGTCTGTTTATGATCACAGTCTAAGTGTTGCTGAGAGGGCAATTAGAATCAATAGATTCATTCATGCGAAGTGCAATGAGAGAGACCTGGTAAGGGGAGCTCTGTTACACGATTATTTCCTTTATGACTGGCATAAGGACGGCAAAGATAAGGGTAACGTACATCCTAAGCTTCATGGCTTTTTTCACCCCTCTACGGCCCTTAAAAACGCAAGTAGGGACTTCGTATTATCTGAACGTGAAAAGGACATCATAAAGAAGCATATGTGGCCATTAACGGTAATACCGCCTATGTGTAGGGAAGCTTGGATTGTTACGATGGCTGATAAGTATTGTTCAGCTATGGAGACCTTTGGACTTCATAAAGCAAAGATAAGAGCCAGACACATTGATTTACCGACTCAGGATATAGAGAGACTATAAATCATATTCATAACTTTAATGATTATATCGTTTACAATAATAAGCAAATAAAAAGCGCCGACATTCAAGCCGACGCTTTAATTATTTTATTTTGAGATTAAGATCAAATCTTAGGACCAGCTGCTACAAGAGCTTTACCTGCATCATTGCCTTCATACTTCTTGAAGTTCTTTGTGAATCTCTCTGCAAGATCCTTTGCCTTTGCTTCCCATTCAGAAGCATCTGCATATGTATCACGAGGATCAAGAATTGCAGGATCAACACCCGGAAGTGATGTAGGAACTTCGAAATCGAAGATCGGGATCTTCTTTGTCTCAGCCTTGTTTACATCGCCGTTAAGGATTGCATCGATGATTCCACGAGTATCCTTAATGGAGATACGCTTGCCTGTGCCGTTCCAACCTGTGTTAACAAGGTAGGCCTTAGCACCAGACTTCTGCATCTTTTTAACGAGCTCTTCACCATACTTTGTAGGATGAAGCTCAAGGAATGCCTGACCGAAGCAAGCTGAGAATGTAGGAGTGGGCTCTGTGATGCCACGCTCTGTACCAGCAAGCTTAGCTGTGAAGCCTGACAGGAAGTAGTACTGAGTCTGCTCAGGTGTAAGGATTGATACAGGAGGAAGTACTCCAAATGCATCAGCTGAAAGGAAGATAACGTTCTGAGCATCAGGACCAGCAGAAATCTTGTTAACTTTTGAAGCGATGTTGCTGATGTGGCTGATAGGATAAGATACACGAGTGTTCTCTGTAACGCTCTTATCATCAAAGTCGATCTTACCATTTGCATCAACTGTTACGTTCTCAAGAAGAGCATCTCTCTTGATTGCGTTGTAGATGTCGGGCTCAGCGTCCTTATCAAGACCGATAACCTTAGCATAGCAGCCGCCCTCGAAGTTGAATACTCCGTTGTCGTCCCAGCCGTGCTCATCATCACCGATAAGAAGTCTCTTAGGATCTGTTGAAAGAGTTGTCTTACCTGTTCCTGAAAGACCGAAGAAGATAGCAGTGTTCTTACCTTCCATATCAGTATTAGCTGAGCAGTGCATGGAAGCAATGCCCTTAAGAGGAAGGTAGTAGTTCATCATTGAGAACATACCCTTCTTCATTTCTCCGCCGTACCATGTGTTGATGATAACCTGCTCACGGCTTGTGATATTGAATGCTACGCAAGTCTCGGAGTTAAGGCCGAGTTCTTTGTAGTTGTCAACCTTAGCTTTTGATGCGTTGTAAACAACGAAATCAGGCTCGAAAGAAGCAAGCTCTTCATCTGTAGGAACGATGAACATATTCTTAATGAAGTGAGCCTGCCAAGCAACCTCAACGATGAAACGAACTGCCATACGGGAATCCTTGTTAGCACCGCAGAATGCATCAACAACGAAAAGTCTCTTGTCGCAAAGCTCTTTCTTAGCGATATCCTTAACTGTAGCCCATACTTCTTCGCTCATGGGATGGTTGTCGTTCTTATACTCGTCAGATGTCCACCAAACGGTATCCTTTGAGTTGGAATCCATAACGATGTACTTATCTTTAGGAGAACGTCCTGTGTAGATACCTGTCATAACATTAACAGCACCGAGTTCAGTATCCTGACCTACTTCGAATCCCTCAAGACCGGCCTTCTTCTCTTCTTCGTAAAGTGTTTCGTAAGAAGGGTTGTGCACGATCTCAGTTGTGCCTGTAATGCCATACTTTGTTAAATTGATTTCTGCCATTTCTTTAACTCCTTTTCTTTTTCTATTGTGATATCTGTTTGTAAAGAACAGATAAACGCTCCAAAACTTATTATACAATACATTTAGGTAAAAATAATATAAAATTGCTATAAATTTAACAAAACGTTCAGAAATTATCTAAGAAAAAGGCGGGTTTGAATACATAAAACAGATAAAGTATCATATTTGTAAGAGAAATACCTCTCAAAGACATTGAATTTCTAAACAGAAGATGGAAGTGTATATGAAAAAAGAAGAGAGTCTAAGAGATTGCCTTGAAAATTTAAAAAACAGTGATTTGTACCCATTTCACATGCCGGGACATAAAAGAAACCCGGGCGCAGGCGAGATGGCAAGATATATGGATATTGATATTACCGAGATTGATGACTACGACAATCTCCATGATGCAGACGGAATTATTCTAAGGGCGGAGGAGCGTGCTAACGCTCTATACGGAGCAGATGAAACGCATTTTCTTGTAAACGGAAGTTCAAGCGGAGTATTGGCGGCGATTTCTGCGGTTGCAGGCAGGGGTGAGAAAATCATAGCAGGAAGGAATGCCCATAAATCCTTTTATCATGCAGTCTACCTTCGTGAACTGGATGTCACATATATCCTACCGGATCCGGAAGGTCTGGTTAACCCGAAGGATATCGAAGATGCTTTTGATAAAAACCCTGGAATAAAGGCTGTTTTTATAACTTCGCCAACCTATGAAGGCATGGTGTCTGATGTAAAGAAAATAGCACAGATTACACATAAAAATGGGGCAATCCTGGTGGTTGATGAAGCTCATGGGGCGCATTTCGGACTTTATAAAAAGCTGCCAGAAAGCTCCGTGACCGAAGGCGCGGATATAGTGATACATAGCCTTCACAAGACATTGGCGGCAATGACTCAGACAGCACTTATTCATGTGAAGGGTGACAGAGTAGACCGTGAAAAACTTAGAAGATTTTTAAGAATATATCAGACGAGCAGTCCTTCATATGTGCTGATGGCATCGATAGATTCCTGTATAAATGACATTAATGACAATGGTAAGGAAGTGCTTGAAAGGCTGATATATTTCAGAAAAAGGATTGAGGAGGAAACAGCAGATCTGACATGGATAAGGATTCCTCATTTTTCAAAACGACAGGATCCAGGGAAGGTACTCATATGCTCTGCTGACTGCGCTATTACGGGACAATGGATATATGATATACTTCGATTAGAATATAAATTGCAGCCGGAGATGGCCGGTGATACTTATGCACTAGCTATAATAACGGGATATGATACCGAAGATGGAATTTCAAGGCTTATAGAAGCGGTAAAAGAACTGGACACCAGGATAGAGAATGAAAAAAGTAATTGTTTAGGGAGTGCTCGGAACAAAAAAGACAAAAAGGAAAATATTGAACAGAGTAGCGGGTCGACAGAACTTCCGAAAACAGTAATTCCTTTCTATAAGGCGTGGGATGGCGATATGGAGGAAGTTGATTTAACAAGGGCGGCCGGAAGGATTGCGGGAGACTTCATCAATCTATATCCTCCTGGAATACCCCTGGTGATACCGGGAGAAGCCATTGATAAAGCGCTCGTTCGGAAAATCGGAGAATATATTAATGACGGAAGAAATGTTCAGGGTGTGAAGATCTCAGCAAAGGGAGAAAGGACCGTAAAGGTTGTGGCGCCGATGTGACATTTTTTCTGAAAAATAAAATTGGGAAAAGACATAAAATGGGCAAGATTTATTTGATCATGGGCAGGAGCTCGTGTGGAAAAGATACAATATATAAAAAGCTTTTGGAGCGAGGAAAGCTCGATCTTAAAAAGGTTATTATTTACACTACAAGGCCAATGCGCGAAAAGGAAATGGACGGAGTTCAGTATTATTTTTGCAGCATAGAGCGTTATGAAAAATACAAAGAAGACCGTAAAATAATAGAGGAACGTACTTACAACACAATGTACGGACCCTGGCACTATTTCACGGTTGATGACGGACAGATAGATCTAAGTGAGGGAAATTACCTCATGATTGGGACAGTAGATATGTATATCTCAATCAGGGAGTACTTTGGTGAGCAGAATGTCGTGCCGCTGATGATAAATGTTAGTGACGGCATGATAATGCAGAGAGCCATGAAGAGAGAGCTAAAGCAGGAAGAGCCCAAATACGATGAGATGTGCAGAAGATTCCTTGCGGATAAAGCGGATTATTCGGATGAGAGGCTTAAGGGTGCGGGGATAGACAGAACCTTCGACAATGACGGAGAACTGGAAGCCTGCCTTGATGAGATTGAGAGCTTTATCTTATCTGAAAAGTGATGAGGACATATTATGGATATAAGGATTGACAATGTTCAACCAACTTCACAGGTCCAACAGACACAGCCTCAGCAGGAGGTGAGCGGGGATTTTAAGTTCACACTTACAAGTAAGATCGAGGACTCGGCACTCGCAGAGCGCCTTAATCTGATGATGCAGGATATCGTGCAGCAGGGAAAACAGATTGCCAGGAAAAACGATATCAGGGACATGCAAAGATACCGCTTCCTTATCAAGGATTTTTTGAATGAAGTAGTCACAAGGTCCCACGCCTTTTCACGTGAAAACTTCCTGGACAGACGAGGACGCCACAGAGTATACGGAATAATCAGACTTGTGGATGAAAATCTCGATGAACTGGCTCAGGAGCTCGTTAAGGATGAGAAGGACAATATAAGCATACTTGCCAAGATAGGCCAGATTCAGGGACTTCTACTGGACATTTTTACATAAACATATACTTAGGAGGAACGAGCGCAGATGGCGCGTTTTTCAGACATAATAGAGCAGGATCAGATAAAAGAGCATATGCAAAATGCTATCAGGACCGGCAAAATATCCCACGCCTACATAATTTCCGGCGATGTTGGAAGCGGAAAGAAAATGATAGCAAGGACCTTTGCAAAAACGATTCTGTGTGAAAACAAGCAAGAAATAGGTGGATATATTGAAAATTGCGGGGAGTGTCACTACTGCAAGCAGGCGGAGAGCGGATCACATCCTGATATCAGAATTGTGGCTCATGAAAAGCCAACTTCAATAGGCGTTGATGAGATCAGAGATCAGGTTTGCGATGACGTATATATAAAACCCTACTCAGATCACAAAATATATCTTATTCCCGATGGGGAGCTCATGACGCAGCAGGCCCAGAATGCCCTTCTAAAGACGCTGGAGGAGCCGCCTGCTTATGCGACTATCATCATTTTGACATCCAATATCGATGCGTTTCTTCCGACTATTTTGAGCAGATGTATAGTATTTCCGATAAAGCCGGTGAGAGATGATCTGATACAAAAATACCTCATGGAAAAGAGGAAGGTTGTGGATTACAAGGCTCACCTTGCCGTGTCCTTTGCGCAGGGAAATGTGGGAAAGGCAATCCAGCTTGCGGAAGATGAGAGTTTTGAAAAGCTGAAAAATGATGCGATAGATCTGACGGCAAGGCTTCCTAAAGCGCAGATAAGCGATGTAATTGCAAGGCTTCAACTGCTGCTGACACCGGAGGGCAGCAGCGAGAAAAAACCGGATGCACTTTTAACAAACGATTTTCTTGATGTGCTTATGTTCTACGTCAGAGATATCCTGGTGTATAAGGCAGAGGGGAGCGCGGATCACTTGATTTTCGCGGATAAACTGTCGTATATTAGTAGTGTTACGGAAAAATGTTCCTATAAGGAAATTGATAATATATTAAAGGCAATTGACAGGGCCAGAAACAGGATTCATTCCAATGTAAACAGTCTCATGACCCTTGAGATGCTGATGCTTGATATAAAGGAGAATTTATAATATATGACCAGGGTTATCGGCGTAAGATTCAGAACGGCCGGCAAGATCTATTATTTTGATCCGGGTAATTTTGAAATAAAAAAGGGCGACCATGTAATTGTTGAGACAGCGAGGGGAGTTGAGTACGGAACAGTACTTTCCGATCCCAAGGATGTTGATGACAGCGAGGTTACAAAGCCCCTCAAGGCCGTACTTCGCATGGCGAATGAGAAGGACGACGAACAGGAAAAGAGCAACAGAACAAGGGAGAAGGAAGCTTTCAGGATCTGCAAGGAAAAGATAATTAAGCATGGTCTTGAGATGAAGCTTATAGATGCTGAGTACACCTTTGATAATAACAAGGTGCTGTTTTATTTTACTGCGGATGGCAGAATCGATTTCAGAGATCTGGTAAAGGATCTCGCATCAGAGTTTAAGACCAGAATAGAGCTCAGGCAGATCGGTGTAAGAGATGAGACTAAGATAATCGGAGGATACGGAATCTGCGGCAGACCGCTTTGCTGCCATTCCTATCTTGCGGATTTTATCCCTGTTTCCATAAAAATGGCTAAGGAGCAGAATCTTTCACTTAATCCGACAAAGATTTCCGGTGTTTGCGGAAGACTTATGTGCTGCCTGAAAAACGAAGAGGATGTATACGAGGAACTCAACCGCAAGATGCCCGGAGTTGGTGATATCGTTAAGACAAGCGATGAACTTGAGGGTGAAGTTGCAAGTGTAAATATCCTCAGACAGACAGTGAAGATTCTTGTTGATGTGGATGATGAGAAGGAAGTTCACGAGTGCAATGTAGACGACCTTACTCTTGTGAGAAAGAAGCAGAAGCATAAGCAGAATCAGCCAAAGGAGAAGGATGCAGACGAAGAGGCTGCAAAGGCTTTGGAGCAGCAGGATAAGAATCAGGCTCCTTCCCAGGCAAAGAAGCAGAATAATAATCAGGACAGAAAGCAGAATACTCCTCAGGAGAAAAATCAGAAAAAGGAAGCTGATGCAGACAAGGAAGTAAATCGCGCAAATGCTGATAATTCTGAAGCTTCGGCAGCAGGTTCTGCTGATAGTGTGAAGGATAAGGAAAGCACACCTGACAGAAATCAGAGTAAAGAGCAGAATCCTGGCAAAGATCAGAATTCTAATAAAGATCAGAATACGAATAAAGACCAGAGAAATTTCGATAAGAAGAACAGAAAAAAGAATTTCAATAAAAAAGGTCAGAACAACCGCAGTAAGAATCAGGACAACAGAAACCAGAATAATAGAGACCGAAACAATAAGAATCAGGGCAACAGAGATTCCGGAAAAGATAACAGAAACCAGAATCGCAGCGAGGGAGCGGATGGAAAACAGCAAAACTAACGAGTTTTTCCTAAAACCCGGAGAGAGACTTGATGATCTTCAGCGAAATGAGCTAATGATCATCCAGGATCCGGAGAGGTTCTGCTTCGGGATGGATGCGGTACTGCTATCGGGATTTGCTACGGCCACAAAAGGTGACCGGGTTCTTGACCTTGGTACGGGAACCGGCATTATTCCACTTTTGATGTCAGCGAAAACTGATGCAGAGGAGCTGATAGGTCTCGAAATACAAGAGGATAGTGCGGACATGGCAAGAAGGAGCGTTTGCTATAACAAGCTGCAGGACCGTGTCCGAATAGTTTGCGGAGATATAAAAGAGGCGGAGAAAATATTTGAACCTGCCTCTTTTGACGTTGTAACAACAAATCCGCCCTATATGATAAAGGGACATGGGCTGACAAATCCTGATAGTCCCAAAGCTATAGCCCGGCATGAAGTACTTTGTGACCTGAAGGACGTCATGAGGGCGGCCAAGATAATGCTTCATCCCGGCGGAAAGTTTTTTATGGTTCACAGACCGTTCAGGCTTGCGGAGATACTTGCCTGTATGCAGGAAAACAGGATTGAGCCAAAGCGTATACGGATGGTCCACCCTTATATCGATAAGGAACCGAGTATGGTACTTATAGAAGGTGCAAGGGACGGAAAGCCAAGGCTTTCGGTGGATCCGCCGCTTATCATATACGATGAACCGGGGAAGTACGGTAGAGAGATGGTTGAAAATTATGGATTCTAAAACCGGCATGTTATACCTCTGTGCAACACCCATAGGGAATCTTGGAGACATTACGGAGAGGGTACTTGAGACACTTCGCAGTGTCGACATTATTGCGGCAGAGGATACCAGAAACAGCATAAAACTGCTCAATCATTTCGATATTCATACGGAAATGACGAGCTATCACGAATATAATAAGGTCGAAAAGGCAGAATATCTGATACGTCTGATGCAGGAGGGCAAGGATATTGCTCTCATAACGGATGCGGGAACGCCTGCAATTTCGGATCCTGGAGAAGTTCTTGTGCGCATGTGCCACGAGGCAGGAATTACAGTGACCTCGCTTCCCGGACCGGCGGCTTGCATTACAGCGCTTACCTTGTCTGGCCTTAACACCAGAAGATTTGTATTCGAAGGATTTTTGCCGGGACTTGATGACAAAAAGGAGCGAAGACGAATTCTCGAGCAGCTTCGGGATGAGCACAGAACAATCATTATGTATGAAGCACCCCATCATTTAAGGGGAACACTTAATGATTTAAGAGATGCACTTGGTAATAGGAAGCTCACAGTATGCAGGGAGCTAACGAAACGTTTCGAGGAAATAATGCCAACCACGATAGAAGGTGCGGTTACTTATTATGAGGAAAATGAGCCCCGCGGGGAATATGTTCTTGTAATAGAAGGGATAAGTCTGGATGAGCTGGACAGGCAGCAGAGGCAGGAATGGTCGAAGATGAGCCTTCAGGATCACATGGCTTACTATGAAAATGGAGGCATGAGCCACAAGGATGCAATGAAGCAGGTTGCTGCCGACAGAGGAGTCGGGAAGCGCGAGATCTACAAGGCGCTCCTGGAGGATTAAATAGATTATTCTAATGGATGGAAGAATAAAATGTCTTCCCCCACTGGGGGAAGGTGCCCGAAGGGCGGATGAGAGGCATTTTGAGCATAAATAATAACATAATACTTATATCGATTTTAATAGCCGTAATCTTACTAATCCTGCTCGTCCTTCTTCTGATAATCCGAATACGCAGGCATCGCCCTCTTCCGATGGATGAACTTGAGGGACATGACTTTGAGTATTACTGTGCGGACCTGTTAAAAGCACACGGATTTATTGATGTTGAAGTTACGAAGGGTAGCGGAGATTTCGGAGCGGATATACTTGCGGAAAAAGACGGCATCAGCTATGCCGTGCAGTGCAAGTGCTATGATAAACCCATCGGAGTAAAGGCGGTTCAGGAAGTTTACGCAGGCCGTGATTATTACGACTGTATGGTGGGAGTAGTGATGACGAATCAATATTTCACGGCACCTGCTGTGGAACTTGCAAAGAAATTGAAGATTATGCTGTGGGATAGGGGATATATAGATTCCATGGAGGAATGATACCAAAAAGGCTGTCGTACCAAAAGCGGTACGACAGCCTTTCTTACGATTCTTTCATAGTTACACATCCGATAATTAGGTTCTCATTAGTCTTAAGTTACCTAATATAGCTTATTTCCATCCAAGGCAATCCTTGTATGTCTCTTCTGTTCCGGCTGCGAGGTTGCCACCCTGGAAGATATAGATCTGGTTATCGGAAGCTTTAAGGTTGAGTGCGATCTGTCTGTCGTTAACTTTCTCAACAGCGATAGTATTGAACTTCTCACCATGCATTGATACAGCAACGATATCTGAAGGCATATCAAAACCATCTTTAACATGTAATACTACTCTGCCACCGGAAAGAAGGGGCGGAAGCTTAACGCCGAAAGCGCAAACAATTGTTGAACCATGTGCTGCAGCTACAGACTGAGCTGTTCCTGTATAATTAGGAAATACATGGAATAAATCTGCTGTCATGCCGGATTTCTCCTGACCTTCGATAGTGCAGTCGCCTACACCTGAAGATACGGGAACGAAATCATTGGTCTCAAGCCAGAGTCCGCTAAGAACTGCGTTGTTAGTATACTCACCGGGGAGTAATCTGCCGGGAGCCATGGGAGCTGCGCATACGGAAATAGACATAGCGCAAACCATAACTGCTGCTAAAGCGAAAGAAACAATTTTCTTCATTTGAATTTCCTCCTTAATACGATTAAGTTTCGGATGTAACTACGTTACTGCCAAACATCATAGCGTATAGATATAAATATAACATTTAGATAATATAAAGAATTTATTAAATAAGGATGTAAAAAACGCCATACGGCATGGGGACTGAGTCTCAGATTATTTTATTATTTGCTAAAGAAATTTGGATTGAAATAAACAAGTTGTACATATAAATCGTCAGAAAGTTGTACAAAATGCCTATACAAATAGCATTGACCGTGTATAATATCGCGGCTATGATAGAATCTTGGAGAGGAATCTTCTGATTGAAAAAAGGAAAAGGAGAATAGAATTATGGGAGATGCAAAAAGTGCTATTGTTGAGGGAAAAACATTACTCGGAATAGAATTTGGTTCCACAAGAATCAAAGCGGTTCTTACCGATATGGATAACAACCCGATTGCGCAGGGTTCTCACGGATGGGAGAACAGACTGGACAACGGAATATGGACTTATACACTTGATGATATCTGGGGTGGACTTCAGGACTGCTATAAAAAGCTTACCGAAGATGTTGAGAAACAGTATGGCGAAAAGCTTACAAAGGTAGGTGCCATGGGCTTTTCGGCAATGATGCACGGATACATGGCATTTGATAAAGACGATAATCTTCTGGTTCCTTTCAGAACCTGGAGAAACACAATAACCGAGCAGGCTTCCGAGGAACTTACAGAGCTTTTCGGATATCATATTCCTCAGAGATGGAGTATTGCTCACCTCTATCAGGCAATGCTTAATGGAGAGGATCATGTAAAGAACGTGACATTCTTCACGACACTTGCAGGATATATTCATTGGCAGCTCACAGGAGAGAAGGTTCTCGGAGTGGGTGATGCATCAGGAATGTTCCCTATTGATTCAGCAACATGCGATTACAACGAAAAAATGGTAGGCCAGTTTGATAAACTTGCCGCTGATAAGGGCTTTGGCTTCAAGCTTCGTGATATTATTCCGAAATCACTTCCCGCAGGAGCAGATGCAGGAAAGCTCACCGCAGAAGGTGCTAAGAAGCTTGATCCTACAGGTACTCTTGAGGCAGGCATTCCGGTATGTCCTCCTGAGGGAGATGCAGGAACAGGTATGGTTGCAACAAACTCTGTTGGTGTAAGAACCGGTAATATCTCAGCTGGAACCTCTGTATTCTCAATGGTAGTTCTTGAGCATGACCTTTCAAAAGCATATCCGGAGCTTGATCTTGTAACCACTCCCAGTGGCGAGCAGGTTGCAATGGTTCACTGCAACAACTGTACTTCAGACCTCAACGCATATGTAGGTCTTTTCAGAGAGTTTGCAGGAGCTATAGGAGCGGACGTTGATGACGACAAGCTTTACGGCACACTTTACAGAAAGGCTATGGAGGGAGATGCTGATTGCGGCGGACTTCTTGCATATAACTACTTCTCAGGTGAGAGCATCACAGGCTTCAACGAAGGAAGACCGCTGTTCGTAAGAAGACCTGATGCAAAGATGAATCTTGCAAACTTCATGAGAACACACCTTTATACTGCACTCGGTGCACTTAAGGTAGGTAACGACATCCTTATGAAGGAAGAGAACGTCAAGGCTGATTTCTTCTTTGGTCAGGGTGGATTTTTCAAGATCAGAGGCGTTGGTGACAGAGTTATGGCAGCAGCGCTCGACACACCGATCAAGCTTATGGAGACAGCAGGAGAGGGCGGCCCTTGGGGTCAGGCAATTCTTGCGGGCTTCATGCTTAATAAGGAAGATGGCGAGACACTTGAGCAGTACCTCAATAACAAGGTATTTAAGAGCGGAAAAGTTGATACCTGCGAGCCTGTAGCTGAGGATGTAAAGGGCTTCGATAAATTTATGGAAGACTATAAGGCCGGACTTGAGATCGAGAGAGCGGCAGTTAATAAGTTACTGTAAGGAGATAAATGATGTTAGAAGAACTTAAAAAGAAGGTCTACGAAGCAAACATTCTGCTTCCAAAGTACGGCCTTGTTACTTTTACCTGGGGAAATGTCAGTGAGATTGACAGAGAGTCTGGACTATTCGTAATAAAGCCCAGCGGAGTTGACTATGAGACCATGACTCCCGATGATATGGTTGTCATGGACTTAAACGGCAATAAGGTTGAGGGAAAGCTCAACCCCTCCTCAGACACACCTACACATGTGGAGATATATAAGGCATTTAAAGAGGTTGGGGGTGTGGTTCATACACATTCCTCTTATGCTACAAGCTGGGCACAGGCAGGAAGATCAATTCCCTGCTATGGTACAACACATGCGGATTATTTCTATGGTGAGATACCCTGCGTAAGATGCCTTACAAAGGATGAGATTGAGGATGCCTACGAGGAGAACACCGGTCACCTTATCGTAAACGAGTTCGAGGCGATGGGCAAGGATCCGGTGGCGGTTCCCGCAGTACTTTGCAAGAACCACGGCGTATTTTCCTGGGGTAAGGATGCTCATGAAGCTGTTCATAACGCAGTTGTAACAGAAGAAGTTGCCAAGATGGCATACAGATGCGAGGTTATTAATCCCAGAGTACAGCCCGCGCCTCAGGAGCTTCAGGATAAGCACTACTACAGAAAACATGGCGCGAATGCATATTATGGCCAGGGATGACCTCTCATCCGCCCTTCGGGCACCTTGTCTTCGCTCCGCTTCGGTCGGCGCAGAACAATCGTCCCCCGGACGATTTGCGCCCCCCAAGGGGAAGGCAAGAAAGTGCAAAAAAACCGCAAAAATAGAATAGTCACATATTGCGAATTGTGCTAAATTTATACTGCACGCGTAGAAAAAGCTGTTCTGCGCGCAAAGAGAGACAGAAGTAAAGGAAGTGGAGGAATTATGACGAACAAAGAATTGCAGAAAATTGCAAATGAAGTCCGTAAGGGCATAGTCACAGCGGTTCACGCAGCAGGTGCAGGACACCCGGGCGGATCACTGTCAGCAGCAGATATCTACACATATCTGTATTTTGAGGAGATGAATATTGATCCCAAGGATCCTAAGGCAGAGAATCGTGATCGTTTCGTGCTTTCCAAGGGACACACAGCACCCGGCCTTTATTCAGTAATGGCTCAGCGTGGATATTTCCCCGTTGAGGAGCTTAAGACTCTTCGTAAGCTTGGTTCAAGACTTCAGGGACATCCCAGCATGCAGTACCTTCCCGGACTTGATATGTCATCAGGTTCACTTGGACAGGGTGTTTCAGTTGCTTGTGGTATGGCACTTTCTGCAAAGCTTGATAATAAAGACTACAGAACATACGCACTTTGCGGCGACGGTGAGATTGAAGAGGGTCAGATTTGGGAGGCAGCTATGTTTGCCGGCTTCCGTAAGCTTGACAACCTTGTTGTTATTGTAGATAACAACGGTCTTCAGATTGACGGACCTGTAGATGAAGTTTGCTCACCTTATCCTATTGATAAGAAGTTCGAAGCATTTAACTTCCATGTAATCAATATTGATGCACACGATTTTGATGCCATAAGAGCAGCCTTCAAGGAGGCTAGAGAGACCAAGGGACAGCCCACAGCAATTATTGCACACTCTATAAAGGGTAAGGGCGTATCCTTCATGGAGAACCAGGTTTCATGGCACGGTGTAGCACCTAATGATGAAGAGTATGCTAAGGCTATGGAAGATCTTAATAAGATCGGCGAAGCATTAGAAGCATAATAGATTTGGAGGTTAAAATGAGCGAAGTTAAGAAGATAGCTACCAGAGACAGCTATGGTAAAGAACTTATAGAGCTTGCAAAGGTTAACGACAAAGTAGTAGTACTTGACGCAGATCTTGCAGCAGCAACAAGAACAGGCTGGTTCAAGAAGGAATTCCCGGATCGTCACATCGACTGCGGTATCGCAGAGTGCAACATGATGGGCATTGCAGCAGGACTTGCTACAACAGGTAAGATTCCTTTTGTCAGCACATTTGCTATGTTTGCAACAGGACGTGCTTATGAGCAGGTTCGTAATTCAGTAGGATATCCTCATCTCAACGTTAAGATCGGCGGAACACATGCCGGAATTACAGTAGGTGAAGACGGTGCCAGCCACCAGTGTAATGAGGACCTTGCTCTTATGCGCACAATCCCCGGCATGGTAGTTATGTGCCCTGCAGATGATATCGAGGCAAGAGCTTGTGTACGTGCAGCAGCTGAGCACGAGGGCCCTGTTTACATCCGTTTCGGACGTGCAGCTTGCCCCATCGTTAATGACAGACCTGATTACAAGTTTGAGCTTGGTAAGGGAACTGTTCTTCGCGAGGGAACAGATGTCAGCATTATCGCTACAGGTATTGGCGTAGGTTCAGCTCTTGAAGCAGCTGAGAAGCTCGCAGCAGACGGCATCAGCGCAGAGGTTATTAACATCTGCACAATCAAGCCTATCGACAGAGAGCTTGTTGTTGCTACTGCAAAGAAGACAGGCAAGGTCGTAACTGTTGAGGAGCACTCTGTAATCGGCGGTCTTGGATCTGCAGTATGTGATGTTCTTTCAGAAGAGTGTCCTACAGTAGTTAAGAAGATCGGTATGCAGGATAAGTACGGCGAGTCAGGTTCTGCAGGAGATCTTGTTAAGAAGTACGGCCTTGATGGTGAGGGCGTATATAACTCAGTAAAAGAATTCTTGAAGTAATACTGATTTGAGATTTGACTAACAGCCTGCATATATGATATATGTGGGCTGTTATTATTTTGTTTGGAAGGAAATACACCTATCATGAATATTCTTGCACCATCTATTTTGTCGGCGGATTTTACAATACTTGGAGAGCAGATAAAGGAAACTGAGGCAGCAGGCGCACAGTACCTTCACTTCGATGTAATGGACGGATTGTTTGTGCCGTCAATATCCTTTGGATTACCTGTTCTTAAATCTATCAGGAAGGCTTCAAATCAGGTCTATGACGTTCATCTTATGATAGAAGAGCCTATTCGTTATATAGAACAATTTGCCGAAGCAGGGGCAGATATTATTACTTTCCATGTTGAGGCAGCATCCGATCCCAGAGAAGTAATAGATAAGATTCATAGTCTCGGAAAAAAAGCAGGCCTTGCAATAAAGCCCAAGACACCGGTAGAAGCAGTAAAATCTTACATCGAACATATTGATATGCTGCTTGTCATGACGGTTGAGCCCGGATTTGGCGGACAAAAATACATGGATGAATGTACTGATAAAATACGAGAAGCCAGGGATCTGATTAAAGAAAAAGGGTTATCTGTAGATGTTGAAATAGATGGAGGAGTCACAATGAATAATATTAATGTACCACTGGAAGCAGGTGCAAATGTAATTGTGGCCGGGTCTGCAGTATTTAATAGTGATATTCAGGAAAATGTAAGAAGTTTAATGGCAAAATTTGAAATAGTATGAGTTTTTTAAGGAGTGATGATAATCCGCATCACTCCTTAATTTTTTCTAAAATATCCCTAAATATCGAGAATTGCTGCGCCATATATCGTATAATTATAGTGGAAGTATGCCCAGTTGTGAAAGTAAGGGTAACGATATGGCGCACAATGTTAGAAATATATGCATGAATTGTGGAAGATTTTTCATAGCAAGGGAGAGTAACCATGCTTTCTGTTCTCTTGAATGTAAGAAAATGTATTCCAATCATTCAGGTTATAGATGCAGGGATTGCAGGAATGCAGCCTGTAAGGTAAGGAACGATTCGCTTATGAATTCTCCGCCTGATTGCGAAAATTTGCAGCTCCATAAATCCTACAAATCATCAGGCTCGAAATAAAAGTAATATTTAATATATTGGAGAAAAATAGGAAAATCTGTTTAAAGAAAGGCAGATGTTATGTGAAAAGCGCATGATATCTGCCTTTTTAGCATTTGTAGTATTGATTTGGAATAATTGTATTTATAAAAAAATTATAAAGAATTATAAAAAATGAAATGAATATTCACTAATTGAAACAAAAAAGCAACAATTAACTTGCAATTATCTCTATATGAGTTATACTTATAAACAGCTTTGGAAAACGAGGCTTAGAAAAGTGATTATAAAACGAAAGGGGATACTATCATGAAACTTAACAAACACATTATGGCTATGAATTTAGCCGCAGTAATCGCTTTTGGAGCTGTTGCAGGCATCGTGGCTCCGTCAATCGCAGGTGACGACACAATCGTTGCTTTCGCAGCTGATGTATCAGGCGATGTATCAGGTGATGCAGCAAAGAAGGAGGAAGAGGCTTCTAAGAAGGCTGGTGAAAAGGTTACTTTTGACGATGCAACAGCTAAGGAATTAGAGGGCTATACTTTCGAGTACAATGGCGATGGTGAGACAATCACTCTTACAGAAGTTAACAAGACAGCAACAAAGATTAAGCTTAAAGGCACAGTAAAGAATGCTGCAGGCAAGGATGTTAAGATAACCAAGATTCAGAAGAATGCATTTAAAGATAGCGCAGCTAAGAGTATCGATCTCTCTGATGTAGAGCTTACAGAGCTTACAGCTAGTCAGTTTGGTGCTAAGAAGGCTACATCACTTAAGATCAATGCTAAGAATATTAAGAAGGCCAGCTCTGTTAATAAGAAATTTGCTAAGGGCATGAAGAAGCTTAAGAAGATGACAGTAATAATGAAGAAGAGTCAGGTTAAGAAGTTCCAGCCTAGATTTAAGACAGCTGCTACGAAGACCGGCAACAAGAAGGGCACAAAACTTGTAGTTAAGAAGGTTAAGAAGTAATAAAGTGATTAGCGCACAGGCAGGGAGAAATCCTTGCCTGTGTTTTTTTGCATAGGTATAATACTTTTGTGATTCTATGAAAAAGGAACTTGTCTTGAAAACATTTTCAGTCAAAACGAATTATCATTAGTGAAATCAAGGCAGGGGTGGGAGGATAATTTGAGACAAAAGAATAAAACAACCGGGCAGGTAATTCATGAGTATGCAGAAATGGTCACAAGATACTATCTATTAGTAATGTTTGTTGTTCTGCCGCTTTATGCACCTAACGGTTTTTCAGATATAGCAAAACAAAAGAATGTGCTATACAGATTGTTGTCTCTATCTTTTTTGATAATAGCCGGGGTAATTTGCTTTTCAACTGAAAGCATCTGTGAGAAGGGGAGAAATATTAAGAAAAAACAACCTTTACCGGTGCTGTTTATGGTGGCACATTTATTATCTGCTACTGTGACATGGATTTTTTCTGTGGACCATAAAATATCTTTCTACGGTAACGGAAGTTGGATGATGGGCTTTTTCGCACAGCTTCTGATGCTGACTGCAACACTTCTTGTGTATCACTATTATATTGATAAAAAGATTGTTTGGATTGCTGCCGGAATAGGTGCGGGGGTAACCAGTCTGCTTATCGTTTTGAACAGATTTGATATTTATCCAATAAATATGGGAAATAAGTATCCGGGATTTATATCAACACTGGGACAGACTAACTGGGCGTCCATGTTTATAGCCTGCTTTCTTGGAGCCGGCCTTGGACTTTTCATATATATAGAAAATAAAATATACAGAATGATAATATTGCTGGTAGATGCGGTTATTTTGGCCGGATCATGGGTTATAGGAAGTGATACTATCCTTCTGGTAATGTTGACAGAGTTCTTCGTTTTATTTGGAGTGTGCCTAAAAAAAAGAGAATACATGATAAGGTTCTCACAGTTGCTGATAATGTGGGGGATAGTGACTGAAATAGTATATTTGTTAGTGTTTGTTCTTTTTTATAATAAATTTGTATTTGTAGATGAGAATGATTCTGTAAACAGTATGCTTAAAATGCATATTGGGATTTTTATATTATTGGCGGGATTGCTAATATATGGCATCGTATATGCAACAAGGAATAGAGAATGGAAAAAGAAAGCTCTTGGTATTGCATATATCATCCTGGTTGCATCTATTTTTATTGCGATTATAGTCGGAATAATCATGATAGTTGTAGTAACGAATACTCCTGAAAAGGCCGGAGCACTTGCGAATGTTCGCATGCTGAGATTTGATGACGATTGGGGAACTCATAGAGGACTCAACTGGAAATGCTCAGTGATTGCTTTTGCAAGAATGTCACCAATAAGGAAAATTATTGGCATGGGACAAGGCTATTTTCAGTTTCAATTGGAAGCATTTGAGGATCTTCACGAGAGAGTAAAGCAGATGTATGGTGGGTATGTATTAACTGTCGCTCACAACGAATACCTCAACATGCTGATAGAGAACGGTATCCTCGGCTGTCTTTCATATATCGGAGTACTGGTTTCATCCTTTGCACTTCTTTGGAAAAGAGCTGAGGAACACAGATTATCACTTATGGCGCTGCTTGCACTCTCAGGCTATATTGCCTGCAGCTTCTTCTTTTTCCAGCATGTGTATGCGACATCTTTCATGTACATTTTCATTGCGATAGCGCTGTCAGAGATAAGAGGAGAGAAAGCATAAGCAGTCACGTTGACAATAATCGTTTCAAAAGGCATACTAGATAGTGGATTTTTGGCAAAATGAGAATGGTTTGATTTTTCATAAAAAGTACTAATGACCGGTAGGAGTAGAAAGGTCGATAATAAGATATGTATAAAAAAATGGAAAGAAACGATCCGTGCTGGTGCGGAAGCGGCAAGAAGTACAAGGCTTGCCATGAGAGCTTTGATGACAAGATAATCGCTCTCGAGAGAGCGGGAAAGATTGTTCCGAAACGCTCACTTTTGAAGACAGAGGCTGACATAGAGGGCATTAAGGCAAGTGCGAAGATAAATATGGCCTGCCTTGATGAGGTCGCTGATAAGATTAAGGCCGGTATGTCGACTCAGGATATTGATGATATCGTAGCTGATGTTACAAGGAAAATGGGCGGCATTGCAGCTCCTCTTAATTACGAGGGATTTCCCAAGAGCGTGTGCACTTCGATTAACGATATGGTGTGCCACGGAATTCCTTCTCCTGACGATATTTTACAGGATGGAGATATAATTAATGTAGACTGCTCAACGATTCTGAATGGCTACTTCTCAGATTCTTCACGAATGTTCTGTATTGGAGATGTGGATCCGGAGTGGAAGAAGTTGGTAGATGTAACCAAGGAAGCGGTTGAGATCGGTGTTAAGAATGTTATTCCATGGACTCCGCTCGGAGATATGGGAAATGCAGTTCATCAGCACGCTTTGAAGAACGGATATACAGTGGTTCGCGAGATTGGTGGTCACGGCTGCGGCAACGAATTCCATGAGGAACCGTTCGTTAGCTTTGTAAGTAAACCCGGCACAGAAATGATCATGGTTCCGGGCATGGTATTCACGATTGAGCCTATGATAAATATGGGAGGCGATAAGATCTTTGTGGATGCCGATAATGACTGGACTGTTTATACAGAGGATGGCTCACCATCAGCACAGTGGGAAGTCGAGATTGTGGTGACAGAGACGGGATGCGACATACTTTGCTGGTGACCCCTCATCTGGCGCTTCGCGCCACCTTCCCCCAGAGGGGGAGGCAATAAAACAAGGAGATTTTGGTAAATGCAGAACAAAGGAAAATATTATATTACAACAGCGATTGCTTACACATCAGGTAAACCGCACATCGGAAACAGCTACGAGATAGTACTTGCCGATGCTATTGCAAGATATAAGAGGAAGGATGGCTATGACGTTCACTTCCAGACAGGCTCGGATGAGCACGGCCAGAAGATTGAGACCAGAGCTATCGAGGCAGGCTGCAGCAGCCCCAAGGAATTTGTTGACGGTGTTGCTGGAACAATCAAGAGCCTCTGGGATATGATGGACACTTCCTATGACCGTTTCATCAGAACAACCGATGAGGATCACGTGGAGCAGGTTCAGAAGATTTTCAAGAAATTCTATGACCAGGGAGATATTTATAAGGGATCCTACAAGGGGATGTACTGTACAGAGTGTGAGGCTTTTTACACAGAATCTCAGCTTGTGGACGGCAAGTGCCCTGAGTGCGGATCAGATGTTCATCCCGCTGAAGAGGAAGCATACTTCTTCAAGATGAGTAAGTATGCGCAGCAGCTCATTGACCATATCAACAGCCATCCTGAGTTTATTCAGCCGGTTTCACGTAAGAATGAGATGATGAACAACTTCCTTCTCCCGGGACTTCAGGATCTGTGCGTTTCAAGAACCTCATTCAAGTGGGGTATTCCTGTAAGCTTTGATGAGAAGCACGTTGTATATGTATGGCTTGATGCGCTCACAAACTATATCACCGGTATCGGCTATGATGTTGACGGCAGCAGTGAGCAGTATAAAAAATGGTGGCCTGCGGACCTCCATCTTATAGGAAAGGATATCATCAGATTCCATACTATTTATTGGCCTATCTTCCTTCTTGCTCTTGGTGAGCCTCTTCCGAAGCAGGTGTTCGGACATCCCTGGCTCCTTCAGGGCGGCGAGAAAATGAGTAAGTCTAAGGGTAACGTTATCTATGCTGATGACCTTGTAAGCCTTTTCGGAGTTGATCCTGTTAAGTACTTTGTTCTTCATGAGATGCCTTATGATAATGATGGTGTTATCACTTGGGAGCTCATGGTTGAGCGTTACAACTCAGACCTTGCAAATACACTCGGTAACCTTGTAAACCGTACAATTGCTATGTCCAACAAGTACTTTGATGGCGTTGTGGCAGATAAGGGTGTAGAGGGAGGCGTTGATGCTGACCTTAAGGCAGTTGTTACAGGTGCCTATGATAAGGTTGAGAAAAAGATGGATGAGCTTCGCGTAGCGGATGCTCTTACAGAGATTTTCACAGTTTTCAAGCGCTGCAATAAATATATTGATGAGACTGAGCCGTGGGCACTTGCAAAGGATGAGGCTCAGGCAGACAGACTTTCAACCGTTCTCTATAACCTTGTTGAAGGTATTACAATCGGAACAAGCCTTCTTGAGCCCTTCATGCCAAGAACAGCTGAGAAGATTTTCGGAATGCTTAACACTAAGAGCCGTGATTTTGATACACTTGATACCTTCGGAATGTATGAGAGCGGCACCAAGGTAACGGATGCTCCCGAGCAGACCTTTGCCAGAAAGGACCTTAATGAAGTCCTTGCAGAAGCAGCAAAGATAACTGAGAAGCAGAAAGCTGACTTCATTGAAAGCCAGAAAAAGGCTAAGGAAAACCTTACTAAAGCAGGAATGCTCAAGGAAGCTAACGCCATTGTTATAGGTGGTGCTGAAGAGAGCTCTGAGGAAGCGGCAGCAGACGGCGGAATCGATATTCCCGCAAAGGATGAGATCACTTTTGATGACTTCATGAAGCTTCAGTTCCAGGTTGGTGAGATCATCGCCTGCGAGGCTGTTCCGAAGTCCAAGAAGCTCCTTTGCTCACAGGTTAAGATCGGAAGCCAGACCAAGCAGATCGTATCAGGTATCAGCAAGTACTATTCTCCTGAGGAGATGGTTGGTAAGAAGGTAATGGTTCTTGTAAACCTTAAGCCTGCTAAGCTTGCGGGAGTGCTGTCCGAGGGAATGCTCCTTTGCGCAGAGGATGCGGAGGGTAACCTTGCACTCATGACTCCCGAGAAGGCAATGCCTTCAGGTGCAGAGATATGCTGATATCCTTTACTTAATGAAGTTAATATGATAATTATGAAAGGCCTGTTTCAAATAGAGACAGGCTTTCATTTTTTTATAAAAAATTATCAATTTAACGAATTTTTAAGAATACGGATTTACGATATTGTGGTAAAATATCCCTAGAAGGTATATTCTGTATGCATATAAGGGGGTTTTTATGGCACGCAAAGAGGAACTTACTTACAAATCTAGAGACCGCGAGACTACTATTCATGCTATTAGATGGATTCCGGATGAGAAACCCATAGCTATTTTACAGATCATCCATGGTATGCAGGAATACATCGACCGTTACGACGAATTCGCTAATTATATGGCAAATAACGGAGTCATGGTTATTGGTAACGATCACCTTGGACATGGCGATTCCGTTTCAACTAAAGTGCCTTATGGATATTTTTGTAAAAACGATCCCGCGACGGTTATCCTTCGTGATGCGCACAGACTTAAGAAGATGACACAGGAAGAGTATCCGGGACTTCCGGTAATCCTTCTGGGACACAGCTTTGGTTCCTTTGTTGCAAGAGAGTATCTTACCAGATACGGCACGGGTATCCAGGGTGCGATTATTCAGGGCACAGGCTGGCAGTCACCCGGAACAATTAAATCAGGTAAATCGCTTTGCGCAATCCTCGGAGCTTTCTTTGGAGAGAAGCATCGCTCGAACTTCCTTAACAATATGGCTTTCAAGGCTTACAACAGCAGAATATCAAGCCCGAAGACCAAGTTTGACTGGCTTTCACATAATGAGGAGAGCGTTAAGAAGTACGAAAATGATCCCAAGGACAATTTCGTATTCACAGTAAACGGCTTTGAGACACTGTTCGAGGTTCTCTCAAGAGTTCAGGATCTTGGCAAGATGGATGATATTCCGAAGAAGCTGCCGATTCTTCTCACAGCAGGTAAGGAAGATCCGGTTGGAGAGTATGGCAAGAGCGTTGAACACCTCTACGGAATCTGGAAGGATCAGATAGGCCTTCAGAACCTTGAAATCAAGCTCTATGACGGAATGAGACATGAGCTTCAGCAGGAGATCGGAAGAGAAAAAGTATTTTCAGATCAGCTTGAATGGATTAAGAAAACAATAAAATAATATACAATTTTCGCCCAAGCATGTTATAGTAGTGCTTGGGCGTTTTGTTTAAGTGAGATAGAAAATCTATGATTTTCGTGATCGAACTTAGTTCTGGCGAGCGCTTTGCGTGAGAGCAGAACTTCATTTTTTTAGGAGATATATTTATGGGAAAGATATTTGATTTAGACAGTCCTGTTATGAGAGTCCTGAATGTAGTAGCGGATCTCATGATTTTGAATTTTGCGGTTTTGTTGTTTGTACTTGTTCCCTTTACGGGTGGAGCAGCCCTTACGGGTATGCATTATGTCCTTCTGAAAATAGTAAGAAATGAAGAGACTTATGTACTTAAAGGGTTTTGGAAATCCTTCAAACTGAATTTCAAACAGGCAACAATTATTTGGATAATTATCGTTGCGATTTCAGCGATTATCGGTATGGATTTTTGGTGGATATATAATAATGCAGGTGCCATTCCTCCGGTTTATGCATATATAATGTTTGGAATCACCGTTATTCTGTATATGGTTTCGCTGTACATATTCCCGCTGCTTGCAAGATTCGATAACCCTGTCAGGGGAACACTGAAAAATGCAGTAATGTTTGCGATCCTGGGACTTCCCAGAACAGTTGCAATGGCAATTATTTCGCTTATTCCGCTGTTACTTTTGTATTTCTTCGAACTTAGAATTATACCGATTCTGATGATGTTCGGATTTGCAGGACCGGGGTTCCTTATGGCGGTTCTTTACAATGGATTGTTCCTTAAATTTGAACCCAAGGTTGAGGTTCCGAAGGATGATGAGATGCATCTTGACGATGAGGACGACGAGGAGCTTCAGGCTGCGATCAAGAGATTGCAGGAGGCAAGAGACAAGAAGTAAGGAGGCATTTTGCACATAAGATTTTACTTTATTTGTGCAAATAGTCATAACCAATTTATAAAAAAATTATAAATAAGCATTTTTTACAACGATTAAGGAAATCTTTGTATAATAGTTGCATAGCCAAAGCAAAACGCTTTGGCTATACTTGTTTTTGTTAGGAGCGAGACGCTCTTTTTATTTGCACAGAGGAGGAAAAGGAAAATGGCAAGTTTAACACTTGAAAATGTATGCAAAGTTTATCCTAACGGGTTCGAAGCTGTTAAGAATTTCAACCTTGATATCCAGGACAAGGAATTCATCATCTTCGTTGGACCTTCAGGATGTGGTAAGTCAACAACTCTTCGTATGATCGCAGGTCTTGAAGATATTTCTTCAGGTACACTTAAGATCGGTGATCGCGTAGTTAACGATGTAGAGCCTAAGGACAGAGATATCGCAATGGTATTCCAGAACTACGCTCTTTATCCTCATATGACAGTATATGATAACATGGCATTCGGCCTTAAGCTTCGTAAGGTTCCGAAGGCTGAGATCGACAAGATGGTTAAGGATGCAGCTAAGATCCTTGATCTTACAAACCTTCTTGATCGTAAGCCGAAGGCTCTTTCCGGTGGTCAGAGACAGCGTGTTGCTATGGGTCGTGCTATCGTTCGTAATCCTAAGGTATTCCTTATGGATGAGCCTCTTTCAAACCTTGATGCTAAGCTCCGTGTTCAGATGAGAACTGAGATTGCTAAGCTTCACCAGAGACTTGGTACCACAATCATCTACGTTACACACGATCAGACCGAGGCTATGACACTTGGTACCAGAATCGTAGTTATGAAGGACGGTGTTGTTCAGCAGGTTGATACACCTCAGAACCTTTATGACAAGCCTACAAACCTTTTCGTTGCTGGATTCATGGGATCACCTCAGATGAACTTCCTTGATGCAGAGGTTGAGGTTTCAGGCGACAAGGCTAGCCTTAAGATCGCTGGTCAGTCTATCGAGCTTCCTCCGGCTAAGGCTAAGAAGGTTATCGATGGCGGCTACGCTGGAAAGACAGTTACATTCGGTATCCGTCCTGAGGACGTTGATGATTCCGAGATGGTTGTTAGCACATCTAAGGCTGTATTCGAGTCTACAATCAACGTATACGAGCTTCTTGGTGCAGAAGTTTATCTGTACTTCGATCTTGCAGGCTTCCCTGTAACAGCACGAGTTGATTCTCGTACTACAGCTCGTCCCGGCGACAAGGTTAAGTTCGCATTCGACGTTGAGAAGATTCACGTATTTGACAAAGAGACAGAGAAGGTTATCACAAACTAATTTATGTGATAAACAGTATATGCACAAATAATAAAGAACTGAGCATTACGCTTGCGTAATAGCTCAGTTCTTTTTATTTGTATACACCTTTATAGAATAAACGAAAATTAGAAGATAAATATTTACTATAAGAAATGTACAATAAAAACGAACAAAAGTGCATACTATACATTCACCATTTATTGTATAAATAAATACAAAGAAACGGCAAAAGGGGAACGTTATTTGTACATTATGCCGATTCAAAACCGTAACAAAAAATAATAAGTAGGAGGATGTAACAAAATGAAAAAAAAGAGACTGGTAGCTTTACTATCTGCTCTAACGTTGGTGCTTAGCCTTACCGCTTGTGGCGGAAGTGGCGCAGGAACTTCCGGTGGTGGCGGAACAAATTCTGATCAGGCCAGTGGGGACGGTTCCGGATCAGGCGAGTATGTCAAGCTCGTAGTTTGGGGAAATGGTAATGCTGATACTGAAGACTGCAACGAAGTTGCTGAAGCTGTTAACAAGATCACACGTGAGAAAATCGGTTGTGAGATTGAGCTCGTTCGTGGACAGGATGCTGAACAGATCAACCTTGCTTTGACCTCCGGTGAAGCTATTGATCTTATGTGCTACAACAACATAAGTGGTCAGTTTAACACTGTAGTTAATAATAATTGGGCATATCCCCTTGATGATCTTTTAGAGAAATATGGACAGGGAGCAAAGGGAGTAATTAACGAATATGACCTTGAAGCTTGCAAAAAGGATGGTGTGCTCTATGCACTTCCGAACCAGAAAGATACATCACGTGCAGCCGGATTTGCTATGCGTAAGGACATCTGTGACGAACTTGGTATCACAGTTCCTGAGTACGGCACTTATGATGATATGCACGAAATCCTTGTAAAGGTTCACGAAGCTCATCCTGAGATGGATGCTCTTGTTCCCACATGGGCACAGGGTGGTATGCAGACAACTATTCCCGCTGATCCGCTTGGAGATTCTCTTGGTATCCTTGAGGATTGCCGCGAAGACAGCACAACAGTTGTTGACGAAGCAGAGACAAAGAGTTTCCAGGATTTCTGCAAGATGATGTGGCAGTGGAATCAGGAAGGTTTGATCATGCCTGATGCTACAACAACTACAGAGAACGCTCTTCTTTCAAACAATGGATTTGCAATGTATGAGAACTGGAAGCCCGGCAAGGAACTTGAGGTTTACAAGGGCAACGGCAAAGAAGTTTACTTCATGAAGATTCATGGACCTATCAAGCATACAGCAATTCCTAATGGTAACTCATGGATGATTCCTTACAGCTCAAAGCATCCTGAAGAAGCTATGAAGCTTTGGAACCTTATGTATACAGATCCTGAAATTTCCAACCTGTTCATCAACGGTATCGAAGGTAAGCACTGGGTATACACTGATGACACCAAGAAGATGATCACATCTCCTGAAGGTGTTGATCCGAACGCTTCCGGTTATTCTTCAATGGATTGGGCATGGCCTAATCAGCAGATTACACCAGTTTGGGAAGGCGCTGAGGATCCCGATCTTTGGACAAAGCTTAACGAGTTTAACAACAGTGGCGAGCCTAGCCCTGCTATGGGATTCATTTGGGACAGCTCACCTGTTATGAACCAGGTAACAGCTTGTAACAACGTTGTATCTTCTTACAGGACCGCTCTTCTTTGGGGCGCTATCGATCCTGAAGAAAACCTTCCTAAGTATATTGACGAACTTAAGGCAGCCGGCATCGATGAGATCATCGCCGAGAAGCAGAAACAGCTTGATGCATTTCTTGCAAGCAAATAATTCTGCCAATAATAATTAACACAAAAAATGCAGGTGTCAAATATCATTTTGGCACCTGCATGATAATATTACTTGAAGGAGGATGGGGTTAGGTTGAAAAAGACAAAGAAAACATTAAAACGCTTCTGGCCGATGTATTTAATGTTCATACCCGGGGTAGTATATCTTTTTATAAATTCATATATTCCGATGTTTGGAATACAGATAGCCTTCAGGCAGTATAATGCTGCGCAAGGTGTATATGGAAGTCCATGGTGCGGATTTAAAAATTTCGAATTCCTCACCAGAACCAAAGACGCATGGATAATGATCAGAAACACAGTACTTTATAATGTCGTATTTATTGTACTTGGAACTATTCTGGCTGTAGCAACAGCGATCATTCTTAATGAGATCCGCAACAAAACAGCGAAGCAGGCATATCAGACGATTATTCTGATTCCTTTCCTGATTTCAATGGTCATAGTCAGTTATCTTGCTTACGCTTTCTTGAGCACCAGTGATGGCTTCATCAACAACTCACTAGTCAAACTGCTTGGAAAAGAGCCCATTGACTGGTATAACACTGCAAAATATTGGCCCGTTATTCTGGTTCTTATCAATATCTGGAAGGGCCTTGGATATAATATGATCCTCTATTATGCTACCATCTGCGGTATTGACGGCACACTTTATGAAGCTGCTGTTGTGGATGGAGCTAATCGTTGGCAGAAAATTGTTCATGTTACATTGCCCGGTTTGAAATCTACAATTATCATACTGACACTTATGGCTCTTGGCGGAATTTTCCGTTCTGATTTCGGCCTTTTCTATCAGGTTCCGCTCAACTCCGGTCCGCTTATCAATGTAACGCAGACAATTGATACCTACGTATACCGCGGACTTATCCAGAATAACAATGTAGGAATGTCCTCAGCAGCAGGCCTTTATCAGTCCGTTGTTGGATTTGTTCTGGTAGTAACGGCTAACGCTATAGTCAGAAGAATAGACAACGAAAGTTCGCTGTTTTAATAGGAGGATTTTAGAAACATGGTACAAAAAGACAGAGTATTTCAGACCTTGGCAAATGCGCTGATGATCATTCTGGCTATCTGTGCACTTGCGCCTTTCTTTCTTATGCTCATGTCATCACTCACAGATGAACAAACTTTGCTAGCAAACGGATATAGTTTTTTTCCGGAAAAATTTAGTACATATGCTTATAAATATCTGTTTGTTCAATCCGGATCTGTGGCACGTGGTTATGTGATTTCAATATCAGTTACAGTTGTAGGAACTCTATCCAACCTGTTTGTTACTTTGCTATATGCTTATCCGCTTTCAAGAAAAGAGCTTCCCGGAAGACAAATTTTTGCATTCTATCTATTCTTTACAATGCTCTTCTCAGGAGGACTGGTTCCTGCATATTTGATGTGGACACAGACATTCCATATTCGAAATACAGTTATTGCGCTGCTTGTTCCGGGCTTACTTATGAGTCCTTTTAACGTCATTATGATGCGTACATACTTCACCACCAATATTCCTGATGAAGTTATTGATGCAGCAAGAGTTGACGGAGCAGGTGAATTTGGAATCCTTTTCAAGGTGGTATTCCCTATGGCGCTGCCGATAACCGCTACAATCGGGCTCCTGGTTGGACTTGCATACTGGAATGACTGGATGAATGGTCTGTATTATATCAATGATGACAAACTCTACAGTATTCAGGTACTGCTTATGAAGATTCAGCGTAATCTGGATCAGCTCAGGCAGCAGGCTCAGAACGGTAGTGGAAATGTTAACATGGCTGATCTGCCTTCAACTTCTGTAAGAATGGCATTGACGGTTATGGGTATCCTTCCCATTATGATCATATATCCTTTCCTGCAGAGATATTTCGTAAAAGGTATCACAATCGGAGCAGTAAAAGGGTAAGCTGGAAAATACCTGCTATTTGCGGTATTGTTGGGGAGTTTGACCCGTTGTTTTCTTGAACTGCCTGTAAAAATATGAAGTATTGGGGATTCCAACCTGTTCTGCGATATCCGAAATGCTCATAGTCGTGTTTTTTAGTAGGTATTTGGCTTGATCCATTCGTTTTGAATTGATATAAGCTGTAAGCGTTGTTTCAAATTCCTTATGAAAACAAAATGACAGATAATCTGGATTTAGGTGTATGGCATCAGCAATCTTGACACGGTTTAAATCTGCGTCCGACAGATGGTCGCGGATATATCTTCGTACTGTGTGGACAAAACTGCTGTCGTTGATTTTGATGCCGTTACCTGCTTCGCTTTCAGGATTTACCTGTTTCGGGCGCAAAAATGCCATGGCGCGGGATAGCTCCTGGTTCAGGTTCTGTTTTCCAATGGGTTTAAGCAGATAATTGAAGCAGTGATAATGCATGGCTTCCTGGGCATAGTCAAAACGCTGATGTCCGGATAATATAATTGTTGTTGGCTGAAGTCCTTCAACATTAAGTTGTTCAAGTAGTTCAAGCCCGGTTTCCTTGGGCATCTCGATATCCAGCAGCATCAGATCAACCTGTTCTTTTTTTAGGATAGTCATCCCTTGCTGCGCACTATAGGCTGTGAAGATATGGTCAAATCCAAGTTCTTCTTTATTTATCATACCTACAAGACCTTGAACAATATAGTATTCGTCATCTATTATCAGAAGATTCATGTAAACTCTCCTTTTCCGAGTATTTCTTGTAAGGGAAGCGTATTGTAACACATAATCCCATGCCTTCCGCGTTTGCAAAGCTAAGCATTGCCTCTGATCCAAGAATGAGCCTAAGGCGCATAGCGGTATTATAGAGCCCTATACCGGTTCCCTTCTCCGTAACTTCAGGGTGTTCCAGGATATGGTTGTACTTTTCAAGTTTTTCTTCTGACAGACCGCTTCCGGAATCAGTATGCTCAAGGTACACAAAGGTTTCATTATTTTCAATCCTTTTTGTCGCCTTGACTCGGATAAGAAAAGGCTCGCCCATAATAAGTCCCGTCTTAATGGAATTCTCGGTAAGAGTGAGGAGAATCATCGGGAACACCTCTGTATTCAGCAGATCAGGGTCAATTTCCTTTTCATATTGCAACGTCTCGGGAAATCTGTACTGAGTCAGCAGTATGTAATTTTCGAGATATTCAAGTTCCTCAGACAGCGGAACAATATTCCTGTCAGAAAGCGTATACCGCAGATGAGAGGATAGTGTGGAGATTATCTGATTTGTCACTTCCAGATTTGACTGATCCTGTGCTGACATAAACACAGTGTTCAGACAGTTGATCAGGAAATGAGGAGCAACCTGGTTTTTCAGAGATTTCAATTCAAACTCGCGAGCCTGGAGCTGTTCTTCATAGACACTGATCCTTAGATTACCTATCTCGGATATTAGTTTATTAAAGGCATCTGTAATCTGGACTGTCTCTTCATAGTTATTTGAAGGAGTGATTCTGGTGTCCAGATTTCCGGATCGGATGTTCCTGGTTACTGCCATAAGAGATTTGGTCGGGATCTCAATGATCATCCGTCCCATGCGGCTATAGGATATAAAAAAGCAAACAGCCCATAAGATAATAAGTGCCAAAAGATAATAAAGAGATCGGAAAGCCTGTAAAAACTGTTTTTGAGGAAGCAGCACGGTAAAGCAGTAATCTGAAAAGCTTTGTCTAAAGGAGATAATGATCCTTTTTCCGATGCCCGGGATACTTACAGTAACAGGACCGGAGAGAGATTTCTCAACAGGGAGATTTGGTTCTTTCCCGGAATCATTCGCATTGCCATCTGCTGTAAAGGTATTACCGGAAAACAGCACTTGTCCGGAGCTGTCTGTAATCAGTAGGATGGCATCATTTCCGAAAAACTCTTCAAATCCTGGAAGGTTGTTTAGGTCAATCCATGCGCCACCGTATATTCCGCCTACTCTAAATGTCCTGATAAGGCAGTTCTGATCTTCAATAAAATACCAGTTTTGAGGAAGATCAGCGCCGGATCCGTCGTCTTTCAGGTGCGCCTGTAAAAGTGATCTGATAAAAGAAGGGAACGGATAGCCCGAACTGGTGCCTGTATTGGCAGTATTATAGACCGGAAGAAATACATCTTTATCGGGATAATACAGGTAAAAGCCCCTGATTACGGAGTGTGGTGTAATCTGAGTAGATAATCGGTTCTGGATACGTGCCATGCAGCCTACTTCCTCATTGCTATCCATGGTAGTACGAAGCCTTATAATATCCGGATCAGATGAGCAGTTGTCGATGAGGAACATGATATTCTGACTGAGCTCAACATCGAGTCTGTTGTCGTAAAAACGAAGAGAATCTTGAACAGAACGATATGAGAATTCACGCAAGTTAAAAAAGATAACCATCGTAACTGCCGCGAGAAGAGTGGTAAAGATGAGCATGGACATTAAAAACAATATACCGAACCGATGCAGCAGAGAATGCTTTCGTTTTGACCCCGGCAAAATATTATGAAAATAGTGACAAATCTCCTCCATATTGTACATATCCACACCTTCTTTTATTGTTAAAATAATACTGGTTATCTAAAAAATTATCAAGATAATTATATATTCTGCACAATGCTTCATGATAAGGAGAAGTTTCTGGGATGAAAAGAACAATGAGGTGGGCAGCTTTTTTTCTGATTATACTAATTACGGTCACTCTCATAGCATGTGGCAGGAGCAAGACCGGGGCAGAAGAAGTTACAGCTTCTGAATCTGCCGAAACAACTGAAAGTAACATGTCTCCCGCATACAGCAAGGCAATAGAAGATCGCAGAGCTGAGTATGAGAAGACAGGAGAGTATCAAAAGGTCACTTATGCTATATATACCTGGACCGGTAGCCCCATTGGTATAGAGAGAATACAGGAAGCAATGAATAAAATCCTGCGTAAGAAGCTATGTCTGGAGATAGAGCTTTTGGCGATGGATTTTTCTTCATACGGTCAGGATGTTCATCTGAAACTGACAAACAATGATGAACAAATTGACTGGTTCGGCGGAAATGTCATCGGGTATACACTCTGCGTAAATAATGGATTTTGCTATGACCTTAATAAGGACGATTTACTTAAAAATTATGGACCGGGAATAGAGGAGCTTATCCCTGAAAAATACCAGGAAGCATGCAAATATGCCGGTCATCTGTATGGCATTCCTCCGGTAAAGGACTATGCCATCACTACAGCTGCTATTGTGATAGGCAAGGAATATCTTGATGCAATCGATTATGAATATGAGGAAGACGAAAACCAGGAAGTTCAGTCAACCTGGGATGAGATAGAAAAAATTTATGAAAAGCTTCACAAGGAATTTCCGGATAAGTATGTTTTTGCAGTATCAGGCAACCATTTTGCTCAGGGTTCTATTGTGGATAATATTGGCAATGACTGGTTCGGTGTTCTTTTGGATCCAACAAAGGACAGGAAAGTCACAAACCTGATGGAGAGCGATGAGTGGATGGATATGGTCCAGCGTATGCACAGATGGAATCAGATGGGCTTTATCTCTCCGGACGCTTTGAGCGATAAAAGTTCCAGCTCCGCAAGGATTAAGTCCGGAGACTATATGTCGATGCTCGCTCCGTCAAAACCGGGTTACAAGTCCCAGATATCCGGCGAATGCGGAAGGGAAATGATTGTGTTTCGCTTAGGCCAGAACATAATCAAGTCTACAGGTATCACATCCGTAATTACATGCCTTAATCAGGCTTCTCCGGATCCTATTGCTGCAGTGCAGCTTATGAACGAGCTATACACGGATCCACAGCTATCTACCCTGCTGGTATGGGGGGAAGAGGGTATAGATTACGTCACAAAACCGGATGGGAGCATTGACTTTCCGGAGGGCGTGAATATACAAAACGCAGAGTGGTATCACACTATGAACTGGGAGATGCCCAACCAGTATATATGCCCTTACTGGGCCGGTGATTCTCAGGATTTGGGTTCAAAGATAATGGAATTTAATGCGAACGCAGAGACCTCTATCGCCCTGGGATTTACTTTTGACAATAGTCAATATACCGCAGAATATGCGGCATTACAAAACATATATGATGAGTATTCAAATCAGCTTCTGTACGGCTTTCTGGATCCTGTTTCAGGAACGGCGGAATTTAACGAAAAACTGAAACAAGCAGGTTTAGACGAATATATTGCGGAGAAGCAGAGACAGTTTGATTTGTGGCTGGCTGAAAATGACAAAAATCATTGAAATGTCATCACGGAATTAATGATTGAGAATAGAAAGGAAAAGAAAATGGCTAAAAAGGCAAAAGTTTCTATTAATCCGAATTTTAGGATAGGAAATATATCAAAACGTATCTATGGTGCATTCATGGAACCCATCGGATCGATTGTGTACGGAAACATGTACAACCCCAAGCATCCGACTGCAGATGAGCAGGGATTTCGTAAAGACTGGATCGAGGCATTGAAAAAGACAGATGTACCTGCGGTCCGCCTTCCGGGAGGCAATTTTGTATCCGGCTGGGACTGGAAGGATTCTATTGGTCCAAAGGAAAACAGGAAGGAGCATCTGGACCTGGCGTGGCATCAATATTATCCGAATGATGTCGGACACGACGAGTATCTGCAGTGGGCTGAAAAGGTAGGCCTGGAGCCAATGTATACAATAAACCTTGGCACAGGTGGCATAAATGACGCTATCTACAACGTTGAATATACCAACCATGAGGGCGGCACTTATTGGTCAGAGCTTCGCAAAAAGAATGGTCACGAGAAACCATACGGAGTTAAAGTATGGTACCTTGGAAACGAAATGGACGGACCATGGCAGGTTGCTTCCTGGGAGAAGGATCCCAGAGGGTATGGAATTCTCGCAAATGAAACCTCAAAGGCAATGAAATGGGTTGATGGAAGTATCGAAACGGCAGTCTGTGTCTCGAGCTCTCCGGACCTTTCGCATTTTCCCGATTGGGATTTACAAGTCTTAAAGGAATGCTATAACTCGGTCGATTATATTTCCATGCATCATTATCAATCTGCGGAAATCGGTAATTATGCGCAGTTTATGGCCGCTTCACGTTATTACGAAGATTATATCCGAACAGAGATTGGTCTGTGTGATTATGTTCAGGCGCTCATGCACTCCCCTAAGGTTATGAAGCTGTCCCTGGATGAGTACGGAGTAATGCCTCTGCCTAAAAAGGAACTTCATTTCGGAAGAGAGCGCTACGTAGAACCCGGCACACATTACGCTTTTGATCCGGAGCGCGAGTATGTCCGTCACGATCCGGACAATATGCCTTCGAGGTCATTCCCGCCTATGGATCCGATGCTTATGGCGCTTGGAAATGCAGGCGTTATCATGGAAATGCTTCGCCATGCAGATCGTGTAAAGATTGGTTGTATGACTTCAGGCCTTGGTGTTGCAGCAGGATGTGATCATGATCATGTCTTCACGATCCCGGCTTATTATCCGTATGCAGATCTCATGAAATATGGTCATGGAATCTCTCTGCAAACTGCTGTCGATTGCGAGAAATATGATCTGGAAAGCTTTGCGCTTGATGATACGCACAAATACCATGAACAGAATCAGGTAGACTTCATTGACAGTGCTGCAGCGTATGATACCGAGACGGGTGAACTTACAGTTTTTGTTATAAACCGTGATTGGGAAGATAGTGCAGACTTTACATTGGATATAACAGGACTCACAGGAATGCGCTTTGAAGGTCATACGGAGATGTTCACTGAAAACAGAACACCGGATGAAGAGGCAGATAAAAACCTCTCACCCACAGAGGCTAAAGACACTGTCTGCAATGAGATGACAGTAAAAGCAGAGCTTAAGCCACTCTCTTGGAATGTGTTCCGTTTTGTGAAAGAAGTATAGTGAAACTAGCCATAAAACCACTTGAACTCCGCTATTTTGAAAAGTAAAATGATTGTAGATTAGATTTTTGGACGGCAAAATGTGCAAAACTGTACTACAAGAAAAGTGGTGGAGGCATAAATGATTACTGCGCAGATTATACAAAACAGTATTGATGAACTTTCTGCTATTACGAGGGTTCAGCTCAGCGTTATGGATTTGAAGGGAAAGGTTGTGGCTGCAACTGCAGAAGCTCCGAAGTTTGAGGGATCATTCATTTCGGACTTTGCCGCATCACAGGTTGATTCTCAGGTTATTGGCGGAATGCATCTTTTGAAGATTATGGATGAGGGTGATCTTTCATATATCCTACTTGCCAAGGGGCAGGGCGAAGATGCATATATGGTCGGAAAAATCTGTGTAAGCCAGCTGCAGAATCTGATAGTTGCTTATAAGGAAAAATATGACAGGAACAACTTTTTCCAGAATCTGCTTCTTGATAATCTGCTTCTTATCGATATCTATAACCGCGCAAAGAAACTTAGAATCGATGTCAATGTGCCGAGAGTAATAATCATTGTTGAGACAAAGGCAGGACGTGACAGCGGCGCAGCTGAGCTGCTCGGAAGCATGTACACCAGCGGAAGCGGAGACTATGTGACAGCTGTGGACGAGACCAGTGTTATTCTGATAAAGGCGCTTAAGTCAGGTGAAACCTATGAGGAAATAGCCGGTGTTGCCACAACAATTGTAGATATGATGAATACAGAGGCAATGCTTGATGTTCGTGTATCCTACGGCACAATAGTCGGCGAGATCAAGGATCTGAGTAAATCCTATAAGGAAGCGAAGATGGCACTCGATGTCGGCAAGATTTTCTACGCAGAAAAGCGAGTAATTGCGTACAACATGCTCGGCATCGGAAGACTGATTTATCAGCTTCCCGTAAACCTGTGCAAGGTTTTCATAGATGAGATATTCGGAGACCGCGAGATTCCCGAGAATCTTGATGAGGAAACTCTTAACACAATCAACAAGTTCTTTGAGAATAACCTGAATGTATCTGAGACCTCCAGACAGCTGTTTGTGCACAGAAATACGCTTGTTTACAGAATTGAGAAGCTGGAGAAGGCTACAGGACTTGATATCAGAACCTTTGATGAGGCGCTTACCTTCAAGATTGCGCTGATGGTGCTGAACTATATGAAGTATGTGGATTCCGGAAGATTTTGATTGATACAAAAATAAAGCACATGGTGAAAAGCTATGTGCTTTTAGTTTGTTAGGCTGCTAAATTGAGGCATAAAGGAGTTGTAATTAGAATGGCTAAACGTCCGGAATTAAGTGTAAGAACGGAACAGGAAAAACTTGATGAGAAATATATGAGAGCTGCACTGAAGCAGGCCCGCAGGGCTATTGAACTCGGCGAGGTGCCGATAGGCTGTGTCATAGTATATGAGGGAAAGATTATCGGACGAGGGTATAATCGTAGAAATACCGATAAATCCGTGCTTTGCCATGCTGAGATTACCGCAGTGAAAAAGGCATGTAAGAAGATGGGCGACTGGAGGCTTGAGGAGTGCACCATGTATGTGACACTTGAGCCCTGCCAGATGTGCGCCGGTGCTATCGTTCAGTCAAGAATTCCCCGCGTAGTGATGGGAGCTTCAAGTCCCAAGGCCGGAAGCGCAGGAACGGTTATTAATATTCTTGAGAATCCGGAGTTTAACCATCAGGTGGATATTACCAAGGGAGTTCTTGAAAAGGACTGCAGTGATATTTTAAAGGAATTTTTCACGGAGCTAAGGAAGCGGAATAAGGCTGAGAAAGAAGCCAGAAAGCTGGCCGAGGCGGAAGGAGAAAATTTTGCTGGATTATTGTAGAATCTGTCCCAGAGGCTGCGGCGTTAACAGAATATCCGGAGAGCTTGGTTACTGCGGACAGGGAGCTGTTTTGACAGCAGCCAGAGCTTATCTTCATGCATGGGAGGAACCCTGCATATCAGGAGAACACGGTTCGGGAACCGTGTTCTTTTCGGGTTGCAATATGCGATGTGTCTTTTGTCAGAATCATGAGATTGCATCAGGTGAGGTGAAAAAAGAGATTTCTGCGGAAAGACTTGTGGAAATCTTTATTAGGCTGCAGGAAGAGAGGGCTTCTAACATCAATCTTGTTACGCCTACTCACTTTGTACCGCTGATCATACCTGCTCTTGAGGCTGCAAAGCGGCAGGGGCTTCACATTCCGGTTGTCTATAACACAAGTGCTTATGAAAATGTCGATACACTTAAGGCATTGGAGGGGCTTGTTGATATTTATCTGCCTGATTGCAAGTATTATTCCGAGAAGCTGTCGATGAGATACAGTAATGCCCCCGGATATTTTGGAATTGCCATGGATGCTATAGAGGAGATGCTGAGGCAGGTCCACGAGCCTTTGTTTATGTGGGAGAAAAAGGCTGCCGAAGATGATAGACAGTTAACAGACATGTTTGGCGCTATTGAATATAACAGAATAATTGAAGAATTATCTGATGATGATTACAGCGGTCCGCTTATGAAAAGTGGTGTTATTGTGCGCCATCTGATGCTTCCCGGGCAGCTGTCTGATTCTAAGAAAGTTATCAAAGAGCTTCTTTCTCGTTTTGGTGACAAGGTATATTTGAGCATAATGAATCAATTTACCCCCTATGGGGATTTATCTGCTTATCCGGAACTACTCACAGGCGTTAATGCTTCAGAATATGAAGAACTCATAGATTATGCTATCGATCTTGGCATAGAGAATGGCTTCTTCCAGGGAGAGGGCACGGATTCCGAGAGCTTCATCCCGGTCTTTGATTTCGAGGGACTATAAAAAGTAAACACCTTCCTGATGGCTTCCATCACTTTTTCAGACACATGTAACAAACATTTGCACAAATTATTAGTGAAGTATGAACGATTTGTGTACAAAAAGTAAAAAAAGTGCTTAATGAGGTAAAAGATTTACATTCAATCTATACAAAGCATTGTTTATATTTATTTTAGAAATGAAACATCTGTATAGATAAATAAAGGCAACAAAATGAGAAGTATGAAAAAAGTATTAAAAACAACATCGATCCTGACAATGCTCATCGTCATGATGACAGTATCGGCAGGATGCGGCAAGAAGACTGAGAGCTGGGCATATACACATGAGCCCACGGAAGAAGCTATTGCGCTCTATGACAATGGCAAGGCAGTCTTCAAGGGTGAGAAGTATACATATACCAAGGATGATGAGTATATCACCCTTACCGATAAAGATAAAAATGAGACAAAGCTTCGCTATGAAATGAATGGCGATACAATGACTCTCTATGAGAAGTCAACATATAAGCTTAGCAGTGAAGAAGAGCACGACGGACTGGTAGGAACCTGGACACAGGACAACGGCTGGTCATATGTCTTCACGAAAGATGGGGAATTCAGTGAAGAGGGCATTTTCTTTGGACACTACACTGTAGATGAGAAGGATTCATGCATAAAGCTTATGTACAGTGACCCGATAGAGGATGCATATCTTTACTACACACTGAATGATGATGAGCTTATAATCGACTATCCCTGGCCGATGACGAAGACTCAGCAAAATTGAGTATAACCCCTCATCCGTCAGCTTCGCTGACACCTTCTCCCCTAGGAGAAGGCAATAATGTAGATCTAAAGCACCACGTGCTTAAGATATAACGTATTAATGGCAGAGATGCCCAAAAAGAAAAGGAGAGGTATGTTATGAAAATGAAGCGTATTGCATCATTGCTGCTTACGGGTGTTATGACTTTATCACTCGTTGGATGCGGTGGGGGAAATTCAGCACCGGCAGCAGACAACACAGCTAAAGAGGAAGCTCCGGCTGCAACAGAAGCTGAAAGCACCGAAGAGACCACTGAAGCTGCTGACACAGCAGAGGAGGCTACAGAGGCTGAGAGCACAGAAGAGGCTACAGAAGAAGTAGCAGCTGATGATGGTGAGGCTATTGATCTTTCAATGTGGTGTATTGCAACAGAGAGTGATTCAAACCGTCATTCTTATGAAGCTGCAATTGCTGACATGCAGGAGAAATATCCCAATGTAAACTTCACATGGGAAGCATTTGAGAACCAGTCCTACAAGACAAAGATCAAGGCTGCAGTTGCTGCAGACGAGATGCCTGATATCTTCTTCACATGGTCATGTGCATTCCTTGGTGATTTCGTAGATGCAGGCAAGGTTTACTGCCTTGATGATGCTTATGAGAACTACAAGAGTGAGCTTCCTGAAGTTATGATGGGTAACTCCACATACGACGGAAAGCACTACGGTGTACCGCTTACAATGAACATCGTTGGTCTCTTCGCAAACATGGATCTTCTTAAGGAAGCTGGATATGATGAGATTCCCGGAACTTATGATGAGTTCATCGCTTGCTGCGACGCCCTTAAGGACAAAGGAATCATTCCTTTCGGATGTGCAGGAAAAGAGACATGGTGCGTAACAGAGTATCTTGAGTCTGTAATCGAGAAGAGCGCAGGCGCTGATACACTTAACGAGATCTTCGCTGGCAAGGCAACATGGAACAACCAGGACGTTGCTGATGCTGTTGATACATTCCAGGGTCTTGTAAACAACGGTTACTTCGATCCTTCAGGAATCGGTCTTACAAACGACGAAGTTAAGAACAACTTCATGGCTGGCAAGTATGCATTCTACATGAACGGAACATGGAACTGTGCTGACTTCGCTGCTAACGAAGAGTTCAAGGATAAGGTTAAGGTTAGTGAGTTCCCTGTAATCAATGCTGACAAGGCTAAGCTTGGACAGCTCATCGGTGGACCTTCTGATACACTTGCTGTAGCAGCATCTTCACCTAACGCTGAGAAGGCTGCTGAGTATGCATTTGAGCTTGGTAAGCTTATCTGCCACTATGGTTACCTTGATGGCTGCGGACTTCCTGCATGGACACCTTATGGCGACACAAGTTCTGTAAACGAGCTTACACAGACAGTTGCAGGCATCGTTGCTAACGCTGATACAATGGTACTCTTCGGCGACACAGCTATGAGCGCTGATTCTGCTAACACATATCTTTCATATGTAGATCAGGTTTATGGTTGCCTTCTTGATGGTAAGCAGTTCATCGAAGGACTTGCTAAGGACATCCAGTAATAACAAATAATAAGTCGGATTAGACTTTACTTTGTCCTTCCTGACTTCTGAATAAAATTGGAAGCAGGAAGGACTTTTTAATGCAAAGGCATTTTGCCTTACTAAGGTTATGCCAGTAGAGCCGGATACAGAAGAAATTCGGCTGGGAAGGTTTGTGTATGAATAAACAAGGTTTAAAAAAAGGATTAGCAATTTTCGTATTTCTGCTTCCGGGACTGCTCCTTTTTGTAAGCATACTTATTGCACCGATCGCAGTATCTGTGTACAGAAGTTTGTATGACTGGAACGGTTTTTCCGCAGGCACATTCATCGGTTTTGACAACTATGTCGAGTTGTTCACAAACGGGTCGATCAAGTTTGTGACATCACTGAAAAATTCGTTGATACTGGCATTTTTCTCAGTTTTTGTGCAGTTACCTTTTGCGCTTTTACTGGCACTCCTTCTTGGTAGAAGAGAGAGCCTTAAGGAGAGAGTATACTTATCAATATTCTTCATGCCGGTTCTTATTTCAACAGTAGTTATCGGTCAGCTCTGGCTGAAAATATATAATCCCGATTATGGTCTTTTGAACAGATTCCTTGAAGCAATAGGCAGAGGAGACTGGAAACACGTATGGGTAGGTGAAGTAAGTACTGCTCTTGGAAGTATCATCGTTCCTACGGTATGGCAGTACGTCGGCTATCACATGCTGCTCATGTATGCAGGAGTTAAGGGCGTTGACATGGACCTCAGAGAGGCAGCAATGCTCGATGGTGCAACAAAGTGGCAGGTAGACAGATACGTGGTTATTCCGATCATCAAGCCCATCATCAGAGTAAGCGTTATCTTCGCGGTAACAGGTTCACTGAAAACCTATGACCTTGTAAGAATCCTTACTGAAGGTGGTCCGTTCCAGTCCACAGAGGTACCCAGTACCCTTTTGGAAAACATGCTGTTCCTTCGAAACAGATATGGAATGGGAAGTACTATTTCTGTCATGCTGATAATACTGTGCTTTGCATTTGCTCTGCTGATAAGTGCAGCATTTAGGGAAAAGGAAGATTAATATGGAAAGCTATACACTTAAGGAAACAAATCCTGTATTTAAGGTTTTTACGGAAATAATATTAGTAATCTGGGCGATTATTAACCTATTTCCTATATATTTCATGTTCACATTTGCCCTGAAATCCAACGATGAAATCTTTGGTGCAAACGTGATAGGTCTCCCGCAAAAATGGCTGTGGTCAAACTTTACAACTGCCATGGGCACGGGAAACATGGGCCTTTATTTCTTCAACAGTTTACTTGTTACAACTATTGCCATTGCCATATCTATTATGGCTGCGATGATGGCTACTTACGCTATCACAAGAATCAGATGGAAGGGCAGTAAGCTGATGAACGCATTTTTTATGCTTGGACTCACAATACCGATCCAGGCATCAATCGTTCCGGTTTATGTAGTGCTTTCAAAGCTTCACTGGCTCAATAAGTATTCAACACTTATTATTCCGTATGCAGCTTTTTCACTTTCAATGGCAATTCTGATCAGCACCGGATTCATGTCCGAGATACCTTTTGCGCTTGATGAGGCAGCAAGAATCGATGGATGCGGACTGTTCGGAACATTTTTCAGAATAATCCTGCCGCTTATGAAGCCCGCGGTTTCAACGGTTGGCGTTTATTCATACCTTCAGTGCTGGAACGAGTTCATGTTTGCTAACGTATTCATCTCAGACTCAGTGCATAGAACTCTGCCAGTAGGTATCAAGGCCCTGTCAGGACAGCATACAACGGAGTGGGGACCCATTGGTGCTGCGCTTGTTATCGCGACCTTCCCGACACTTATAGCTTATCTTTTCCTTAGTAAAAAGATTCAGGCAAGCTTCATCGCAGGTGCGGTCAAGGGTTGATGGCCTTTTGACAATACTTTCTGAATTATTAAGAATTTATTAAGATTATTAACAATTTGGGATAATGTTGTTGTATTTTTAGTAAAATCATGCTATTGTAAAGACGCTTTTTGTTTGATATATCGAGGGGGAACGATAAATCAGGGGAGCGCAAGAAGTGTCTTACAGTTTTGTTTGGGGAGTCTTTAACAATTTAATTATTTAAAAATCAAGGGATGTGATGCATTTATATGCATTACATCCCTTGTTGCGTGTATGTAGGGGATCGAGGACAGTGGAGAATCTGATGAAAAGAGTTTGCTTGGGTGCAACAAAACTCCTGATGGTTATAACCATAATGCTGATAATTGTTTACGGCAGAGGAATAACAGCAAAGGCAGTGAATGTCACCTATGAAAAAGAAAAGGTGATAAATCTTGTTAATAAAAAAATGACAGGATATATAAATGCCATCAATGTAAATATGGATGAGGTGGACACACATGTTGCAAATGTAAAGACTAGTAATAAAAACCTGAAGGCAAAGTGTGTAAGCCACAGATATAAATACTCAGTTAATACTAACTATGAGGCTATACAGATATATGCCACCAGAAAAAGAACATACTGAAAAAATGCCTTGAAGACGACTATACTGCTAAATTCGTAGACTTAAATACGGCAGGAAAGTTGAAAATTAAAATGAAGAAGGGATATTTGCTAAAGGATATAAGAGTTGAAAGATGGGTGAAATCCGAAAGCCCAAGACTTAGCAGCGGAGGCAATGGGTATGCAGATTTGGAGTATTTGCATCTTAATAATGGTGATGTGCTAAAGCTTTCAGAGGTATTGTTTGATCCAAATGCATGTGATGGTCCAGCATGATAAGAGGTTAATGAAAATGAAAATCAGAAGAAAAGAGATAATTAAAGAAATAATATGTGAAGAAGCTAGTAAAAGAGAGTTCCAAGTAGAGTGGGGAACAAAATCTGGCAGGATATGGGATGTAGCTACGTTTAGAAGGAATGGAGTTGGACAAAAGTTTGTACTAGTCGAGATTGTAGACAAACCTGGTATGATAAGGCTTGATGGGTTTTATCCAAAGAATCTTTTGTTTAAATATGAATCTGAAGAAGTGGAATCATATAGGGCAGCAATTTCAGAAGTAGAAGTATTTCTTGAAAACGAGGGGTATAGAGCGCTTGATGAAGTAAGAAGACAGCATGCCATCGAAAAAGAAGATCGCGATTATGTTTTTGAGAATATGAAAGAATTGTCTAGCCAGTTTTGTGATGATAATGGTATCAATGATGTGGATATAAATCAGGCTTTAGGATATATTGCAGAAGCTTTTTTAGGAATGAGAGGAAAAGAGTGGGAAGATATCAAGCAGGATTTTTATAAAGTGGTGGCCTTTTATATGCATAACCTTTTGAAAGTTCCCTCCTTGGAAGTGTATAGAAAGCAGATAGCTGAAGGGATGGATGAGGAAATACAAAAAGTAAAAGGAAAATCATTAGACATAAGAAGGATAGATAATAAATATATAAACACTGCTCCTCTTAATGGTGCACTTGGCAAATATTATTCTGATAGAAGTGTGAAAGAAATAATTTCTGATTATGTTTATGAATTAAATAGACTTCTTACAATAGAAGAACTTCAAAAAAACAATATAAAAGTTGAACAATGGAAACGGGATGAGGCTTTGAATGATATGGCAAATCATTTTTGACACTTTGTCGAAAAAGAAAGAAAAAAATAGAAGGAATTAATAAGGTAAGGGAAATGTATATTGATTACATGAACTATGCAAGGGTGCGGGAATTCCATTTGCTGATATTGGCGGCGTGGATTATACCATATTTTTCAATTCTTGATTTTCCGCAGCTGATAACTCCATTTTTTGTTACACTGGGATTCATTATCTACGATTTGGTGAAATCCAAGGGATATTTTCCCTACAACAAGTATGTAATTACGATCATATGGACGAATCTGGTAGGCATAGCTTTGTCCACTGCAATTTACGTGTCCGGATATGTGAATGATCCATATGTAAGTGTCGGTCCTGAAGTGGGTTTATTTTTTGCGGGAATAATGGATGCAATTTACCTGGTTCTTCTGGCTGTTTGTATAGCGGGAGGATTCATTATCTTATTTGTAAAAAATAAAATGGCATAAACATAGGTATGGTATCAGTGACAGCGGAAATGTACTGATGTTTGAGGAAATCGGAGATATCAATTTCATCAGCATTCCTCCGCTGATGGTTGCCAGAGTAAAGAAGTCACCCAGTAAGGGTGATGCGTTCTACCTGAAGGGATCAACAATAAAGAGAATTAAAACTGCTGAATAAAAGCAAAATGGGCAAGGAGGAAAAATGGGGACATCATTTCGTAATATTCAGGTTTACAACCCCGGACATAAGAATCAATATGAGCTTGAGGAAGACTATTGCATAGAGCATTTGACTCCTGACTGGGATACAATTTTCGAGGATAATCTTGAAACTGAATTTGAAGATGTAAGAGAAGAAGCAGTGCGACTGTCAGAGAGGCTGGATACGCCGGTTATCAGTATTAGCTATTTTGATGACATGCTCTTTGCAATAGAGGTTCTTGAAGGAGGAAAATCGACAGCATATCACTTTGTTGGAGATGAAGGGATGGATACAAAGAATGTTCAGGAACTTATCAAGGCTTTGCATCTTGAACCCGAGCTGGAGATTCCTTTTAGAAACGTCATTAAGAAGGCAGGATTTGCGCCTGACTCAATGCAGTTAATTGAAGATCTTGCAAGAATTCCAATCGGTGCGTTCAGCATTAAGGATGAAGAAGATTACTATAGATTCAGAGATCGGGAAGAGATCCTTGATGAAATCTCAAGGTTGTAAGCAAATAACTAATTTACACCTTGTTAAAGTTTTGAAATCAATTCTGAATATACTATAATAGTGTAAGCACATTTTGGTTTTTTAGGGGTTTACATGAAGTTCGGCAATTGGGGATTAATTAAAAAGAATAGGAGCGGAGTATCTCTTTCACTGAGCCTTAAAAAGCTCATCTTTGAGGTGGTTTTGGTTGCAATTGCAGCATTCATTATTTCAATGACCATCATTACCGAGAGAGAGCGCCGCGACTATGGAGTCAGAGATTCTGATAACGTCTTAAAAACTCTTTCCAGTAATATTTCATCAGATATTGAAAAATACACATCGCTCTCGAGGCTCATAATGATAGAGAGCCGCGTGATCGATTTTTTGCGCGCGGAAGTATCAGCTGTGAGTATGGGAATGATAAATGATGCCAGATACGGTATAATGGACATTTTGAATTCCACAGAGGGTGTGGATAGCGTAATGGTCATAAGAGAAGATTTGATCATCGTTGCAACCAACAGATTCACCTATAATTACAACACGGATCTGATGAACAGCGAAGACTGGCGCAGGGAAATATATGAGGGCAACGGTAGAGCAGTGGTGTCCCTAAACAGCTATGGTATTGCCGAGAAGGCGGACGGAAGGCCTATGGTTTCCATAGGAAGAGCCATTAATGACATTGATACCCAGAAGCGCACGGGACTCCTTATGATGAACATCTCCACAAGCGTATTTGAAAATATGCTGACGAGGCTTGGATACAACAATATCTGCATCATTGGAACCGACGGGACCTTTCTCGCCGGGAACCGCGAGTATGAGAGCTACTTTGGAGATGAATTTCTTAGTGAAAAGATCAGACACAGAAATATCAGGCTGGGCGGAAAAGATGTCCTTCTTTCAGGATGCAGAGTGAATGACCTTCCGATAGTAATCCTTAGGGTTTCACCCTACGGCACAGCGGGAATACCCTTCAGAATGCTGTATATCCTGTTGTTTCTTCTGGCTGTTTTCACTCTTATGGCAGTTTTTGTCGCAATTTTCATAAGACAGAACATAACAGATCCGATATTTGAGCTATCGGGAGCGATGGAGAGAAATAAGCGCTCCGGAGAACTGAAAAAAATAGATGTTGAGGTTCCTTACAGTGAATTAAACATGCTTGAGGGTGATTATAACAGTATGATCGACCACGTAAACGAGCTGTTTGATGAGCTGGTGGAGAAGGAAAAGACTCTTCAAAAGGCGGAAATGCGTGTCTTACAGGAGCAGATTAAGCCGCACTTTTTATATAATTCAATTGAGACCATAGGATTCATGGCGCTTGATGCCGGAGCTGACAAGGTGCATGATGCTCTGGAGACACTCGGAAGCTTTTACAGGAATTTCCTTAGTAAGGGCGACAGAGAGATTCCGCTTTCCCGCGAGATCTGCATTGTTAAGGATTATCTATCACTTCAGAAGCTGCGGTATGGAGATATTCTTGATGATGAATACGACATTAGTGAGGACACGCTGGATTTTGTTGTGCCTAAGCTTATCCTGCAGCCGATGGTGGAGAACTGCATCTATCACGGTATACGACTTAAAGGTGAAAAGGGCACAATAAAAATATCTGCACATCTCGAAGACGGAGAGCTCCATCTGATAGTTAGAGACACCGGAGTAGGCATGGATGCTGAGCTTATAGAGAAAATCGTGACCTCGAGGAGCAATACCTACGAACAAAACTCGAGTAGTTTTGGATTATGGGGTACAATAGAGAGGATAAGGTATTACACAGGCAGAGAAGATGTAGTCAGGATAAGCAGTGAAATAGGGGAATTCACGGAGGTTGAGTTTATTATTCCTGATATGATGCATCCAGGGGCTTGAGTATAAATTGTAAAAGTTTTCCCCTCGGGGGGCGCTCAACGTCCGGGGGACGTTGGTTTAGCGCGGACCGAAGCGGAGCGAAGACAGGTGTCAGCGAAGCTGACGGATGAGGGGATACGGGGAGGTATTATGTACAGAGTAATGATCATAGACGATGAGGAATCCGCACGCAAATTGATGCGTGCAGCTATAGATTATAAAAGTCTCGACATGGAAGTTGTCGGCGAAGCCGCCAGCGGCATAGAGGCAATAAACACTATTGATGAGATAAAGCCGGACATCGCCTTTGTTGATATATCCATGCCGTTCATGGACGGAATAGAATTCACGGAGACCGCAACTAAGCGCTATCCGAACCTGATCATCATCATCATGACGGCCATAGATAAATTTGAGTATGCAAGAAAATGCGTAAGTCTTCCGGTTTTTGACTATATGCTTAAACCCATGGTGCGTGCGGAGGTTACAAAGGTTCTTGAGCGCGCAAAGCAGAAACTTGATGCGATGGGAGGAGCCAGCACCTCAGACTTTGCGGACAGCGAGGAAGAACCTGCAATTACAGAGGCTAATTCCACCGAACTGATCAAGCAATATGTTAAGGACCACATCACGGATTCCACCCTTAACCTTGCGTTTGTTGCGCAGAATTTTGGCTTTTCCTCAAGCTATCTTTCCCGCAAGTTCAAGCAGGATACCGGCAAGAACTTTGCGAAGTACTTAACAGATCTTCGAATGAAGAAGGCCATAAAGTATGCTGAGCAGGGGTACAAAATGTACCAGACGGCAGCAGAGGTCGGGATTCCGGATCCCAATTACTTTGGGAGATGTTTTAAGAAATATGTTGGAATGAGTTATTCTGATTATATAGTAGAAAAGGCACAATAATGTGCCTCGTGGTGGATAATGGTTGACAACTTATCATCATCTGCTTATTATTAACAAATGACGGTCTTGTAACGGGTGCACGCTCGTGCGGGATCGGGTCTTATGCAATGAGAGCCTGCGAACCGTGTCAGGTCGGGAACGAAGCAGCACTAAGCGGAATCTCTCATGTGTTGTAAGGTAGCCTGGTTTCGCCCTGCGTGTGTCCATTACAGGACCGTCTTGCCTTTCAGACAAGACGCTACTCCCTTTACGCTTTATTCCCACACCAGTACATATTTCTGAATTCTGTTGGTGTGCATCCCTTTATTATCTTGAACATTCTTATAAAAGAGGACAGTGACGGGAAGCCGCAGTTTAAGGCTACATCCGTGACAGAGTTCCTGGGATCTGTAAGATATGTTTCAGCTTTTGCAATTCTCTTCTGGTTCACATATTTATAGAAGGAAACGTTTGTAAACTGCTTGAATCTTCTTGAGAAATAAAACTTGCTAAAGCCGCTTCTGTCGGCAACATCATCGAGAGTAAGGTCCTCAGAGCAGTGCTCCTGAAGATAGTCGCAGATCTCGATAAATTTCTCAAAGTATTCGTCGCCCTTGGCGTATTCCGAAGAATCGTCGGTGCGCTTTTTGCTGACGTAATTTTTTCCTATAAGAGACATGAATTCCAGAAGCTTACAATAGATATCAACCTCTGAAAAAGAGGCATTCTTTTCATAAATCTGGTTGATCTCCAAAAGGAGAGTCTTTGCCCTGTCGTGGATCTGAGGATAATCCTCGGGAGTTACAACAATATAAGGAGACATGATGTTGATAAGTGATTCAACGTCATGCATGAATCTGAGCTCATTGGTATCGGGCTGAAAAATGATGCGCTGACCAACTTCGGGAGCTTTTATGGAGTGGATGCATCCCGGGCAGATAATGGCGATATCGCCCTCTCTTAGAACAACATCTTCGCCTGCACAGTTCAGGAAGTACAAATTGCGAGTGGGCATAATGAGCTCAATCGCAGCATGCCAGTGCGGCGGATAATCTTCATATTTATCATTGTCATATAATTTTATGGAAGTACTCTGTTTAAAATTGACTGTCTCAACAAGTCCGTTTAAAGTTTCAATCATATTCGTTTCCTCTAAGGTTCTCAAATATGCAATTAGCAATATCTGTAAATTACAGAGTTTATTTTATTACAAAAAGATGCTCTTTTAACTATCAAAAATTGCTTTTAACCAATTAATTATTGCGGACAAAAGCGCTAAGATTATGGCTTTTGCACAATTTTGCCATGTGAAAATAGGTGATAATTAATGATACGAGCAAAAAAGCGAAATTAATTAAGGCAATTTTTTGACACCAATTAACAACTATTGCAAAGAAATGAGCAAGGCGCCTGTGATAATCTTAATCCACTGGTAATAGAGAGGAGTTTATAATGAGCAAAGAAAGAGAGCCTTTAGTTACACATATTTTCACAGCAGACCCGTCAGCACATGTTTTCGACGGAAAAATCTATGTATATCCGTCACATGATATTCCGCATGACGGTGAGGATAACGATAACGGTGATGAGTATCAGATGCAGGATTACCACATCCTTTCCATGGATAAGCTCGGCGGAGATGTTACAGATCACGGCGTGGCACTCAGCATGCACGATGTACCCTGGGTTAGCGATCAGATGTGGGCACCGGATGCGGTTTATACAAACGGCAAGTATTATCTTGTATTTCCGGCAAGAGATAAGGAAGGAAACTTCAGACTCGGTATCGCAGAGAGCGATAAGCCCGAAGGACCTTTCAAGCCTGAGGACAATTGCATTGAGGGAAGCTTCAGTATAGATCCCTGCTCCTTCAAGGACGACGACGGAAAAGTATATGTTTACTTTGGCGGCCTCTGGGGCGGACAGCTTGAGAAATACAGAACAGGAAAATTCGATCCTAACGGCACAGAGCCGGAGAAGAATGAGAATGCGGTTTTTCCGAAGATGGCACTTATGAGCGAGGATATGAAGTCCTTTGCAGAAACACCCAGAGATATTCAGATTCTGGATGAAAACGGAAAGCCCCTTCTTGCAGGTGACGAGGATCGCAGATATTTCGAGGATCCCTGGACCTACAAGTACAACGGAAAGTACTATTTCTCATATTCAACCGGAACCACACATTATCTCTGCTATGCTGAGAGTGATAACCCATACGGCCCCTTCACCTACAAGGGACGCATCATGGAGCCTGTAATCGGTTGGACAACACATCATTCAATTCTTGAGATTGAGGGTGAGTGGTACCTGTTCTATCATGACTGTGAATTGTCAGGAGGAATCAACCACAGAAGGTGTGTTAAGTATACAAAGCTTAACATCGCAGAGGATGGAACTATAGAGACAATCCATCCCTATGATCATAAAAAATAATTATCCTTGAATAACCGGATGATATGAAAATGTAATAATTTTAAAAAACAGCCCGGGGATTTAAGTATATAGATTTCAAGCGATTATGCGTAAGCAACGAGATTGAAATCTATATACTTAAATCCCCGGGCGTCATTTTATCAGTTTTCTACATTTGTCATATCGAGTCCGGACATTTGATCCAGAAGTTTCATCTTGGTGTCATACAAACGACGGGACAGATCCACATGTACCTCGTGAGGATTGAAGAGACGTCTTGTCTCCTCCCAGAGTGTATCCTGCTCCTTGAGGCAGTAATCACGAATTTCCATCGTCTTAGGTGAAGTGTAGACACATTCGCCGTTTTTGAATATAGGAACCATGATCTCTCTTAAAGTGAAGCTTCCTGCGGGAAGAAGAGTCTTCTTCCAGGGCTCTAAGGGATCGAAGAGCAGAAGCTGTTTATCCTCAGTAAAGGTCTCGTTTTCGAGACAGATGAGGTCGGCCTTAACCTTGCCGCTTGCCTTTTCATAAACTCTGTAGATCTTCTTGTTTCCGGGGTTGGTGACCTTCTCGGAATTCTCGGAGAGCTTGATCTTGGGAATAAACTCACCGTCTTCGCCCATAACCGCTGCGAGCTTGTAAACGCCTCCGAAGGACGGATTGTCCTTGGCTGTGATGAGGTGTGTACCAACGCCCCAGGAAGTGATGGCAGCGCCCTGTGACTTAAGGGATGAGATAAGGTACTCATCAAGATCGTTGGAAGCTGAAATAATAGCATCCGGGAATCCGGCGTCATCGAGCATCTTGCGGGCCTCTTTTGAAAGATAAGCAAGGTCGCCGCTGTCGAGACGGATGCCGAAGAAGCTAAGGTCGATGCCTTCTTCCTTCATCTCCTTGAAAACACGGATTGCATTTGGTACACCTGACTTAAGGGTGTCATAGGTGTCGACAAGAAGGATGCATGCGGAAGGATACAATTTTGCATAGGTCTTAAAAGCTGTGTACTCATCCGGGAAACTCATGATCCAGCTGTGAGCATGTGTGCCCTTTACAGGGATATCGAAGAGCTGTCCGCAGAGAACATTACTGGTGCCGACACATCCGCCGATAACTGCGGCTCTTGCACCGTAGGTTCCGGCATCAGGACCCTGAGCACGGCGAAGACCGAACTCCATAATTCCGTCGCCCTCAGCGGCATAGCAGATTCTTGCTGCCTTGGTTGCGATAAGCGACTGATGGTTGATGATATTTAAAATCGCGGTTTCAATAAGCTGAGCTTCCATGATGGGTGCGATGACCTTAACAAGGGGCTCTCTGGGGAAAATGAGTGTTCCTTCGGGGATGGAATAGATGTCCCCGCTGAATTTGAAGTCGCGAAGATAATCAAGGAAATCCTCGTCAAAGATACCAATGCTTCTGAGATAATCGATATCTTCCTCGTCAAAATGCAGCTCTTTAATATAGTTGATAAGCTGCTCAAGTCCGGCCATAATCGAGTAGCCGCCGCCAAACGGATTATTTCTGAAAAAAGCATCAAAAATTACGGTCTCGTTCTGGGACTTGTTCTTGAAGTAGCCCTGCATCATCGTAAGTTCATACAGGTCTGTCAGCAGTGTCAGATTTTGTCTGTCCATACAATTTTACCTTCTTATAATATAAAGTTTTTGGAAAAAAGTAACTCCACGGTCAATAATAACACAATTTTTCACTTTAAGGTACCAAAGTAAACCAATTAAAGCCCTTGAATTTACGCGGTCTGAGATTGTTTTTTGATGGATAATATTATAAAATGGAAAAGATTTCAATCAGTTGTTTTATTGAGGATGGAAGAGTTATGGGAGATTACGATAACATCTATAACGCTGGTAACAAGATATTAAAAGAGGTTACCAAGGCGGTCGAGACAGGAAATTATGATAATCTTAGTGTTTCACTGAAGGTTTCAATAGAGGATGCGGTCAGGGCAGCAAAAGCTAATCCCTCACAGAATTTCAGAGGCAAGGCTTCGACAGGCAGGACCGTAAATTATGCAAGCGGCGCCAAAAGGATACCGTTTTTTACAAGAAAAGTCAGCATGAATCACGGAATGGGCAAGGTAGTTGGAGGCATAGTAGGTGCTGCAATTTTCGGACTTGCAACCCTTGGGGCCATATCAACCGGTGTGTGGGCGCAAGCCGTTACTTATCTCGCAATCACAGCATTATTCGGCATTCTTATTAAGGTAGGATCCGATGATAAAAAGCTGGCAAAAGCTTTTAATAAATACGGAAGAATCTTGGGGAATTCCGAATTTTTCGCAGTCGGTGATCTTGCGATGGCAGCAGGAGAGCGTTCCGATACGGTTCTGAAAAACATCAAGAAGATGATAAATAAGGACTTTCTTCCTACCGCAAGGTTTGACAGGAATGAGACTACGGTAATGCTTTCCGAGAGAGCCTTCGCACAGTATATGAGAGCTGAGAAGGCAAGACAGGACAGAGAACTGGCTGAGGCACAGCAGATGAGCCAGGATCGCTTCAGTGCCGAGAGCACAGAGGGTGTAACAAACCAGGGCGTTAAGTCTATCATTGATGAGGGTAATGCTTATCTTGCAACTATCCGCAGAATTAATGATGAGATTCCCGGTGATGAGATGTCGGAGAAGCTCTATCAGCTTGAAAATATCATGAGGAAGATTTTCACCCAGGTGGAGAATGAGCCCGAATGTGCGGACGAACTCAAGAAGTTCATGAATTACTATCTGCCCACAACAACCAAGCTTTTGAATGCTTATGTTGATCTCGATAAGCAGCCTGAGGTTGGTGAGAACATCACGAGAACCAAGAAAGAGATTGAGGGTGCTATCGATGTAATAAACGATGCCTTTGAAAATCTTCTGGACAGCTTGTTCCAGGATATGGCATGGGATATTTCTTCAGATATATCGGTTATGAAAACCATGATGGCGCAGGACGGTCTTACACCCGATGGGCTTATGTCCGGACAGCCTATGCCCGAGCCGGTTCCTGTTCCGGCAAGAACTACTCCGCAGCCGGCACCGCTTTCGTTTGAGGGATCTGCATATCAGGTAGCCCCCGAATTGCAGCAGGCCGCAGGTGCGCAGGCCCAGGCCGCTGAGGATGAAAAGGTACAGCTTAAGTTTTAACCCGAAGAATAACAGTAATCATTTTTAGTCGTAAATGTTTGTTTTTTGAAACATTATGAAAAGAAAAATTTAGTTGGAGGAAGTAAAATGGGAGACGAGTTTAAAGAGTTTGAGAATTCAGCACCGACATTGTCATTTGACGCACCGGTAGCCGAGGCAGTTGCACCTGCGCCGGCAGCTACAGCACCGCAGACACCTGAGGCAGCTGCAGCAGAGGCACAGCTGACTGAGGAGGAGATGAAGCAGGTTGATGCTTTCGTTCAGCAGATTGATATTACCAACTCTCAGGGAATCATGAACTACGGTGCAGGCACACAGAAGAAGATGGCAGATTTTTCGGAAAAAGCCATTGATAACGTGCGCACAAAGGATATGGGACAGGTCGGCGACATGATCACAGGCCTTGTTACAGAGCTCAAGAACTTTGAGGTTGAAGAGGACGAGAAGGGACTTAAAGCACTTTTCAAAAAGAGTGCCAATAAGGTTACTGCATTAAAGGCAAGATATACAAGCGTTGAGAAAAACGTTGAGGCTATCAGCAATGAGCTTGAGAGACATCAGATGACTCTTATGAAGGATGTTGCCACACTCGACAACATGTACAAGCTCAACCTCAATTACTACAAAGAGCTTTCAATGTACATCATTGCAGGTAAGAAGAAGCTTGAGCAGGTTAGAGCAAACGAGCTTGTTGCAGCTCAGAAGAAGGCAGAGCAGTCAGGACTTCCTGAGGATGCACAGGCAGCTAAGGATATGGCAGCTCTCTGCGACAGATTCGAGAAGAAGATCTACGATCTTGAGCTTACACGTACAATCGCTATGCAGACAGGCCCTCAGATCCGTATGGTTCAGAGTGCTGACACAGCAATGGCTGAGAAGATCCAGTCCACAATCGTTAACACTATTCCGCTTTGGAAGAACCAGATGGTTATCGCAATCGGAATCGAGCACTCCGCACAGGCAGCTAAGGCTGAGCGCGAGGTTAACGACATGACCAACGCACTTCTTAAGAAGAACGCAGACATGCTGAAGGTTGCTACCGTTGAGGCTGCTAAGGAATCAGAGCGAGGCATAGTTGACATGGAGACACTTAAGCACACCAACGAGACACTTATCACAACTCTTGACGAAGTTATGAGAATACAGACTGAAGGTAAGGAAAAGCGTAAGAACGCAGAAGCAGAGCTTGCACAGATCGAAGGCCAGCTCCGCGAGAAGCTCCTTCAGGCAGCGAAGAACTAAAGCCATCCCCCTTGGGGGGCGCTCAACGTCCGGGGGACGTTGGTTTAGCGCGGACCGAAGCGGAGCGAAGACAGGTGGCACGAAGTGCCGGATGAGGGGCTAGGAAGGACAGAATATGGAACAGAAAATGAAAGACGCAGTACTTAAGGGATTCGAAGAGCAGTATGGCAAAAACGACAGCGTTAAAGCATACTTTGCTCCCGGCCGTGTTAATCTTATTGGTGAACACACAGATTACAACGGCGGACATGTATTTCCCTGCGCACTGACAATAGGAACCTACGGAGCTGCAGCGAAGAGAAACGACAGAAAAATGCGCTTCTTTTCAATGAATTTTGACAATGGAAAAATTATCGAGGCTTCACTTGATGATCTTGAAAAATCCAGAACAGCAGGCTGGACAGCATATCCGGTTGGTGTTGTATGGGCTTTTGAGAAAAGAGGACTTAAGCTCGATACGGGCTTTGACATGATAATCTACGGCAATATTCCGAACGGTTCAGGCCTTTCATCTTCTGCATCCCTTGAGGTTCTGACAGGATTCATCTTAAGAGACCTCTACGGATTTGATGTTACCAATCAGGATCTTGCACTTATCGGACAGTACTCCGAGAACAATTTCAACGGCTGCAACTGCGGAATTATGGATCAGTTTGCATCCGCGATGGGAAAAGAGGAGAATGCAATTTTCCTCGATACTGCGGATCTGTCCTTTGAATATGCACCCATAAAGCTTGACGGTGCGAAGATCATCATCAGTAATACAAATAAAAAGCACAAGCTTACAGATTCTGCTTACAATGCCAGAAGAAGCGCTTGTGAAAAGGCTCTTTCCGAGCTTCAGACAGTTGTTGATATTAAGACACTGGGTGATCTTACTGAAGAGGAATTTGAGGCTCATAAGGACGCCATCAAGGATGATGACAGACGCATCAAGGCTAAGCACGCCGTGTATGAGAACCAGAGAACGATCGAAGCAGTTGCTGCTTTAAAGGCAGGAGATCTTGAGAAATTCGGCGAGCTCATGAAGCAGTCTCACATTTCACTTCGAGATGACTATGATGTAACAGGTATTGAGCTTGATACTCTTGCCGAGGAAGCCTGGAAGATTCCGGGAGTTATCGGCTCCAGAATGACAGGCGGCGGCTTCGGAGGCTGCACTGTCTCAATAGTTAAGGACGAGGCAGTTGAGGAATTCAAGGAGAAGGTAGGAAAGGCTTATCGCGAAAAGATAGGTTATGACGCAACCTTCTACACTGTATCCATCGGCGGCGGCCCTGCAGTAATTTGAAATAAATAAAGCCTTCCCCCTGGGGGGAAGGTGTCGGCGAAGCCGACGGATGAGGGGATCCTTCACCCGACTATTTCACTGACATCTTCCTTCGTTGGAGGAAGGCTATTTTTTGAATTATCACCAAGCTGCGAATTCAGAATACTGATTATATTACTCTTACTTAATGAATTCAGGCTTTCGGCGATGGGAAGAAGCTTTTCTATCTTAGAATCAGCCTCAGTCTGGGACAGCGACAGCTTGTTTTTATAAAGATCACACAGAAGCTTATAAGTTGCGGTCACGTCGGTTTTGGTAGATACTGCAAATTCAAGGACGGAGACAGCTTCCTTATATAATGAAGCGTCATACAGCTCTTTTGCCCACTTTTGAAGGTTTGTGACCAGTGTTGTGTAGTTCTGGTCGTAGGCTGTGAGCTCCGTAATGTTGGGAGCACCGTATTCAAGCTTGAGATCGGTGTTGGTAATTCCGGTCAGATTGACGATCCTCTGCTCAGCGAGCCGACGGATGCTTTTTTCACAAAAATCGATCTCATCGTTCCCGGTTACAGCGCCAAAGGGGAGCTTGTCCATAGGGATTGTGACATAGTCCAAATGCTCGAGACTTTTTCGTCTCGTGCTGTTGGCTCGAAGTTCTTTATCCCAGAAGTCTTCTTCCTTTTTGCGTATTTTCTCATTGTTCCTGTGTATCGCTATGTTGGTCATCAGGACGAAGAGGATAAAGGTTGTCAAAAAAGGTAATTTCATTTATAATTTCCTTTCAGAAAATTTAGGAGTATAATACTATGTTGAAGTTTTTTAATTCCGGCAAAAACAGAAAAGTCATTTCTGCAATAATCATTATCGTATTGATTCTTGCACTGGTAATTCCGCTCGCAAGCAGTCTTTCCTTCTGATTATATAACACCGGTATTTGCCAGGAAAGTGGCGAAATGGAGAGATTATGAAAAAATTTATGTTCCTTTGTCTGATGGCGCTTACGCTTGCACTTGTAATTCCGGCAGGTAGCGCTAACGCCGCTTCAGATACTATTCACCAGGGAGTTTTCATTGGTGATGTTGATGTTTCGGGCATGACAACTGAGCAGGCTACAGAGGCTGTAGGCCAGTACATCGAGCAGCTTCGTGCCAAGAATGTGACACTCAGAGGAAAAGGAGAGGGACAGAGCGTAGCAGTAACAGTGGCCGATTTCGGTCTCGGCTGGGCTAATCCCGAAGTAGTTGATGAAGCTTTTGCTCTTTGCAGAAAGGGCAACATTATTCAGCGATACAAGGCGATCAAGGACCTTGAGCACAGTACACAACGTTATAACATCGAGTATTCCTTTAATGACGATGCAATCTACCAGATCCTGGAAGTAAACTGCGCACCCTTTAATGCTTCCAAGGCTAATTACACTCTGAAGAAAACCGGTGATGGATTCACTATTTCAGAGGGACAGACAGGCTATATTCTTGATGAACAGGCTTCTCTTACCGCTATTAAGGATTATATCCAGGAAAGCTGGGATCACAACGATTGTGCAATTGATGTTGTGATTGAGGAGGATTTGCCTGAGGGTAGTTACGAGGAGCTTAGTCAAGTCAAGGATGTTCTCGGAACCTATACTACAAGCTATTCTTCATCAGGTGCTGCCAGAAGTGCCAATGTAGCAAACGGCTGTAGCCTTATCAACGGTACAACTGTTTATCCCGGAGAGGAGTTCTCAGTTCTTGAGACTATAACTCCTTTTACGGAGGCTAACGGTTATTTTCCCGCAGGTTCGTACCTTAACGGAATAGTTGTTGAAAGTGTTGGCGGTGGTATCTGCCAGGTTTCAAGTACACTTTACAATGCTGTTTTGAAGGCAGAGCTTCAGGTTACCGAGCGTCACAACCACTCAATGATCATCAATTATGTTAAACCGTCTATGGATGCTGCGATTGCAGAGACCGGCGGTAAGAACTTCAAGTTTGTAAACAGCACAGAGCACCCTATTTATATAGAGGGTGTAACTACTACAGATAAGCATATAACCTTCACTATCTACGGCGTGGAGACAAGACCTTCCACACATAAGGTTGAGTACCAGAGTGAAGTTTTAGAGGAAACACCGGCAGGTGCTGACCAGATAGTTGCAGACGGCGGATCACCGATAGGTACAGTAAGTACCCAGTCTGCACACATCGGATATAAGGCACAGCTTTGGAAGATTACTTATGAAAACGGCTCCGAGACAAATCGTGAGGTAATCAATACCAGTACTTATAAGATGGTTCCCAGAATTATCACAGTAGGAACCGCAACATCAGATCCGACTGCTGCAGCACAGATTGCAACAGCAATTGCAACCGGTGACATCAACCAGATAAAAGCAGTGGCAGGCGCAATCGCCGCTGTTCAACAGGTTGCCGCACAGGGCGGTGATGTGGAGGCCGCACAGGCAGCAGCTGCAGCTCAGGCTGCATCGGCAGAAGCACAGCTTGCAGCTCAGCAGGCAGCACAGAATCCTGAAGCAGCTCCGGCAACGGAAGCAGCACCCGCGGAACAGACAGCTCCGGCAGAGCAGACAGCTCCCGCAGAGCAGACAGCTCCCGCAGAACAGGCAACTCCTGCGGAGACACCTGCACCCGCAGCGGATGATACACCTGCACCGATAGATCCCGTGCAGGAGGAAGTACCACCGCCGGCTGACTGATAGATGCGGTGAATCGGAACCCGAGATATTGCCGATATTGGCAGAGTATTCACGGAGAAAATGAATAAATGAGAATCGGAAAAGTAACTGAGAGCGTTTTAAATCGCTCGGTACTTAAACTTATTAAAAGTGATTCCAATAAGAAAAGCGCAGCTGGAAGGTCAGACTGCGCTTATTCTTTAGATGAAAAAGGAAGCACAATTATGACAGCTGTGTCCACATTTACAGCTATTTCGGAGGAGGCGGCTTATTATGCTGTCCACAATGCGGCAAACAACATATTCTGCGACGGCGGAAAACCTCTGATGGCAGTGCTTAACGTAATGCTTCCTGTGGATACAGAGGAAGCAGAGCTTAAGGTTATTATGAGAAGAGCCATCGCTGCCACGAATGAGCTTGGAATTGCCGTAGAAGGCGGACATACTGAGGTGACGGATGCGGTTTCAAGGCCTATGATAACCGCGGTTGTTACCGGAGAAAAAAGTAGCCAGTTTTCAGAAAAGAAATCCTACGCAGGACTCGATATTGTCATGACCAAGTGGGCTGCTGTAGAAGGAACAGCTATCCTTGCCAGTGAATGCGCAGAGAAGCTGTCTGAACGCCTTCCTGACTACATGATTCGCGAGGCACAGGATTTCAAAAAGCTTGTTTCTGTTAGAAGGGATGCGGAGATCGCGCTGGAGAACAGATTAGAGCAACCGGGTTGCAATTCCTGTGAAGAAACGTCAGCTTGTAGGGAGACATCCGGCGTTGTATTTTTACATGATATCTCATCGGGTGGCGTCTTTGCTGCCCTCTGGGACATTGCCGCCAGAGCTCGCTGCGGCATAGAAGTGTACCTAAAAAAGATTCCAATCCGCCAGGAAACTATTGAGATTACAAATCATCTTGGCCTCAATCCCTACCAGATGATCTCAGGCGGTTCGCTCCTGATTCTCACTGACGACGGTAAGGGCCTTGTCAGAGCCTATGAAGAAGCCGGAATAAATGCTGAAATAATTGGTGTTACGACCGACAGTAATGATAAGAAGATCATCAACGACGATGAAGTCCGCTACCTCGATAAACCCCAGCCGGATGAGATCCTTAAGCTTGCAGGTATAACAAGTGCTGATTTTATGGTACAATAATGAGAATATGTGCAGGGCAAAGTATGCCATTTTACCCGTCTATTTAAATGTTTGGAGGAGAATACCATGGTAAACAGAGATGAATTACTTCGCGCAATTGATAAGAACAGCCGTATAGGCGTTGAGGAACTGGCGGTGATTCTGGCCGCGCCGGAGATCGAAGTCGCGAATGAACTCAGAGCTCTTGAGGATGAGGGAATCATCTGTGGTTATCATACGATGATTGACTGGTCCAAAACCAACATAGAGAAGGTAATGGCTCTCATCGAGGTTAAGGTTACACCTCAGAGAGGTATTGGCTTTGATTCCATTGCTGAGAGAATTTATAAATATCCGGAAGTTACAAGTGTATATCTGATGTCAGGCGGTTTTGACCTCATGGTAATGCTTGAGGGCAAGAGCCTTAAGGAAGTGGCAACCTTTGTTACAAACAAACTGTCACCGCTTGATACTGTCCTTAGCTGCTCTACGCACTTCATACTTCAGAAGTACAAAGAGCACGGAACAATTTTGACAAAAAAATATGAAGATACAAGGGAGATAGTCACACCATGAGGAATCCGCTTTCTGAGAAAATCGTTGAAATCAAGCCCTCGGGAATCCGCAAATTCTTTGATGTTGTGAAGTCTATTGATGGCGCAATATCACTTGGTGTGGGTGAACCCGATTTTGATACACCCTGGCATATCAGGGATGAGGGCATTTATTCATTGGAAAAAGGACGCACTTTCTACACGTCCAATTCCGGTTTGAGAGAACTTAAGGTAGAAGTCTGCAATTACTTAAAACGCAGACAGAACATACAATATGATCCCGACGACCAGGTGCTTGTCACCGTCGGAGGTTCCGAAGCGATTGACCTTGCACTCAGGGCAATGGTTGATCCCGGAGATGAGGTTTTAATACCGCAGCCCAGCTACGTTTCCTATGAGCCCTGCGCAATCCTTGCGGGAGCAAAGCCGGTTATGATCGAGCTTAAGGAAGAAAATGAATTCAGACTTACAGCTGAAGAGATACTAGAGCATGTAACGGACAAGACCAAGATACTTGTTCTGCCTTTCCCCAACAACCCGACAGGGGCAATTATGGAAAAGAAGGACCTCGAGGCCATTGCAAAGGTTATAGAGGAGAAGGACCTCTTCGTAATATCCGATGAGATCTACTCAGAACTGACCTATACCGACAAACATGTGTCAATTGTAGAGATTCCCGGAATGTACGAGAGAACCGTTCTTATCAACGGTTTTTCGAAATCCTATGCGATGACCGGATGGAGACTGGGATACGCGTGCGGACCGAAGGACATCATAGCTCAGATGACCAAAATCCATCAGTTCGCTATCATGTGCGCACCCACGACCAGCCAGTATGCTGCTGTGGAGGCACTGAAAAATGGCGATGAAGACGTTGCCATGATGCGTGAGCAGTATAACCAGAGGAGAAGATATCTTGTAAAGGAGCTCAGAGACCTTGGACTTCCGTGCTTTGAGCCCTTCGGAGCTTTTTACATATTCCCGTGCATCAAGGAATTCGGGATGAGCAGCGATGAGTTTGCAACTAAGCTTCTCCAGGAGGAAAAACTGGCAGTGGTACCCGGAAACGCATTCGGAGACTGCGGCGAGGGCTTCATAAGAATATCCTATGCATATTCACTAGATGACCTTAAAAAGGCAATGGAGAGATTAAAGCGGTTCATAGATAACCACAGATAATCAAGAGGCAGTTATGGAAGATAACAGGGAAAACGTGGACGACGTAAAGCTTGATCCTGAGAAAAGCCCGATAGCCAGGGCAGATTTCCTAAGAGAAAAAATCAAGCAGCGCCCCATAAACAAGAAAAAGCTTCTTAGAAGAACTCTTATAACTATGACATTGGCAGTGGTATTTGGCGCGGTGGCGTGCCTGACATTCGTTTTTCTGGCGCCCGTTATAAACAACAGGCTATATCCGGAGGAGACCCCCACACCCGTGGCACTCACAGAGGAGACGGTTGCGGATGAGATGCAGCCTGAGGATATGTACGCTGATGACAATGCCATTGCGGCCGAGGCTGCCAGCGTTGCCATAGACATGGCATCATCCGAGCTCTCCAAGATGAAGAGCGAGATGACTTCGCACCAGGCAGATCAGACCGATTACATGGATATGTACGCTTCTTTAAAAAGTGTTGCCACAAGTGCTGAGAAGAGCCTTGTGACAGTGACGTCAAAAACCTCGGACACCAACTGGATCAACGATCCCTACGAGAGTGAAGGACAGACCTGCGGCGTGATTGTGGCGGACAACGGGGCTGAGTATCTGATCCTGGTTCAGACTTCGGCAATCAGCGATGCTGAATCGATTCAGGTCACTTTCTGCGATGAAACCGTGGGCAGCGCATATTTGAAGCAGAGCGATGCGGTTACGGGGCTTGGTATTGTTGCGGTAAAATACAAGGATATTTCGGAAAACACCAGGGCGGCAATAGGCGTAGCGCCTCTTGGAAGCTCCAAGACCGGCGGAGTGATCGGAACCCCTGTAATTGCAGTGGGAAGACCCATGGGCACCAGAGGATCCATGTGCTACGGCTTTGTCACATCTGCTAACTCGGATCTTGATCTTGCTGATTCAAATTACAAGCTCCTTACAACGGACATGAACGGAAGCACCAACGCAAGCGGTGCCATCATTAATCTTTCCGGCTCCGTTGTGGGATTCATCGACATGAAGTACAACACGCAGGCTATGCCTAACGTCCTTTCGGCTGTGGGAATTACAGAGCTTCGGGCACTTATCGAGGATCTGTCCAACGGAAAAGGGAGAACCTTTGTGGGCATACATGGACAGACTGTCCCAAAGGACCTTCAGGAGGGAGAGAACATCCCTGCAGGTGCCTATGTAATACGTACGGAAATGGATTCACCGGCGATGCTTTCGGGAGTTCAGAGCGGAGATATAATAACCGCAGTGAACGGAGAGGAAGTGGCAGGATTTGACACCTTCGTATCAAGAATCAGAGATGTCAAGCCCGGAACTCAGGTGACACTTACATTAATGAGACAGGCAGCCGAGGGCTACGCCGAACTCACAATTGATATATCATCGGACAACTCAACCGATAATGCGGAATAGAACATTTAGCCTTCTCCCTCTGGGAGAAGGTGGCGCGAAGCGCCGGATGAGGGACCTAGAAACAACAGGAGAACTAAATGAAATTCATCAAAGATTTAAACAACGGCGACAGGGTTGCCGACATCTACTTTTGCAAACACATGCAGGCAGCAACAACAAAAAACGGAAAGACCTACTATTCCGTTACCTTGCAGGATAAGACAGGAACTGTCGACGCAAAGGTCTGGGAGCCCAACAGCGAGGGAATTGACGACTTCGATTCCCTGGATTATATAGACGTTTTCGGTGAGGTGACAACCTTCAACAACGCGCTTCAGATCAACATCAAGAGAGCGCGCCTTTGTCATGAGGGCGAGTACGATGAGTCGCTCTATCTGCCGGTATCTTCGAAGAACAACGACGAAATGTACAAGGACCTTCTGGCCATCATTAATACTGTTGGCAACCAGTATCTGAAGGCGCTTCTTGAAGCACTTTTCATTAAGGATGAGGAATTTGTGAAGGCATTTCGCAAGTCTTCTGCGGCAAAATCGGTTCACCACGGCTTTGTGGGCGGACTTTTGGAGCACACCCTGAGCGTTACCAGAATGTGCGACTATTTTTCCAAGGCATATCCTGCCATAAACAGAGATCTTCTTATAACAGCCGCAATCTGCCATGATATAGGAAAAACGAGAGAACTCTCACTTTTCCCTGAGAATGATTACACGAACGAGGGCCAGTTCCTGGGGCACATCGTCATGGGCAGTGAGATGGTTGCAGAGAAGATTAAAGACATTAATGATTTCCCTGTGCTCTTAAAGCAGGAGCTTCAGCACTGCATTTTATCGCACCACGGGAAATATGAGTATGGCTCACCCAAGATGCCCGCTATCATTGAAGCCATGGCGCTTCACCTTGCGGACAACACGGATGCCAAACTCGAGACATTTACTGAGATACTTAATAACACGAATGAAGTGGGTTGGCTCGGGTACAACAAGCTTCTCGAGAGCAACCTGTTTGACACCAGGGTTGAATCATAATGAATGAAAAAGTTTTACACGTATTAGAATACGACAAAATAATTGAAGAATTGAGTAACCATGCGACCTCTGAGCCCGGAAAAAGGGCCTGCAGGGAGCTGTTACCATCCTCTGATCTTCGTGAGATTCAGAAGAATCTGAAGAAAACCGACGCCGGTATCTCCAGAATTTTCAAGAAGGGATCCGTTTCCTTCGGAAGCAACAAAGACATAAGCGGGTATCTGAAGGCTCTGAAAATAGGGAGCAGCCTTGATGCACCGCAGCTCCTTAATATTGCGAGCTTTTTGGATAATGTAAACAGAGTGAAGAGCTACGGAAGATCAGATAAGGAAGAGGATAACAGAGATGTCCTTTCTGATCTTTTTGACGGACTTGAACCGCTGACTCCGGTTGCAGGTGAGATCAGACGCTGTATTATTTCAGAGGATGAGATATCTTCGGATGCAAGCCCTGCACTTCGCCATATAAGGCGCGACATCCAGATCACAGGCGACAGAATTCACGACCAGCTTGGAAAAATGGTTAACGGATCTTTAAGATCCTACCTGCAGGAGGCTGTTGTCACCATGAGAGGCGACCGCTACTGCATCCCGATCAAGGCCGAGTACAAAAGCCAGGTAAACGGTATCGTCCACGACCAGTCCTCTACAGGTTCCACACTTTTCATAGAACCTGCGGTTATCGTTGAGCTTAACAACAAGCTTCGCGAGCTGGCTGCAATGGAGAAGGCTGAAATTGAGGTCATACTTGCAAGACTTTCCGCTGAAGTAGGCGGTTATCTTACTGCGCTTTCCGATAACGCGGCTATCATGACGGAGCTTGACTTTGTGTTTGCGAAGGCTTCACTTGCTCTTTCGCAGAATGCCATCACTCCGATTTTCAATGAGAGACACTATTTCAATATCATAAAGGGGCGTCATCCGCTTCTTGATAAGAAAAAAGCCGTGCCGATAGACGTCTATGCGGGCAAGGATTTCGATATGATAATAATCACCGGTCCAAATACCGGAGGTAAGACGGTTACGCTTAAAACTGTGGGCCTTCTTACATTAATGGGACAGGCCGGACTAGCTATTCCGGCGGCCGACAGATCGGAGCTTTCCGTATTTAATGAGATTTATGCCGACATTGGTGATGAGCAGAGTATTGAGCAGAGCTTGTCCACTTTTTCCTCGCACATGACAAACACCGTGCGCATTCTTGAGAATGCCGATGAAAACTCGCTGTGCCTCTTCGATGAGCTCGGAGCCGGAACCGACCCCACTGAGGGTGCTGCTCTTGCTATATCTATTCTGGATCACCTCCATAAGCGCGGCATCAGAACCATGGCGACGACTCACTACAGTGAGTTAAAGGTTTACGCGCTCACGACTGAGGGCATACAGAATGCCAGCTGCGAGTTTGATGTGGAGTCGCTGAGACCGACCTACAGACTTTTGATTGGAGTTCCGGGAAAAAGTAATGCCTTTGCAATATCGAAAAGACTCGGGCTTTCCGATGAAATCATAGAGGCAGCAGGCGCACAGATTAGTCAGGATAACCGCAAATTCGAGGATCTATTGACTGACCTTGAAAACAGCAGAGTTACAATTGAGAACGAGCGCATCGAGATCGAGCGCTATAAGAAGGAAGTTGAACAGCTTAAGGAAGAGCTCCAGGGCAAGCAGACTAAGCTCGATGAATCAAGGGACAAGATATTAAGACAGGCCCATGAGGAAGCCAGGGAGATTCTGCAGGAAGCCAAGGACGCAGCTGATGAGACCATCAGAACAATGCGCAAGGCTGAGGCGGGAGTTCCCATGCAGGAGCTTGAGAGAGCGCGTCAGAGCGTCAACAAGAAGATCTCCGATAAGAACCAGAAGCTTTCTATAAAGAATAAGCCGCAGACTCCCGGTCACAAGAAGCTTAAACCCACACAGATTAAGCTTGGTGATTCGGTGCGAATTATTTCCATGGGGCTCAAGGGAACAATCAGCTCCAAGCCCGATAAAGATGGGAATGTCATGGTTCAATGTGGTATTATGAAATCAAGAGCGCACATTGACGACCTTGAGCTTATCAAGGAAGAGGGCGGCAAGGAGCAGATGAAGAAGTTCTACGGACAGCATAAAATGGACCTGTCCGGGGCAAAGAACATCAGAACCGAGCTCAATCTCATAGGATTAAACAGCGCGGATGCTATCGCCGAGCTCGATAAATATCTCGACAGCGCCTATGTATCGCACCTTCCTTCAGTTAGAATCGTACACGGCAAGGGCTCCGGAGTCCTCAGACAGGCCGTACACGATCACCTTAAGGCCGCACCTTACGTCAAGTCCTTTAAACTTGGCGAGTTCGGTGAGGGAGACTCAGGTGTGACAATCGTGACATTTATAAAATAAGAGCCTTTCCTGTGGAGGACGATAAAAATATAATGCCTTCTCCCGCTGGGAGAAGGTGCCCCGAAGGGGCGGATGAGGGCAAATATGGTAACGAAACAGAAAATCTTAATAGTCGACGACGACAGCAATATCGCAGAGCTTATCTCACTTTACCTCGTTAAGGAGTGTTTTGACACCCTTATCGTAGGGGATGGTGAGTCAGCTCTTGCTGCATTTGATACATTTGAGCCGAATCTCGTGCTCCTGGATCTCATGCTTCCCGGAATTGACGGATATCAGGTCTGCAGAGAGCTTAGGACCAGATCTCAGACACCGATAATCATGCTCTCCGCTAAGGGAGAAGTTTTTGATAAGGTGCTCGGACTCGAGATGGGCGCCGATGATTATATGGAAAAACCGTTTGATTCCAAGGAACTGGTTGCGAGAGTCAAGGCTGTTCTCAGAAGATACAAGCCCATCGTGACAGAGACAGAGCCTTCCGACGACAAGGTTGTAAAATATCAGGATCTTGAGATTAACATGACAAACTATTCTGTTAACTATCAGGGTTCAAGGCTGGATATGCCTCCTAAGGAGCTGGAGCTTTTATACTTCCTGGCATCCTCTCCGAACAGAGTTTTCACAAGAGAGCAGCTTCTTGATCAGATTTGGGGATACGAATATGTCGGAGACACTAGAACTGTAGATGTTCACATCAAGAGACTCAGAGAAAAGATCAAAGATCATGAGACCTGGAGAATCGCAACAATCTGGGGAATCGGTTACAAGTTTGAGGTTTCATAAACTTAAATGAAACGAACACTATATCTAAAATTCTTAATTGCATATCTTCTCTTTGCCATTTTCGGTTTCATAATGGTGGCGACCTTCGTGTCAAACATGACGCTGGAGCACTGCCGCCGGAAAAAGGCAGAGAGTCTCTATGCTGAGGCAACGCAGATTGCGAATACCTACGCTGCGGACCTTTATAACAGCGAAACCTCGCTTGAAACGGTTCAGCAGCAGCTCGTTGCCCTCTCAAAATACATGGACGGAGCGAGGATTTGGATAGTCAACCCCTCGGGACGTCTGGTTCTGGATTCTTCCAACGTCATCGAACAGGGCGAGGAGATCAAGATTGAAGGCTTTGATCCCACCGCAACAGGCGGAACCTACTACACCATAGGTGATTTCTGGGGGAATTTCCAAGAGAGCGTACTTTCCGTTTTTGCCCCTATCACAGCCAATTACAAGGTTCAGGCCTATGTTATCATCCATACGCCCATGAGCCAGCTTAGGAAAACTGCGGATGAATTCCTGAATATTTCCTACCTGATGCTCATCGTCATGTTTTTGCTGTCACTGATAATACTCATCTTTTTCACAGAGCTTGTATACATTCCGCTTCGAAGAATTACGCAGGCGACAGAGGAGTATGCTGCCGGCAACATGAACTATGAATTCTCGGTGGAGTCCGAGGACGAGATGGGCTATCTTGCGGCATCCCTGTCATATATGGCGGGCGAGATTGCAAGGCAGGAGGAGGATCAGAAAAAATTCGTGGCGAACGTCTCCCACGATTTCCGTTCACCTCTTACCTCAATTCGCGGATATATCGAAGCAATGCTGGATGGTACCATACCGCAGGAGATGCATGAAAAATACCTCGGCATAGTATTGAATGAAACCGAGCGACTTACCAAGCTTACCAACGGCCTTCTTACGCTCAACAATCTGAACGCCAAAGGAATGCTCCTTGAAAAGGCCGATTTTGACATAAACCAGGTAATACGCAACACCGCGGCCAGTTTTGAGATGACCTGCCTTGAGAAGAAAATTGCGATAGAGCTGGTGCTGACTGATGATAAGATGATAGTTAACGCCGACATGAGTAAGATTCAGCAGGTTCTCTATAACCTTCTGGACAATGCCATAAAGTTCAGCCACCACGATTCGGTTATCAAGATCGAGACCACCGAGAAAAGAAGCAAAGTATTCGTCTCGGTTAAGGATAGCGGAATCGGAATTCCCAAGGAAGACCAGAAGATGGTCTTCGAAAGATTCTATAAATCCGATGCGTCCCGCGGTAAGGACAAAAAGGGAACCGGACTCGGCCTTTCAATCGTAAAAGAAATAATCAAGGCTCACGGAGAAAATATTAATTGCATTTCAACCGTCGGAGTCGGAACAGAGTTCATATTCTCAGTACCTAAGGCCGCTTCAATGGACAGCGACGAGGAGGGACTGTAATGCACATAGTACTTCATCAGCCGGAGATTCCGCAGAATACCGGCAATATCGGGAGAACCTGCGTTGCAACGGGCAGCTCCCTGCATCTTATCGAGCCCCTTGGCTTCGCACTTCACGGAAAAGATATAAAGCGCGCGGGCATGGACTACTGGGATAAGCTCGATTACACTCGCTACATTAATTACGAAGAATTCAAGGAAAAGCATCCGGGTGCCAAGGTCTGGCTTGCGACCACAAAAGCAAAGCGCTCCTATACAGAGGTTAGCTACGGCATGGATGATTTCATCATGTTTGGTAAGGAGAGTGCCGGAATTCCAGAGGAAATCCTCGTGGATAATGAAGAGGACTGCATTAGAATCCCCATGGGACACGACATCAGGTCCCTCAATCTCTCCAATTCCGTTGCGATCGTTTTGTACGAAGCCTTAAGACAGAACGGCTTCCCCGGAATGGAAGAGGAGGGCGAACTCCACAGACTACAGTGGAATCAGTAAAGCCTTCCCATTGGGGAAAGTGAAATCTAATATGCCTTCCCCTTGGGGGGAAGGTGTCAGCGAAGCTGACGGATGAGGGGAAAGGAGCCCGCATGACAAAGAAAATCAATTCCCCCTACAACAAGGGAGATATCCTCACGGTGAGGATTGAAGATATAGGAAACGACGGAGAGGGTATTGGCAAGGTTGACGGCTATACCCTTTTTGTAAAGGACGCAGTTATAGGCGATCTTGTAAAAGTTTCCATTATGAAAAGTAAGAAGAACTACGCCTATGCTCATCTTGATGAGATCCTCGAGCCATCAGAGTTTAGGATTAAGCCCCAGTGTCCTGTATCAAAGGCCTGCGGCGGGTGCCAGATTCAGAATCTTCATTACAAAAAGCAGCTCGAATTCAAAACCGAAAAAGTCAGAAACAATATCATAAGGCTGGGCTGTTTCGAGCCTGAGTTTATAGACTCAGTCATGGAACCGATCATCGGGATGGAGGAAGATAAGGAAGGTCTTCCGGCTTATTTCAGATACAGAAACAAAGCGCAGTTCCCCATAGGAACGGACAAGAACGGGAAAACCATTGCCGGTTTTTATGCGGGAAGAACACACGCGATAATCCCTGTGGAGGACTGCCTTCTTGGAGTGGAGGAAAACCGCGAAATCTTGAGTATAGTCCTTGATCACATGGAGAAAAACCGCATCCCTGCCTATGAGGAAACTACCGGCAAGGGAGTTGTGCGCCATGTACTTATCAGGAAGGGCTTCACCAGTAAAGAAATCATGGTGTGCCTTGTTATTAAGTATGTTACGAAGAGCGGCACAAACGCAAAGATAAAGTCAGACAATCATTTTTCAAATGAAGAAAAAATCGAGTACATCAGAAATCAGGAAAAACTGATTGAGAAACTTCGCTCGGTAAATGGCGTTAAGAGCATAACTGTAAACATCAATAATGAAAAGACCAACGTAATTCTTGGCCGTGAAATCCATACTCTTTGGGGAGAGGATTCCATAAAAGATACACTCTGCGGAATTGAATTTCGAATTTCACCGCTCTCTTTTTATCAGGTGAATCCGATTCAGACAGAGAAACTATATAACACGGCGGTCTCTTATGCCGGTCTTACAGGAAATGAGACTGTCTGGGATCTCTATTGCGGAATCGGCACAATCAGCCTGTCCATGGCGAAGAAAGCAGGCCATGTCTACGGCGTGGAGGTTATACCACAGGCTATAGAAAATGCCAGGGAGAATGCACGCTCCAATAATATAGAAAATGCTACATTTTATGTTGGAAAAGCAGAGGAAGTCCTTCCTGCTTTCTATGAAGGGAAAATACCGGCTGATAGGGAGAAGGCTCTCCACCCCGATGTCATCGTTGTGGATCCGCCCCGCAAGGGCTGCGACAAAGACTGTCTTGATACCATGCTCAAGATGAGTCCCGACCGCATTGTCTATGTCAGCTGCGACTCCGCCACCCTTGCCAGAGACCTCCGAATCCTTGTGGACGGCGGCTATGAGCTAAAACGCGTCCGCCCATGCGACATGTTCCCGAACACAGTGCATGTTGAGACAGTAGTCCTTTTGACTAGGACCGCAGGGACGACGTCGAAAGGCTAACGCTGTCCATGCGATAGCTGTCCACGATTGAAAAGTATTAGGAGGATAATTTCATGGATAAAATATGGGAAGAAATGTATAACGCAGCCAAGTCAGTACTTGGAGAAGTAACAATCTCCGATTATGTAACGGCAGGAGGAGTTTCTGCGGCGGTTCGTTCAAAATCCGGTTGAAAAAATATTTTCAATGAGTATACTTGTATACAAACGAAGGCGTTTTGAATCACACAGTGTTTCAAGGCGCCTTTTTTTCATAGGCAGATTTCTGTGGATGTCAGAAAATAGTATGGATTTAATTGTAAATGACACTTTAATGGTTTAAAATGGTAAAGAGTTCTTTAATTTTGTACTATTGTATCCAATAGTAGTTCCGCTTATGTAATTAAAAATTTAATTAGTGAGGAGGAATTAAAAATGGTAATGAAAAAGTTTCTTGCAATGGCAATGGCGGGAGTAATGGCGCTTGGTCTTGTTGCCTGCGGCTCATCTGGCGGTGGAGCAGCAAACGGCGGAGGATCATCCTCAGGCGATACCATCAAGATCGGTATCTTTGAGCCTTCAACAGGTGACTCTGCTTCCGGCGGAAAGAAAGAGATTCTTGGAATGCAGTACGCTAACTCCGAGACTCCCACAGTTGAAGTGGGTGGAAAGACCTACAACATCGAGCTTGTAATAGCTGATAACGGATCATCGGCAGACAAGGCTCCTTCAGCAGCCTCCGAACTGGTAGGTAAGGATGTATCTCTTGTTCTTGGATCCTATGGTTCAGGCGTTTCAATGGCGGGCGGACCTAAATTCGAGGAGGCAGGACTTGCCGCAATCGGCGTAACCTGCACAAACCCCAACGTAACAGCAGGAAATGATTACTACTTCAGAATTTGTTTCCTTGATAACTTCCAGGCAGACGTTCTTGCAAACTTTGCTATGGATAAGTTCTCAGCTAAGAAGGCATACTGCCTCGGTGAGAACGGAAACGAGTATGATCAGGGACTTATCGCATTCTTCAAGCAGGTATTTGAGGGAGCAGGCGGTGAGGTAATTGCCGATTCTTTCCCTACAAACAACTCTGACTTTACTTCATATCTGAACAAGGCAAAGAGCGAAGGTGCAGATGTAATCTTCACACCTGTATCAATCGCTTATGCAAAGCAGATCATGGAGCAGGCAGCTTCACTTGATATCGGAATTCCTTTCCTTGGATCCGATACACTTGATGACAACATGGTTCTTGAAGCAACCAAGGGCACAAACCTTCAGCTCTTCGTATCAACCTTCTATCAGGAGGGTGGTTCCGAGACCTTCGATAAAGGTATCAAGGATTACATTAACAATAACTCAAGTGCACTTACAGCAAACGGCGGAAACGACACAATTTCAGCAGTTACAGCAATGGGCTATGATGCATACTATGTAGCTCTTGAAGCTATCAAGGCAGCAGGCTCAGGCGACAAGGCAGCCATCAAATCAGCAATCCCCGGTGTTAAGTGGGACGGCGTATCAGGCTCCATCGCTTTTGATGATATTGGAGATGCAGTTCGTGACACAGCTTACATCAAGACTGCTGATACAGCTACAGGAACATGGGCATTCGAGAAAGTACAGACAGGTTCAGCATCAAAATAAAACACAATAAGTAAAAGGAAAATAGTTTTATGGAATACGTCATTTCAGTATTGCTCTCGGGAATATCGGTTGGCGGGCAATATGCTCTTATCGCAATCGGCTATACACTTGTATACGGAATACTTCGCCTCATCAACTTTGCTCACGGCGATGTATTCATGGTGGCAGGACTAATGGGAATATACTTCACGGCAACTTTGCCGATAGGAGAGTCACTGCCCCTGGTTATACTGCTTACGGTATTCTTAGGATTTACGATTGAGAGGGCTGCGTACAAGCCCCTTAGAGATGCGCCGAGAATGTCGGTTATGATCTCTGCGATAGGTGTGAGCTATCTTCTTCAAAATACCGCAACCTATGTTACCGGTGGACAGCCGATGACTTATCCCACAATACCGTTCTTATCTGACACGGTTAACGTTGCGGGAACCCAGACTAAATGGGTAGTTATAATAACACCATTCCTGGTACTCATCCTGGTTTATGCTCTTACACAGCTCATAAACCGCACAAAGGTCGGAATGGCCATGAGAGCTGTCTCAAAAGATTTTGAAACTTCAAGACTCATGGGAATCAAGATAAATAACGTTATCTCCGCAACTTTCATAATCGGTTCCGCTCTTGCGGCAATCGGTTCCATACTGTTTTTCACAAACTATCCTGCAATTACGCCTACGGCCGGTGCAATGCCCGGCCTCAAGGCGTTTGTGGCGGCAGTTTTCGGAGGCATTGGTTCAATTCCCGGAGCTGTCATCGGAGCATTCCTTATCGGAATCTGTGAGACCATCATCAAGGGTCTTCCCTCAGCATGGGACGTCTCAGTATTCTCCGATGCATTCACCTTTGCACTCCTTATCATCATTCTAGTATTCAAACCGCAGGGACTCTTTGGAGAAGCTGCCACAGACAAGGTATAAATTATGAAACAGAAACAATCTAATCTTAAAGCATACATATTCATAGCAGTACTTCTGCTGCTTGTAATACTGCTGGAGAACATAAGCGCTATGATTCCGGGACTCCCGCAGGTATTCCAGCCCACCAGCCCGCTGTTTACGGTTTTGAAAAAAGCGGCCGTTTACTCACTGGTGGCAGTATCAATGAACCTTCTTAACGGATTTACAGGACTGTTCTCACTTGGACAGGCAGGCTTCATGCTCCTTGGTGCATACACCTACGCAATACTTACAGTTCCTGCAGACCAGAAAGAGCAGGTTTACTACCTTTTCGGAGGCTGCGCATTAAAATCCTCTATAATTGACGGACTTGGTGCCATCTTCGGAACGACCGGAGCCGGCGGTGCGATCAGCATGATACTTGGCTGCTTCATAGCACTTATCCTTGCGGGATGCGTTGCTGCATTCTTCGCATATCTTATAGGAATCCCGGTTCTCAGACTTAAGAGCGACTACCTCGCAATAGCTACACTTGGCTTTGCTGAGATACTTCGTGCAATATTCCAGTGGCAAAAGCTTGGAAGAATCACAAACGGAGCCAACATGATTAAGGGCTTCCCGACCTTCTCAAGCTTCAACATCACCGATGCATCGGGGAACGTACTGGTCAGACTTTCAACCTTTATCCCGTTCCTTATTTCATCCATATGCATCGCAATCATAGTTCTTCTGATCCACAGCTCCTACGGACGCGCCTTTAAATCAATTCGCGACGACGAAGTTGCTGCAGAAGCTATGGGTATCAATCTTTTCAAACACAAGATGCTCTCGTTCGTCATCTCCAGCTTCTTTGCGGGAGTGGGCGGCGCGCTGTTTGCAATGTACGTTGCAAATGCACAGGCAAAAGCGTTTACCTCAGTAATGACTTACGAGATTCTTCTTATTGTAGTTATCGGCGGAATTGGTTCAGTAAGCGGAAGCATTCTCGCAACCTTCCTTTATGTTGCGTGCTCCGAGTGGTGGCTGAGATTCCTCGACAGCGAACAGTATATTGGCGGCTTCAAAGTGCCGCTTCTTAGAAACGGTTTCAGAATGGTGGTATTTTCCATAGTAATCATGGTAATAGTGCTGTTCTTCTCACAGGGCATAATGGGAAACAACGAGCTGAGCCTCAGCGGACTCATGAAAGTATTGTCCGGAAAAAGAGAAAGGAAACACTAGGATATGGGAAATGCTTTACGACTTGAAAATGTAACAATGCAGTTCGGAGGCGTTGTTTCGGTAAATAACCTGACGCTGGAGGTTCCGGAGCATAAGATAATTGCTCTGATCGGACCTAACGGAGCAGGAAAAACCACAGCATTTAACTGTATTACCGGAGTATATCAGCCTACGAACGGCCTTATAGAATTCATGGGAAAGCCCATGGTCAGAAATCATCCGACAGGAAAAGCGGCTAAGACCTATAAGGGTGAAAATGCCGACAAATATGCAAAGGAAGCAGTGCTTGCACCCACACCCGACCAGATAACCGGACTCGGAATCGCAAGAACTTTCCAGAACATCCGTCTCTGGAAGAGCATGACAGTTTTCGACAACGTGCTCATAGCGAAGCACCAGCATGCAAAGCAGAACGTATTCTCCGCAATTTTCAGGGGAAATCTCGCAGAAGAAAAGCGCATGAGAGAAGAGACCATGGAACTGCTGGTGGAGCAGGGACTTGATGCTTACAAGGACGAGCTTGCAGTGAGCCTTCCTTACGGACTTCAGAGACGTCTTGAGATAGCAAGAGCGCTTGCCACAAAACCGAAGCTCCTTCTTCTGGATGAGCCTGCAGCGGGCATGAATCCGCAGGAGACTAACGAACTGGCTGATTTTGTGCGTCAGATCCGTGATAAATACGACCTGACAGTATTTCTTATCGAGCACCATATGGACCTCGTTATGAATATTTCGGATTACATCTATGTTATCGATTTCGGCAGCGAGATCGCGCAGGGTGTACCCGAGGAGGTTCAGAAGAATCAGCGCGTAATAGAGGCATATCTGGGAGTTGCAGACGAGGACGAGAAATGAGTGAAAAAGTTTTACAGATAGATAATTTGCAGGTAAGCTATGGGGGCATCGAGGCTGTTCGAGGTATCAGCTTTGATGTAAATGAAGGTGAGATAGTTACACTTATCGGCGCGAACGGCGCAGGTAAGAGCTCAACACTTCGAACCATATCGGGACTTGTTAAACCCAAGGGCGGAAATATAGTTTTTGAAGGTGATGACATCACCGGAAAGGATCCGACAAGCATCGTATCAAAGGGCATCATGATGGTACCTGAGGGACGAAGGATTTTCCCTAACCTTACTGTTTTAGAGAATTTAAAAATCGGGGCTTATCTTAGAAAAGATGACCTCGAGGAGGATATCGAGAGAGTTTACGGATTTTTCCCGAGACTTAAGGAGCGCTCCTGGCAGGAAGGCGGTACGCTTTCAGGAGGAGAGCAGCAGATGCTTGCTGTAGGAAGAGCCCTTATGGGTAAGCCCAAGCTCCTTATGATGGATGAGCCATCCCTGGGACTTGCACCCATCGTAGTGCAGGAGATTTTCGAGATCATCCGTCAGATACATGAGGCCGGAACAACAGTCCTGCTAATCGAGCAGAACGCTAACATGGCTCTCCACGTTGCAGACAGAGCCTACGTCATAGAAAACGGTAAAATTTCCATGGAAGGTACCGGAACCGAGCTCCTGGAAGATGAAAAGGTACGCGCAGCATACCTTGGCAGCGCTTAACTAATCTGCTACAATTCTTCGTATGGGGACACAGGAAAAAACTGATAAAACATCAGACCAACTTAATAATCAAAAGTATTTACTTATAACAACTGTGCTCTTTACCATAATGACTCTTGTGGTAGGAGCACTTGTTTTTCGCTTTTATCTGGAAGATTACAGGAAATCTTCGGATGCAGAAGAGTATGATAAATACTATGTCATGATCACCGACAATTACAAGAGCGACTTCTGGCAGGCGATTTATAAAGGCGCTTTTGACGCAGCGAAGAGACAGAATATCTATGTGGATTTGCTTGGCCAGAACATCCAGGGACAGTACACCTGCGAGCAGCTTATGAAAATTGCCATCGCATCCAGGGTTGACGGAATCATCGTCTTTGCCAGTGAAAATGAGGAGATGACACAGCTCATTAACGAAGCAAATGAGAAGAAGATTCCGGTAGTCACGCTCTACAGTGACAGCACGCACTCGGACAGACTAAGCTTCGTTGGTGTCGGCAGTTACAACATCGGACGAGAGTATGGCAGACAGATTTTCAATCTTATTAAGGAAAAAAGAAGTGACGATTTTGCCAATTCTCAGGCCGCAATAAGGCGCACTACCACGGACGTAGCGGTGCTTGTTAATACGGATACCAGGGATTCGGGTCAGAACATCATCATCTCTGCGCTTCAGGAGACACTTGAGCAGGAGAACGCCACAGACTCCGAGTTTTCAATATTCCTCGTACCGGTGGACAACAAAAACATATTCTCGGTCGAGGAGTCTATTCGTGATATTTTCATGAATGATGACATCCCGGACGTTATCGTGTGCCTGAACGAGCTGAACACAGTCTGCGCATATCAGGCGGTTGTCGACTTTAACAAGGTTGGAGACGTGAATATTCTGGGATATTACAACTCGGAAGAAATCATGACTGCGATTTCCAAGAATATCGTCTACGCCACAATTTCCATAGATACAGAGCAGATGGGAAGATACTGCATCGATGCGTTGTCGGATTACTACCACTTCGGCAATACCAGCCAGTATTTCACCGCTGACGTAACCCTCATCAACAATCAGAATGTTGATGCATTCATGAAGAGGGAGAAAAGCGATGAATAAATTCTATAACCTCCCCCTGCAGAAAAAAATCGTCAGCATTTACATGCTTGCAAACTTCCTGATTTTTATAGTAAACATCTTCCTAATCTTCGGCATCAACAGCATGTCCAAGGAGATGGAGATGGTCTACCAGGACAACAGACAGCTGAATGAGCTGAATGAGGCGCTGACCGGAGTTCAGGACAGCATGACCGGATATCTGAGTTCTAAGACCACGGACTCTCTGGAAAATTACTACCGAAATGCACAGACTCTGCAGACACTTTCGGAAGAGCTTGGCGGAAAAGTGACAGACCTTTCCTTTAGCAGAATGAGGCGCAACATCAAAAACATGACCGAGAACTATCTTGATCAGGTGTCTCAGACAATCGAAGCAAAGCGTGGACGAAATGTAGAAAAATACAGAAACTTCTATGAAAAATCCACCGAGCTTTACGATTTTATAAGTGCGTATATTGAAAGTCTGAACAACGAACAGTTTATCAGTAACTCAGAAAACTACACCGAGCTGATCGCGGCGTTCAGAACCTTCGAGAGACTTAGCGTCCTGGTACTGTCGCTAGTGATGATGGGAAATATCATAAGTATCACCATCATCGTCGGAATGATGATAAGACCTCTCAAGAAGCTTGCCGCTTCCGCAAACGAAGTGGCGGCCGGAAATTTTGACACCAAGCTTCCCGAGACTCCATATCACGACGAAATCGGTATAGTTACAGATGCCTTCGGACAGATGGTCATCAGTATCAAGGAGTACATCATAAGGCTCCGCGACAGTATGGAAAATGAGCGAAAGATGCAGGAAAAAGAGCTCACCATGGAAGCACATCTTAAGGATGCACAGCTAAAATACCTGCAGGCTCAGATCAATCCGCACTTTTTGTTTAACACCTTAAATGCCGGTGCCCAGCTCGCAATGATGGAGGGCGCTGACAGAACCTACGAATATGTCCAGACAGTTGCCGACTTTTTCAGATATAATGTTAAAAACCACGGCACGGAGGTTACCGTAAAAGAAGAGGTAACCCTGGTTGATAACTACATACAAATTCTGAATGTTCGCTTTTCGGGAGACATACAGTACAACAAACAGATTGATGAGAGACTTCTCGGAATTCACATGCCGAATATGATACTGCAGCCGATTGTTGAAAATGCGGTAAACCATGGCATCCGGGAAATGGGGGACAAGGGCGTGATAAGCCTTCGCGTCTACCGCGAGGACGACAATGCCTGCATAAGCATAGCCGATAACGGAAAGGGAATCGAACCTGAGGACATCGACAAAATACTCAGCGGAAGCTGGCACAGAAAAGAGCATCAGTACGACAACAACGGAATCGGCATGGATAACGTAATATCCAGACTTCGCATCTTCACGGAAAATGACGACGCTTTTTCCATTAAAAGTGAGGGGAAGGACAAGGGCTGCGAGGTAATCATAAGACTACCATTAGAGAAGGTATAAAACATGTACAGAATCATGCTTGCTGACGATGAGGGTATCGTCATTGATTCAATGAAATTCATAATTGAGAAGGAATTCGGCGCAGACTGTGACATCGAGTTTGCCAAGACCGGACGCAGCGTCATAGAGCTTGCGGAGCGCTTCAGGCCCGACATCGCCGTGATGGACATCCATATGCCCGGAATCAACGGCATCGAAGCTATGAAGGAAATCAAGAAATTTTCCGCAAACACAATTTTTATCATCATGACTGCGTACGACAAGTTTGACTATGCGAAAGAGGCCATAAAGCTTGGCGTTCTCGACTACATCAACAAACCCGTTGATAGGATGAAAGTCATCGAAGTTTTGAAAAAAGCGATGGCACAGATAGATCGTGAGCGCGAAAAGAGAAGCAACGATCTTCTTATTAAAGAAAAGCTCGAGACGGTCGAGCCCATCATCGAGAACGGGCTTATTTACGACATTCTGCTCCAGGAGCACTTTGACGAGGATATCGACAGCTATAAGACGATACTTGGAATTGATGAGAACTACGGATATATGCTTGCAATTGTCTGCGGTGACTCCCAGGAGGGAAACCACATGACAAACGCAATCGGAAGTTCCGTAAAGCTCTCCGGAAAATATCAGGAAATCAGAGACTGCGTAAAGGAATTTTTTGACTGCAAAATCGGAAACGTAATGGCCAACAAAATCGCAGTGCTGGTGCCGCATCCGGATAATAAACTCGAGTATGCTGAGAGAACAGAGGCGGTGGATAAGGCGAGGGACCTTGCAAGGTATCTCAGGAAGAAAACTGACATCAAGTTCCGCGTTGGAATAGGAAAAGTAAAGCCTCTGCGTGAACTCGGCGACTCCTATCACGAAGCTCTGAACGCTCTTATTGCGACCACAGGAACTGTCGCCCATGCCGATGATCTTCCTATCAGCTGCGACTATGACGAGGGATATCCCATTGATCTTGAAAAGCAGCTGTTTGAAGCTGTTTCCAAGGGAGCCGTGGATGAGGCAGTCGTTATAGCCAACAAATATGCGGACTGGATGAGCCAGGCGGTTGTAAACGGCGACGTCATGGCCATGAGACTAAAGGTCCTGGAATTTTCATTATATGCGGAACGACTCATGTACTTAAATGGTGGACAGACCTACCATTATCAGGGAAGAAATAACTACCTTCCGGAGATCATGGCTCTGGAGACACCGCAGCAACTGCGGGAATGGTTTGTTGATAAGATTTCCTCCGCCTGCAAGAATGTATTAATTAAAAAAGAGGAAAAGTCCAACGACGCGATACAAACCGCAAAGCGTTACATCGAGGACAACTACGCTAAGGACATCTCCCTTGATGATGTTTCAAGAATAGTAAATATCTCGCCCTATTACTTCAGTAAGATTTTCAAGGACGAGAGTGGGTATAACTTTATCGAATATCTGACAAACGTCAGAATGGAGAGGGCCAAGGAGCTTCTGGACAATTCCGATATGTCCATGAAGGAAATTTGTGCGATGTGCGGATACACAGACCCCAACTACTTTAGCAGAAGCTTTAAGAAAAATGTGGGAGTTACTCCTACGGAATATAAGGATGGTAAGACTCCGGTAAGAAACTGATGACCGGGAAGACTGATTATGAAGACTACAAGATTATCTACTATATTAAGAAGAAACTGTGCGGTGCTGCTTACGATGTGCCTTCTTGCCTGCACACTCTGCGGGTGTACCGGAGAAGAGTCCGGTGGAAACGTTACCAAGAAAAAGGACAACAATAAAATACAGATCGGAATGACCTTCGATTCCTTCGTAATCGAGAGGTGGCAGAGAGACCGTGATGTATTCGTTTCGATGGCGAAGGAACTTGGCGCCGAGGTTAACATCCAGAATGCCAACGGCGACATCTCGGAGCAGAAAAAACAGATTGAATATTTTATAAAGAAGGGAATGGACGTAATCGTTATCGTATGCATAGATTCCATGGCTGTAAAGGCTAACATCCAGAAGGCCAAAGAGTCCGGAATCAAGGTAATTGCCTACGACAGACTGATCAGCGATTCCAATGTCGATTTTTATATATCCTTCGATAATGAAAAGGTCGGGCAGATGATGGGACAAGCGCTTGTTGATCAAGGCCTTACCAATGGAAAGGTCCTCATGGTATGCGGCCCTCACAGCGACAACAACGTTCCGATGGTTGGCAAGGGCTTCAAGGAAATCATGCAGGAGAACGGAAACGAAATCATCGACACCTTCTATGCAGACGGCTGGAAAGCAGAGCTTGCAACCGATTACATGGAGAAAAACATGTCGAGTGTCATAGAGTGCGACGCGATAATGTGCGGCAACGACGACCTTGCAAGCAGGGTGGTTACAGTACTTTCGGAGAAGAGACTTGCCGGTAAGAAGCTGGTTGTAGGACAGGATGCGGACCTCGAAGCATGCCAGAGAATCGTTGAAGGAACCCAGCTCATGACAGTGTACAAGCCCATTGAGAAACTCGCTCAGGCAGCAGCCGAGATAGCGGTAAAGATGGCTAAGGGTGAGGAAGTTACCACCCAGAGCGGACAGATTAGCACAATTTCGGACGGAACCTATGAGATTCCGTGTGTGAAAATAGACCCTGTGAGCGTCACGGCGGAGAACATGGATGAAGTCATAATTAAGAGTGGCTTCCACCTCAAGGAAGACGTGTACTTAAACGTTCACGAATAGCACAAATTAAAAATGTGAGACCCGTATAGCAAAAAAATGCTAGACGGGTCTTTTTGTGCGCCTTTTTAATTATAAAAATTTGAAGAATATCGTAAATCATTGCTATTCCTTTTATGTTAGAGTAATACTCGTAAACGACGGGGAACAAATCCCCGCAAGATAATTTCTCAATAGGGAGGGAAACAAAAATGAAGAGAAAACTTGTTAGTACTTTTCTTTCAGTAGCAATGGCTGCATCACTGCTTGTTGGATGCGGCGGCGGAAACACATCTGCTCCTGCTACTACTGACACAGCTACAGAGACTGAGGCTCCTGCAGCAGAGGAGACCACAGAGGCTGAGGCTCCTGCAGAAGAGGCAACTGAAGAAGCAGCTGCTGATACAACTGCAGCAGGCGGCGGCAAGGTTGGCGTTGCAATGCCTACAAAGGATCTCCAGAGATGGAACCAGGACGGCGCAAACATGGAAGCTCAGCTCAAGGACGCTGGCTATGAAGTAGACCTTCAGTATGCTTCAAACGACATCGCAACTCAGGTTTCTCAGATCGAGAACATGATCAGCTCAGGCGCACAGGTTCTGGTTATCGCATCTATCGATGGTGATTCACTTGGAACAGTTCTTGCACAGGCTAAGGAAGCAAACATTCCTGTTATCGCTTATGACCGTCTTATCATGAACTCAGACGCTGTTAGCTACTATGCAACATTCGATAACTACATGGTAGGTACAAAGCAGGGTGAGTACATCAGAGATCAGCTTGATCTTGAAAACGCTGATGGTCCTTTCAACCTTGAGATCTTCACAGGAGATCCCGGTGACAACAACGCTAAGTTCTTCTACAACGGTGCTATAGACGTTCTTAAGCCTTTCATCGACGAGGGTAAGCTCGTTGTTAAGTCTGGTCAGGTTGACTTCGATAACGTTGCAACAGCTAACTGGGCAACAGAGACAGCACAGTCCAGAATGGATGCTATCATCTCTGCTAACTATGCAGATGGCACAAAGCTTGACGCAGTTCTTTGCTCTAACGACTCTACAGCACTCGGTGTTACAAACTCACTCGAGGCTAACTACACAGGCGATTGGCCGATCATCACTGGTCAGGACTGTGACGTAGCAAACGTTAAGAACATGATCGCTGGTAAGCAGTCAATGTCTATCTTCAAGGATACTCGTGACCTCGCAGCTAAGACAGTTGAGATGGTTGACGCTATCATGAAGGGCACAGAAGCACCTGTTAACGATACAAAGACATACGACAACGGCACAGGAGTTATTCCTTCATACCTTTGCGAGCCTGTATTTGCAGACGTTAACAACTACAAAGAGCTTCTTATCGACTCTGGTTACTACACAGAGGACGACCTCAAGTAATTTGAACTGAATTATCTTTCGGGCGGGTTCGAACAGGACCCGCCCAAATATTGAGAAATTCACTGGCGAGCAGTTTTAGTCCGGTGAACTACTTATGTAATAAGCAAGGCAACAAACAATAGAAGAATGGAATTAGGGTGTTTTTAACAATGAAGAATATAATTTGGAAAAGGAGGGGTTAACTTGGCGAAGATATTACTGGAAATGAAAAATATCACCAAAACCTTCCCCGGTGTGAAAGCCCTGGACAATGTAAATCTCCAGGTTGAAGAAGGCGAAATTCACGCACTGGTAGGTGAAAATGGAGCAGGAAAATCTACACTGATGAATGTTCTTAGTGGCATATATCCGTACGGAACCTACGAGGGCGATATTATATATGACGGAAATGTGTGCCAGTTTAACGACATTAAGGACAGTGAAGGAAAAGGAATAGTTATTATCCATCAGGAGCTTGCACTTATTCCTTACATGACAATTGCGGAGAACATGTTCCTCGGAAACGAGAGAGGAACTAAGTTCAAGATCAACTGGAATGAGACCAGCGATCTTGCACGCAAATATCTTGATATCGTTGGATTACCGGATAGCGCACAGACACAGATTAAGGATATAGGTGTTGGTAAACAGCAGCTTGTTGAGATTGCAAAAGCACTTTCAAAGAATGCAAGACTTCTTATTCTCGACGAGCCTACATCATCACTTAATGAGACAGATTCCAAGGCTCTGCTTGATCTTATGCTTAAGCTCAAGAAGGAGCAGGGACTTACATCAATCATCATCTCACATAAGCTCAACGAGGTATCTTACGTTGCAGACAAGATCACGGTTATCCGTGACGGTTCTACAATCGAGACACTGACTAAGGGCGTTGATGACTTCTCAGAAGACAGAATCATCAAGGGCATGGTTGGTCGTGAAATAGCAGACCGTTTCCCGAAGAGAGAACACCATGTCGGCGACGAAGTCATGATGGAAGTAAAGAACTGGAATGTTTACCATCCTTTATATAGCGATAGAAAAGTTGTTAAAGATGTCAGCATTCACGTTAAGAAGGGTGAAGTACTCGGCATATCAGGACTCATGGGTGCAGGCCGTACCGAGCTTGCAATGAGCCTATTCGGAAAGAGTTATGGAGACAACATCTCCGGACAGCTTTTCATAAAAGGACAGGAAGTTCACCTCAATACAGTACAGGATGCAATAAAGCACAAGCTTGCATATGTTACTGAGGACAGAAAGGGTAACGGACTTATCCTGACAAACCCGATCAAGATTAACACAACACTTGCTAATCTCGATGCGGTAAGTAAGAAGACAGTAATTGATAAAGATAAGGAATACAGTGTAGCAGTAGACTACAAGGAGAAGCTTAAGACTAAGGCTCCTTCAGTAGAACAGAACGTAGGAAACCTCTCCGGTGGTAACCAGCAGAAGGTACTTCTTGCAAAGTGGATGTTCGCAGACCCTGATATTCTTATACTCGATGAGCCTACAAGAGGTATCGACGTAGGTGCTAAATACGAAATCTACTGCATCATCAACCAGCTGGTAGCTGAGGGCAAATCAGTAATCATGATTTCTTCAGAGCTTCCCGAGATCCTTGGTATGTGTGACAGAATTTATGTCATGAACGAAGGCAGAATGGTAGGAGAGCTTGATGGAAAAGAAGCTACTCAGGAAAAGATTATGGCTAAGATTTTACAGTCATCCGGAAATAAGGAGGTTAAATAATGAATAAGGACCAGGTTCTTGGCTTTTTAAAGAAAAATACTATGATCATCGTACTCATCATAGTAGTTGCATTCTTCTCATGGAGAACAGGCGGAGCAATTCTGCTTCCCATGAACGTTAGTAACTTGATTTCACAGAACGCTTACGTGTTCGTACTTGCAACAGGTATGCTCCTGTGTATCTTAACCGGTGGTAACATCGATCTTTCAGTTGGATCGGTTGTCTGCTTCGTAGGTGCGGTTGGTGCGACTCTCATGGTTAACATGAACATCCCGATCCCGCTTGCAATTCTTATCATGATTGCTCTTGGTACAGCAATCGGTGCTTTCCAGGGATTCTGGATCGCATTTGTTAGAATTCCTCCTTTCATCGTAACACTTGCAGGAATGCTTGTTTTCAGAGGACTTTCAAACGTAGTACTTAACGGACTTACAGTTTCCATCAAGGATAAGACAACATTCGTTAACCTCTTCGGTGGCGGTGCTGACTGCTATATCCACGACATCTTCGGAAACGGAACACTTAACCTTACATGTCTCTTTGGCGGACTTGTTGCAACAGCAGTATTCATCGTTCTTCAGGTTTCATCACGTATTCAGAGATCCAAGAAGAACTATGACGTAGAGCACTTCGGAGCATTCGTTGGAAAGCTTGTTGTTATCTCAGCTGTAATCGTTCTCTTCGCTTACAAGCTTGCACAGCACAAGGGTATTCCTACAGTTCTCATCTGGGTTCTCATCGTAGTACTTGTTTATGGTTACATCACAAACAACACAACTGTTGGACGTTACTTCTACGCAGTAGGTGGTAACGAGAAGGCTACAAAGCTTTCAGGTATCAATACAAACAGAGTTTACTTCCTTGCATACACAAACATGGGATTCCTTGCAGCACTTGCAGGAATGATCACAATAGCTCGTCTTACATCAGCTCAGCCTACATACGGCCAGAACTACGAGATGGACGCTATCGGATCCTGCTTCATCGGTGGTGCATCTGCATACGGCGGAATTGGTACTGTTCCCGGAGTTATCGTCGGTGCGGTTCTTATGGGTGTTATCAACCTTGGTATGTCACTTATGGGTGTTGATGCCAACATGCAGAAGGTGGTTAAGGGTGTCGTTCTTCTTGCAGCCGTTATCTTCGACGTTGTATCAAAGCGTGGCGGTAAGATGATCGTTAAGAACTGATTTTGATATTGGAAAATGCCCGATTTTTCAAATAAATGAAATGAATTTCAAGGCCTCTCCCTTTAAACGGGGAGAGGCTTGTTTATGATTATTTAACTATTTCTCGTTAAAAAGTATGGTAAAATAATCATAACTACGAGGATAGGAGGTATCCTGATGAATCCGGCATGCAGCACATATGATAAGTACAAGATTATAGCTGAATCTGTTGAGAATCCGTGTGCAATTTTGGCAGTTACAAGAGACGAGGATGGAACTGCAAAGGATGTCCAGATTTTTGCTGCTAATGATAAGTTCAGCATGACCGGAGAAAACGTGGAGGGAGATTCCTATACCAAATATCTTCCCAAGGAGCCTGAATTTGAAAATATGTGCATCAAGGCTGCTTTTGAGGGAGAAAAATTCCATAATTATGTAGATACCACAAAGTCCCTGGGAGTCTGGACAGACAATATAATTCTACCGCTAAAGCAGGAGGAGGACGGAAGCGTTGGATATTGCCAGTATATCTATGAGCTTACAAAGGAAATGGATGCCGGCAAGTTTTCATCTCTGTCGCCGATAATTGCGGGATTTGTGATAAAGAGCTGCCTTGAGCTTCGTACGGATCACGATTTTAAGACCAATCTGGGACAGGTAATTAAGGATATTCGCGAGTTTACGGATGCTTCTTCCGCATGCGTAATTTCCCTGAATAAAGAAAAGAAAAAGGCTGAGATAATCAGTCAGGACCATAAGGAAGGAATTCTTTGGGCTGCGCAGATTTACATGAAGGTTCCTTATGACATAGCGGAATCCTGGGGTGAGATCGTCGGTGAGAGTGACTGCTTTATCATGAGAAATAAAGCGGAGATAGAAAGAATCGAAGAGATTGCTCCCGGGTGGGCGAAGGCTTTAAAGAGCGAAAACGCTGAAAGTCTCTGCCTTGTGCCTTTAAAGCAAAGGCTTGAGACCGTGGGATATATTCTTCTTACAAACTTTAACGTTGATAATGCAAACATGATAAAGGATACGCTGGAGATTCTCTCGGTTTTCCTGTCATCGGAGATGGCTAACAGCCAGTTCTTAAAGCGCCTTGAGTGGCTGACAAGCGTTGATATGCTCACGGGCGTACGAAACAGAGCGGCTATGAATCGCACAGTGGACGAATTTGCCGAGCTCCTTAAGTGGAAAAAAGAGCCCTTTGGCGTTGCATTTTGCATGATGAACGGCCTTCAGTATCTGAATGAGAAAAACGGACATGACGCCGGAAATCAGGCTCTTGAAAAAGCTGGCCAGATACTCAGAGAGACCTTCGATGAAACAGAGGTCTTCAGATCAAGCGGCGAGGAATTTTCCATTGTCTGCGAGAACATAGATAAGACTGAATTTACAGAAAAAATTGAGAAGCTGCGTGAGAGATGCAGCGATCCGGATGGCGTCTATTTTGCCATTGGCTATGAGTATGACGACACCGAGGGAGATATCAGACGCTCTCTCCGCCATGCGAATAAACAGATGCTTCGCGAGAAGGAAGCATTCTACGAGAAGTATCCGGAGAAGAAGTATTGAACAATATGAAGCCTTCCCCTTGGGGGGCGCTCGACGTCCGGGGGACGTCGGTTCAGCGCGGACCGAAGCGGAGCGAAGACAAGTGACACGAAGTGCCGGATGAGGGGTAAAACAGGAGGACAACAATATTATGAAAAATAAATTGGTAAGTATTATGATGGTGGCAGCACTTATGGTATCGATGATATCAGGCTGTTCTTCAGGTAATACAAACAATGAGACAGCAGGAACAGAGCAGACTTCTACTGAGAACACCACTACAACATCTACAGGCGGTAACGACGCCAAAGCAGCCAGCCTTCTTGATAAGAAGGTCGGAATTTGCATCTATCAGTTCGACGATGATTTTATGTCTCTTTTCAGAAATGAGCTTAAAAGCTACATGGTTGCACAGGGATTTTCCGCTGACAACGTAAGCATAGTTGATAGCGAGGGTAATCAGGCAGTGCAGACAGCACAGATTCAGGATTTCATAAAGGATGGAGTGGATGTACTCATCGTGAATCCGGTAAATACTTCATCTGCTTCAGATATAACTGATCTTGTAGTCGGTGCCAATATCCCGCTTGTGTACATCAACCGTGAGCCCGATAACAAAGAAGAACAGAGATGGAGAGATAACAACTGGAAGGTATGCTATGTTGGCTGCGATGCCCGCCAGTCCGGAACATATCAAGGCGAGATCATCTCAGATCTTGGTATGGATACCATTGACATGAACAAGAATGGTAAAGTCGACTATATCATGATACAGGGCGATCCTGAGAATATCGACGCACAGTATCGCACAGACTTTTCAATAAAGGCACTTCAGGACGCAGGAATGGATGTTAACTGCCTTACAAGCGGAGTCGGCAACTGGGATAAGCAGCAGGCAAAGAATCTTGTTGCTGATGCACTTGAGGCTCATCCCGAGACCGAAGTTGTATTCTGCAACAACGATGCAATGGCCCTCGGGGCCCTTGAATCCATCGAAGGTGCCGGCAGAACAGTCGGAACCGACATCTATCTTGTAGGTGTGGATGCCCTTGTGGAAGCCCTTGAAGATGTTATCGACGGCAAGATGACAGGAACAGTCTTTAACGATCATTTCTCACAGGCTCACAGTGCTGCCGACGCAGCTATCAACTACATCAAAGGCCAGAGCAACGAGAACTACATCGGCTGCGACTACGTGAAGATCACAAGTGATAATGCACAGAAGATATTGGATGCAGTGAAGTGATTGGATTTGGATGATTAGTGATATGAATATTATTGAAAGGGCTGGAAAATCCAGCCCTTTCAGATTATAAATAAATGGAGTAATACAAGCATAATATGAACATACCAATTACAGATGATTTCGACCTAAAGAAAATACAGCTCAGCGGACAATGCTTCCGCGTAAAAGAAACAGCTCCCGGAGTATTCAGATTTATAACCGGGGATAATGTGGTGTACATAAAGAAACTTGATGATAAGAAGAACACAACAGAGAAAAGTCCTAAGGATACCGATAGAAAAAAGAATAGCGGAAACACCTACGAAGTTTCCTGCTCCGAAGAAGAGTGGAAATCCATCTGGGAACCATACTTTGATTTCGAAAGAAATTATGCAGACATATGCAAGAAAGAGTGTGGGAAATACGCATTTTCAGATAAGGCCATCGACTTTGGCAGAGGGCTCAGAATTCTAAAACAAGATAAGTGGGAGATGCTGATATCCTTCATAATTTCACAGAGAAAGAGCATTCCGGCTATATCGAGAGCGGTAGAGGCTGTTTCCAGAAAATTTGGAACAAGAATAACTACAGCAGTTCAGACCCAGCAAGACGATACCGAAATCTATGCCTTCCCCACCGCTTATCAGATGGCAACGGCGACATTGGAGGATCTGAAGGAGTGCGGGCTTGGTTACAGGGCTCCCTACGTGCTCGATGCAATCAGAAAAGTCTGTAACGGCGAACTTGATCTTGACGCAATAGATGCTCTAGATGATGAAGATCTTTTTGAGAAACTCATGGAAGTTCACGGAGTAGGAAAAAAGGTGTCCAATTGCATCTGCCTTTTTGCATATGCCAGAATGGGCAGAGCCCCGGTGGATGTCTGGATTGAACGTGCTATCAATGAAGAGTTTGACGGAGTCAATCCGTTTCCGGAATATGGTGAAAACGCCGGCATCATACAGCAGTACATATTTTACTATCAGAAAAATGCATGAGAGAGGCAATAATTGAGAAGAGTTTTTATGAAAGATTTGATAAGTTTAATTAAACATATAAAAAGTGCCTTGGTAAGCATGCCGGTACGGATGGCAGCAGGTGTATTCATAGCCATTTTCATCGCAATCCCGCAGATTGCCCATGCCGGCTACGTGGTGGACATTGACTCTCCCGATGGACCAAGGGGCTATGGGGTGTACATTGGCGCGAGCGCGGAGCAGCTCCACAAGAAGCTCGACGGCGACACCAACATTGGCCTTGCGGTAGTTGATGCGCAGTACCTTACGGCAGAGGATATAGGCTCTTTGAAAAAAGCCGGCAGGCGGATTTACACCTATCTGAATGTAGGCTCTATTGAAGATTTCAGGGATTACTACAAGACTTTTTCAGATATAACACTTGCTGAGTATGAAAACTGGCCCGGAGAATACTGGGTTGATGTATCAGAAGAGTCCTGGCAGGATTTTATTTGTGATACTCTTGCTGCACAGTATGTGGCAAAGGGAGTTGATGGATTTTTCATAGATAATCTGGACGTATATTATATGTATCCGCATTCCTGGATCTACAAAGGAATTGTGAAAATACTTCAGAGGCTTGACGACAAGTACCATCTTCCGATCATTGTGAACGGCGGAGATACGTTTGTGTCGCAGCTCATGGATGAGAACAAACAGGACATTATCGCCGGAATCAACCAGGAGTCGGTTTTCAGTACGATCCTGGATTATGAAAAGGGCGAGTTTGGCGAGCAGACCGCATTTGACAGAAAATATTACACGGAGTATCTGGCCCGTGCGAAAAAAGAAGGCCTCGTGGTATTCATGATCGAGTACACCAACGACATGAGGCTTGTGGATAAAATCAGTGAATTCTGCACGCAGAATGGTTACAAATGCTATGTCACGGATTCGCTGAAACTCGATGGAAACGTGGAATGAAAAGTTGTGGGGGATTTATGAAAAGATGTGTTGTAGTTGGGGGATCACCAATTGAAAACTATGAGTTTGTCCGCGGGCGCCTCAGTGATGATGATTTTTTCATCTACTGCGACTGCGGACTTTCTCACATGGAAGGGCTTGGATTTGAGCCTTCTTTAATTGTGGGGGACTTCGATTCCCATGAAAATCCCGAATTAGATGTAGAAACCATAGTGCTGCCCACAGAAAAGGATGACACAGACACCGTTTACGCCGTAAAGGAAGCAATAAACCGCGGTTTTACTAAGTTTGTGCTAGTTGGCGCGCTTGGAAAAAGATTTGACCATACACTTGGAAACCTCGCAATTTTGCTAATGCTGGATTCTAAGGGGCTATCGGGAATCATCTTAGATGATTACTCTGAGATCAGAGTAGTGTCGGGAAAATTCACGATATCCGAAAAGTGCAAGTATTTCTCAGTGCTGGCAGCAGGCGGCGACGCTCACGGCGTAACAATAAAAAATGCAAAATACAACATTGAAGATGCTGACATTATCTCGGATTTTCCGCTTGGAGTTTCCAATGAAATTCCGGATGGCAATATCGCCGAAATCAGCGTGCGAGAAGGCAGGCTGTTTGTTATTAAGATATTTAATGAATAAAGAACTGTTCAATAAAAATTGAATGGCAAAAATTAGAAAGAGTTTTCAGTACGAGGGAGGAAAGACATGATATTTCTTGAAAAAGAAGGAGCACTTATAGCAAAAAGACAGGGGGAAACATTGAGAATAGAGCCCTGGGGCAAGAATTCACTGAGAGTTCGAAGCACGATGTATCCGGAGTTCACCGGAAGAAACTGGGCGCTGACAGTTGATGACAATTGCAAAAGCGATAAAACCGCTGAAATCTCCATAACAGAGCGCGAAGATGGTCCTTTTGCGAGCATTGAAAACGGCAAGATCAAGGCAACCGTGAACTTTGCGGGGGTAATCACTTTTTATAAAGATGAAAAGAAGATCCTTCGCGAGTACTTCCGCTGCTACGGCGGAACTGAGTCGAAGGAGTCTAGGTGCCTTAAATACATCAACCGAGACTACAAGCCCCATGTGGGCGGCGACTACCGCATCACGCTCAAATTCGAGAGTAACGACGGCGAGAAAATATTCGGAATGGGACAGTACCAGCAGCCCTACACGGACCTGAAGGGATGCATCCTCGATCTTGAACAGAGAAACTCCCAGGTGTCCGTACCCTTCGCAGTATCCAGTATTGGCTATGGATTTTTATGGAACAATCCGGCCGTAGGCCGCGTAACCTTCGGAAACAACTACACCGAGTGGGTGACTGAGGCCTCAAAGGAGCTTGACTACTGGATTACAGCTGAGGACACACCAAGACAGATTATTGAAAATTACACCGAAGTGACCGGCCGCGCGCCGCAAATGCCTGACGAGCTGCTGGGACTCTGGCAGTGCAAACTCAGATACCGCACGCAGGAGGAAGTCCTCACCGTAGCCCGTACCTGCAAGGAGAAGGGCGTGCCGATCGACTGCATCGTTATAGACTTCTTCCACTGGACCGTCCAGGGTGATTGGAAATTTGACGAGACCTATTGGCCCGATCCCAAGGCGATGGTGGACGAGCTCCACAGCATGGGCATCAAGGTCATGGTTTCCGTATGGCCTTCAGTCGACAAGCGCAGCGAGCACTTTTACGACATGTTGGAAAAAGGACTCCTTGTGAAAAACGAAAGAGGCGGACTTCAAAACTATGATTATCAGGGTGATTGCACAGTTTTCGATGCGACCAATCCCGAGGCCAGAGACTATGTATGGCAGGTCTGCAAGAAGAACTATTATGATCTCGGAATCGACATGTTCTGGCTCGATAACTCTGAGCCTGACCTTATCAAGTATGACTTCGACGCCCTGAGATACTACATGGGCCCCGCGCTGGAAGTCAGCAATATTTATCCGCAGTGCTATAGCCGCACTTTTTATGACAATATGAAAAAGGAGCAGAAATTACCGGTAGTCAACCTTCTCCGCTCAGCCTGGGCCGGAAGCCAGAAGTACGGAAATGTTGTCTGGTCCGGAGATGTACCGAGTACCTTTGAAGCATTAAGGGACCAGATTGCAGCAGGCCTGAACATGGGACTTGCCGGGATTTCATGGTGGACAACCGACATCGGCGGCTTCATGACCGACGATGTGAATGATCCCGATTTCAGACAGCTCCTTATCAGATGGTTTGAATTTGCGGTATTTTCACCGATCCTCCGAATCCACGGAGACAGAGGCCCCTATGACATTCCTCCGCTTGATAACAGAGATTTCGGCGGCGGATATCTTCACACCGGCCAGGACAATGAACTCTGGAGTTACGGCGAAGACAATTTCAAGATAATGAAGGATCAGCTGAATTTAAGACATGAGCTGAAGCCCTATATAAAATCACTTTTTGAAGAAACAAGCAAGAACGGCTCGCCTATAATCAGGACACTTTTCTACGAGTTCCCGAATGATGAAAAGTGCTGGGAAACCTACGATGAGTACATGTTCGGAAGCGACTACCTGGTTGCTCCGATCCTTGAACTGAATCAGTTTGAGAGGCAGGTATACCTTCCTCAAGGAAAGTGGGAAGACATAAGAGACGGCAAGATTTATGACGGCGCGCAGACAATTACTGTAAAAGCTCCGATTGAATCAATTCCTGTTTTTAGGAAAAAGTAAGGAGAGACACAATGCGAGACAAGAAAAAACTATTCACAGAATGTATTGACAGAATCATAGACTCAGGAGAGCTGGTGGGTTTAAATGCTCTTGTCCTGAAGGATGGTGAGGAAAAAATGTACGCAGAGGCGGGCTTTGCGGATCTTGAAGCAAAAAAGCCGTTTAAGCGTGATACCATCGTAAGGCTCTACTCCCAGAGTAAGCCAATAACTGCGGCTGCAGCGATGCTCCTCATTCAGGACGGAATAATTGAGCCCTACGAGCCTGTCGGAAACTACATCGAGAGTTTCAAAAATCAGGAAATAGTTGAAGGCGGAGTAAGAAGGCCCGTGAGATGGGATCGCCCGATGTTCATAAAGGACCTTCTCGACATGACCTCAGGGCTTGTTTATCCCTTCGACAACACGGCGGCGGAGATCACAACAGGGCAGCTTTATAACGAGCTGATCGACAGACTTCCCACCGATAACATGATGAGCACCATGGAGTTCGCTGAGCGCCTGGGCAGGCTCCCGCTTGAATTCCAGCCCGGTGACCACTTCCGCTACGGCACAAGCGCCGACGTACTTGGCGCTGTAATAGAGAAGGCTTCCGGAATGAAGTTCGGAGACTTCCTGAAGGAGCGCATCTTTGAGCCGCTTAACATGAAGGACACAGGATTCTATGTGCCTGAGGAAAAAATGGACCGGTTCGCAACTGCCTATGATTGCTATGGAGAAGCTCCTGTAAGATACAGCGGCAACAACCTGGGTATCCGAGATGATGGAAAAAAGAATGCCTTCGAATCAGGCGGCGCGGGCATCTTCTCAACAATTGACGACTACGCGAACTTTGCAAGAATGCTCATGAACGGCGGAATTTTTGAAGGAAAAGAAATCCTCACAAAGAATACCGTGCGCTTTATGACAGGAGCTCAGCTCACAGATGAGCAGCAAAACGACATGAAAACCTGGAGCGCCCTCGGCGGATTTTCTTACGGCAATCTTATGCGCATAATGAAGAATCCCGGAAGAGCCGGAATAATCGCAGGCGAAGGCGAGTACGGCTGGGATGGCTGGCTTGGCCCCTATTTCTGCAATGATCCCGAGAGTGGCACAACCTTCCTTATGCTGACTCAGAGAGTTGATTACGGCACCGGAGTTGCCACGAGAAAACTGAGGAATATAATCTTTTCATAAACGGAAAAACGCTACTTTTTTATAGTTATTTAACGAATACTTCAGCGCCGGTGTGCTAAGATTATTATGGATAAAACCGTAATTTGTGATTATTATAATCGGAAGGGCATATTATGGAAGGAAGCATTCAAACTTTAAAATACCGCGCGGAAGAAATTTTAGAGGCGATGACCCTTGATGAAAAAATCGGGATGATCCACGGAAATGAACTCTTCAAAACGAAGGGAATACCGAGACTTGGGATACCGCCGCTTGTAATGTCCGACGGCCCCATGGGAGTTCGCGCGGAGTTTGAAAAAGACGACTGGATTCCGATAGGAAACACCGACGATTATGTTACCTATCTTCCCTGCAACAGCGCGGTTGCAGCGACCTGGAACAGAAACCTTGCAAGCAGAACCGGAAGCGTTCTCGGCGAGGAGACCAGAGGCCGCGGCAAAGATATAATCCTTGCGCCCGGCATGAACCTCAAAAGGTCGCCGCTTTGCGGAAGAAACTTTGAATATTTCAGCGAGGATCCTTTCCTGACCTCCGAGATGGCATCGGAGTATGTAAAAGGCGTCCAGAGCTGGGATGTTTCCGCATGCCCGAAGCACTTCGCCCTGAATCACCAGGAAACTGCAAGGCTTGAAGTCGATGAAGAAATCGACGACGATGTTCTTGATGAGCTGTATCTCCAGGTGTTCAAGGACGTCATAGACGCTGCAAATCCTTACTGCATCATGGCTGCCTACAACAAGCTTCGCGGCGAGTACTGCTGCGAGAGCAAGCTCCTTTTGAACAAGATTCTCAGGGAAAAATGGGGATTCCAGGGACTCGTGATCTCCGATTGGGGCGGCATCCACAATACCAAAGAAGCTGCCGAAGCGGAAATTGACCTGGATATGTCCGTCACAAGCGATTTTGATAATTACAAATTCGCGAAGCCGCTAAAGGACATGGTTCTAAGCGGCGAAATCGACGAGGAAATAATCGATCGTAAGGTAATTCGCATTCTGATCCTGATGCTTCGCCTCAACATGCTTGATGAGGACGTGATGATCAGGAAAGATGCGCCCTACAACTCATTTGCAGCAAGACAGGATTGCCTTGACATCGCAAGGGGAAGCATCGTACTTTTGAAAAATGAAGATAAGCACCTTCCTCTTTCACGATATGAAATAAAGAATAAGAGAATTCTTATAATTGGCGAAAATGCAAACCGCACCCATTCAAACGGCGGCGGAAGCGCAGAAATCAAGGCCCTTTACGAAATCACTCCGCTTCTTGGAATTAAGGGAAGAATCGGCGGAGCGGCAAAGGTCGACTACCTGCGGGGTTACGCCAGCGCTCAGGAAGCGATTTTCAGCTATGAGGGCACAAACTGGCAGGCTACAAGCCTTGATGACATTGAGGAAACCAAGGACTCTGCGGAAGATGCAAAAGAAAAAGAAGAGCTTTCAAAGCTTCGTAAAAAGCTAAGGGACGAAGCTCTGGCTGCCTGCAATGACTATGATTATGTAATTTTCGTAGGCGGATTAAATCACGATATCGACCTCGAGGGTAAGGACAAAGAGAATATAAAGCTCCCTTACGAGCAGGATGAACTTCTTGAAGAACTTTTGGAAAAACGTCCGGATACCATAGTTTGTATGATAGGCGGCGGCGCCGTTGATATGACAAGATGGCTTGATAAGTGTAAAGCAATTGTGTGGATGTATTATAATGGCATGGAGGGCGGAAACGCGCTCGCAGAGGTTATCCTTGGGGACATCAATCCCTGCGGACACCTGCCGGAGACATTTTATAAATCAGAAAAAGACTGCTCAGCCCACAGTATAGGCAATTTTGGGGACACTGAGATGGTTCATTACAAAGAGCGTTTCCACATCGGATATCGCCACATTTACAAGGAAAATATTCCAGTGCAGTTCCCTTTCGGATACGGACTGACCTACTCCGATTTTGAGATATCGAAGCTGTCCTTCAACACCGGACGGCGCATGGTCTGCGGTAAGCTTACCAACAAATCCGATGAGGACGGCGCAGAGATAATCCAGGTCTACAGACTGCCCGACGAAGCGCACGACTACCTTGAACTTGTCGGCTTCGAAAAAGTATACACCAGGGCAAACGGAGAAATAGAATTTGAAATTCCTGTTCGTGACAGAGTCGGAATCGGCAAGTACGCCGTCGGCTTCAACAGCGGAGAACTAACGACGATAGAATAAAACAATAATATGCCTTCTATGCCTTCCCCTTGGGGGGCGTCGGTTCAGCGCGGACCGAAGCGGAGCGAAGACAGGTGGCACGAAGTGCCGGATGAGGAGAAAATGCTAACCATAAAATGCGACCTGCACACCCACACATTATACTCGGCGCACGCCTACTCAACCATCGAGGAGAACGTGCGGGAGGCCGAGTCCATAGGACTGGAGCTTCTTGCCAGCACCGACCATTTCAGTTCCATGGTCGTTGCAGAGGACGAGGATCTGCGCTCCTACCAGTTTTTCACCAATCAGGGGTGCTGGAAACGCTTTTGGCATGGCGTTAAACTCCTTCGCGGATGCGAGGTGGACATAGTCAATCCCGAGGGCTACCTCTTTGGAATGGGACTTCCTATAAAAAGATCAATTGTAGGCGATCCCTATAAGGAAGACAAAGACCTCTTTCACAGAGCGACAGAGAACCTGGACTTTATCATAGCAAGTGTGCACGGAAAATGGGGACTTCAGGGCATCACTAAAAACCAGGCGACTCAGATGTACATCACCGTTCTAGAAGATCCGCAAATACTGATGCTCGGACACATAGGCCGCGCCGGAATACCTTTTGAAACCGACGAAGTCCTAAACAGGGCAAAAGAACTACACAAACCGATCGAGATAAATGAGCACAGTGTTATCTGGAGCGGCGACGTTATGGACAGATGCAAGGAAATCGCCATAAGATGCGCAGAGCTTGGGGTAAGCATCTGCGTCAACACCGACGCTCATATCGCGACAGATGTCGGAAGATTTCCCACAGCGATATCAATGCTTGAGGAAATCCATTTCCCGCAGGAACTCATCATGAACCGCGACAGCGAAAGCTTCCTTTTGCAGTACTACGCGGCCGGGTTCCCGGAAATCAAATTCGACGTGGAATAAATTGGGGGAAGGTATGAAAATAGTTTTAGAAAATCTAACAAAAAAATTCCCAAACAGAAACAAAAAAATTAAGGGCGACGTCATCGCCGTAAATAACTTCGACCACGAAATCCCGGACGGGAAGCTCATTGGGCTCCTCGGTCCTTCGGGCTGCGGAAAAAGTACGGTCCTTAACCTTATAAGCGGCCTTGAAAAACCGACTTCCGGCAAGATTTTCTTCGGAGATGATGACGTGACAGAGCTTCCGGCTGAAAATCGCGGAGTGGGGCTTGTTTTCCAGAATTATGCGCTGTACCCACATCTTAACGTGCGTGAAAACATAAGGTTCCCGCTTGAGAACCTGCGTGGAAAGGATAAGCTTACAAAGGACGAGATGAACAGCAAAGTTCTTAAGACCGCAAAGCTTGTGCAGATTGAGAGCCTTCTTGACCGCAAACCCTCCGAGATGTCGGGCGGACAGCAGCAGAGAGTTGCGATAGCGAGAGCACTTGTTAAGCAGCCAAGAGTCCTCCTTCTGGATGAGCCCTTGTCAAATCTTGACGCAAGACTCCGCCTTCAGACAAGAGAGGAGCTCAAGAGAATTCAGATAGAGACCGGAATTACCACAATTTTCGTAACCCATGATCAGGAAGAGGCGATGAGCATCTGTGACTCCATCGTAGTTATGAAGGACGGCTGCATCATGCAGTACGGCGCGCCTCAGGATGTCTACGACTATCCGGACAACCTCTTTGTTGCGAAATTCCTGGGGTCTCCCCAGATCAACGTCTTTAAGGGCAAGATCAGAGGCAGTTCACTTTTCATAGGAAAAGACTATGTGATGGATGTGAAGGACCTCTGCGGGCATGCCGGAAGAAATTGTGAGAAGGGAGAAATATCCCAAAATGCCAATGGTGCCGGAAGCTCGGAAATCAGACCGTGCTACGTCGCTATAAGACCTGAGGGTTTCGAAGCCCTGTCCGAGAATGATACAGATAATTCTTTTGGAACCCTTCGCTGCGAATTCAGAAAAATGGAAGTAATGGGGCGTGATACAAGCATCATCTGTACACACGAGGCTTTTGAAGGAACCGTGATAAGAGCGATAATCCCTTCGGAGACACGTCCTCAGTTCATCGGAGGCGAAGTCTGCCTCAGACTAAAGCCCACGAAGGTCCACATTTTTGACGCTGAAACGGAGGAAGTAATCCGGTGAGCAATAAGAAACAGAACTTAACCGCCTGGCTGTGCCTTCTGCCGGCGATCATATTCCTGGGAGCCTTCCTCGTCTATCCGATGATAGACGTATTTGTGTACTCCTTTGAGGAGGGCTACAACTTTGCGTCGCAAAGCTATTTCGGGCTCGGAACCTACAACTATTCCTACGTTCTGCACGACCCGTATTTCATACAGGCTCTGAAAAACACCTTCATCATTGTGATTATAACAGTGCCGCTTTCCACAGGTATTGCGCTGATTATTTCGATAGCCCTCAGCTCAATTGACAAACTGAGGGAGCTTTTCCAGACAATCTATTTTCTTCCCTACGTCACTAACACTCTGGCGGTGGGACTTGTTTTCATGATCCTTTTCCAGAAAACCGCTTACACCGATGGCATGGTGAACGTGCTCATAAACGCGTTCGGCGGCGAAAGCATCGATTTCATCGACGGCCCCTACTGGGCAAAAATGTTCGTCATGTGCTTCTACACCATCTGGTGCGTGCTGCCCTTTAAGATCCTGATTCTGACGAGCAATCTCGCTTCCGTCGATCCCATCTACTACAAAGCGGCTAAGATAGATGCAACTCCCAAGTGGAGAATTTTCACGAAAATCACGCTCCCGATGATCTCGCCCATGATCTTTTACCTGGTTATCACCGGATTTATCGGGGCTTTCAAAGCATACAGCGACGAGGTTGCGCTTTTTGGAACCGACCTCAACGCGGCAGGCATGAACACAATCGTAGGCTACATCTACGACATGCTCTACGGCAACAGCGGCGGCTACCCGTCCTATGCCTCGGCAGCAGCGATCATCCTGTTCGCCATAGTATTCACCATCACCGTCATTAACCTGCTCGTCAGCGAGAAGACGGTATATTACCAGTAAATTAAAAATCGCCTCCCCCTTGGGGACGAAGAAAAAATAGAAAGCCTTCCCCTTGGGGGGAAGAAAAATAGAAAGCCTTCCCCTCTGGGGGAAGGTGTCAGCGAAGCTGACGGATGAGGGTTCAAATATGCCTGACAACGTTAATTACGAAAAAATCGAAGCCCGCGACCGGGCCGCCACAATAGCCCAGGGAATTGTGAAATACCTTTTCCTGACCTTCTGGGCCCTAATTGTTCTGTTCCCTTTTTACTGGATGATTCTCACATCCTTTAAAAGCTACAGTTCCTACAACAGCGAGTACGTTCCGAGACTCATCGTTACATCGCCCACTTTCCAAAACTATGTGAGCGCGTTCACGGAAGTTTCTCTGGGAAGATACCTGATAAACACCTTCATTTTCACGGTGGTTACCACGGGCATAATGCTTGTAATCGTGGTTCTTTCCGCATTCGCGTTTTCAAGACTCGAATTCCCCGGAAAAAACCTGGTATTCGCGCTGTTTTTATCACTGATGATGATTCCAAACGAACTCGTCATCATCACAAACTATGTCACAATTACCGACCTGAATATGCGCAACTCCTTCCCCGGACTGGTGCTGCCGTCCGTCATCTCGGTTTTTTACATATATCTTCTTAAGGAAAACTTCGAGCAGATTCCGGACGAACTCTACAAAGCAGCAAAGGTCGACGGGACTAGCGACATGCGCTATCTATGGCGTGTCATGATTCCGATTGCAAAGCCCACACTCATCACCATCACAATCCTGAAGGTCATCGAGTGCTGGAATTCTTACATCTGGCCGAGACTCATCACTGACGACTCCAACTATTTCCTCGTCTCCAACGGAATTCAGGAGATACGTGAAAATGGCTTTGGCCGTGAAAATATTCCCGCCATGATGGCAGCAGTGGTGGCAATTTCCGTACCGCTGATGATTTTGTTCCTTGTATTTCGAAGGAAAATCATGGCCGGAGTTGCAAGAGGAGGTACGAAGGGATGATGCCGAATTTTTGCAACAAAAAATCCATAAAGAAAATTGCGCTTGCAGCCACTATGGTACTTACGGTCGCCATAAACGGACTTGCATTATCCGCCTGCCACGGAAGTAAAGAAGCCCGCGGATTCGAGATACCGGAATCTTTTGATGAGAACAAGAAAATTGAAATCACCTTTTGGGCAAAGAATGATACCAACAAAACCCAGACAAGAATATACGAAAAAGCGATCAAGAATTTTGAGGGACTTTATCCGAATATGGATGTAACAATCCGTCTATACACGGATTATGGCAAAATATATAATGACGTAATTACAAATATCGCGACAGATACCACGCCCAATGTCTGCATAACCTACCCCGATCATATCGCGACTTACATGACCGGCGCGGACACAGTTGAGCCATTGGACGATCTTTTCGCAGATGAAAAATATGGACTTGGCGGCAGCGAGCTGAAATACGACGCTCCGACCATTGACGAGATTGTTCCCGAGTTTTTATCAGAGTGCAAGATTGGAGGCAGCCACTACGCGATCCCGTATATGCGCTCAACCGAGGCCTGCTATGTAAATAAAGACTATGTTGAACAGCTTGGATTCGAGATGCCTGAGGTCCTCACCTGGGATTTTGTCTGGGAAGTTTCCGAGGCAGCCCTTGCGAAAAACGAGGATGGCACCTACAAGCTAAACGGCCAGAAGGTCATGATACCTTTTATATATAAATCCACCGATAACATGATGATACAGATGCTGAAACAGCAGGGGGCAGGATACTCAAACGATAAGGGGGACATCGAGCTTTTCAGTGATGATACCAAGGCTTCCCTCATGACAATAGCAGAGCATTCAAAGACGGGCGCATTCTCTACCTTCAAGATCTCCGGATATCCGGCAAACTTTCTGAATGCAGGACAGTGCATTTTTGCAGTCGACTCAACCGCCGGCTCCACCTGGATGGGCTCCAAGGCACCACTCCGCGACATCGCGGAAGACAAAGTGGTGGACTTTGAAACCGTAGTATATCCCATTCCACAGTACTACTCGAAAGATGGAGAGCTTCTGGATGACAGTATTAAGGCAGCGGGTGGCCGCTATGCCATGATTTCTCAGGGACCGTCTATCTGTATCTTCAATAAAGAGGATCCGCAGGTTGTGCTTGCATCCTGGCTTTTTGCGCAGTACATGCTGACGAATGATGTCCAAATGGCTTATGCCGAGACCGAAGGCTATGTTCCTGTCACCACTAAAGCTCAGGAATCTGCTGAATATAAGGACTACCTGAATAGAGCAGGTGAGGATAACAGCACATATTATGATGTGAAAATTGCTGCTACAAAGCTTCTTCTTGATAACCAGCGCTATACCTTTGTTACCAGTGTATTCAACGGCTCTACCTCGCTTCGAGATGCAGCGGGTGCGCTAATCGAGAATGTCACCAAGTCGGTTCGCAGAAAGAAAGAAGTGGACGACGACTTCATTGCCAAGCTCTACGATGACACCAGAAGCCTCTACCACCTTGATTCCGGCAGCGCAGTAAACGCCGGCAAAGCAGACCTCGGCGAACTTCCCGAGGAATCCAAGTGGCTCATCAGGATATTGATTGGCGCCTGGGTACTGATCGGCGCGTACTTCTTCTATTCGAGGAAAAGTGGCAAGATTTCGAAAGAATAGTTTTTTCACCAATAGAGTGATATAATAGTCGGCGATAACAGATAACGGCAGTGAGCCAAGTGCGCATACAACAGCACAAACCCGGCAGCTGACCATTACAGGAGGAAAAAAATTATGAAAAAGAAGACTATCGCAACATTATTAACACTTGCATTTGCTGTAAGCATGATCGGATGCGGACAGGCTAAGACAGAAGCTCCCGCAGAGACAGCTACAGAGGCTGAGAGCACAGAAGCAGCTGATGCAGCTGAGACAGAAGAGAGTGTAGAAGAGACAACAGAAGCAACAGAAGAAACAGCAGAAGAGACAACAGAAGAAGCAGCTGAAGAGACAACAGACGACGCAGCAGAAGAAAGTGATGCAGCAGAAGACACAGAAGCAGCAGATGACGCAGATGCTGCAACAGGCGATGTTATGAGCCATGACGATTTCGCTGCTGCTGATCTTGATGCAGAGGTTACAGTTGAGACCTATGTACAGGCTAAGCAGGGCTGGTGGGAGAAAGACGGCGTAGGCGTTGCTACTTTCTACACACAGGCTGAGGATGGTGCTTACTTCCTTTACAACATGCCTTGCTCTGAGGAAGACTACGCTAAGCTTGAGCAGGGAACCAAGATCAAGGTTACCGGTTACAAGACAGAGTGGGAAGGCGAAGTTGAGATCATCGATGCAACTTACGAGATCGAGGACGGAAACTTTGTTGCTGAGGCAGAAGATGTAACAGCTGACCTTGCAAGCGATTCTATCATCGACCACCAGAACGAGTTCGTATCTTTCACAGACATGACTGTAGAAGCAAGCAAAGATGCTGACGGCAACGAAGTTGCTTTCCTTTACAATTATGACGGATCAGGCTCTCAGGGCGACGACCTTTACTTCAACGTATCTGCTGATGGAAATACCTACACCTTCACAGTTGAGTCTTACCTTTGCGACAAAGATTCCGACGTTTACAAGGCTGTTGAGGCACTTAACGTTGGCGACAAGGTTGACATGGAGGGCTTCCTCTACTGGTACCAGGGCGTTAACCCCCACATCACCAAGGTTACTGTTAAGTAATAAAAATTCGAGGCCTGAAAAATCCTCAGACTTTGCAGTATTTTGAGGAATTTTTAATAGAAATTAAATAGTATTAACATATACAAGGCGCTATCATAATATTGGTAGCGTCTTTATTTTTTTGCGATATATATGAGTTTGTGAAAAGACGCCATGAGGGGAATCACAAATGGATGCAAAAGTTGTCCAATTCAGCGACTATGTAAAAAAGAGAAAAAGTACGCCGATCAGAAGACTTCTGAGCTATTTCAAAAAACTGAAAAAGTCAGGCGCATTCACAGGCAGAAGCATCGCGTTTCTGATATTTTTTGTTGCGATGGCGTGCCTTATTTCAGGCTGTAAAGCGCCCAAAGGAAGGGGAGACAAGCTCCTTGGCAGCGAGATCACAGTGGGCTTCGCGCAAGTTGGTCACGAATCCGATTGGCGAATAGCGTCCACCAATTCGGTGAAACAGGCACTTTCTGAGGAAAATGGCATAAAGCTCGACTTCATTGACTGCGACAACGACACCGATGTTCAGATAAAAGCCGTTTCCGGCTTCGTTGACAAAAAAGTTGACTACATCGTCATTGATCCCATAGTTTCCACAGGCTGGGAAGACGTCCTTACAAAAGCAGAAGAGGCCGGGATCCCGGTGATTGTAATCGACAGAACCATTGATGATTCCGAGAAATACGTCACCTGGCTCGGGTCTGAATTCACAGATGAGGGCCTGGCCGCCGGCGAGTGGCTTAAAAACTATGCAGCAAAAAAAGGCCTCAAGGAGATAAATATTATAGAGGTTACGGGAAATGAGGGCTCTTCAGCGGAAAACGGGCGCTCAGCCGGTTTTCACAAGTATATCGAGTACGAGGCCTGGAACATCATTGACTCCCGGGACGGCGAATTCACCGAGGAGGGCGGAAAACGCGTCATGGATGAATTCTGCGAGGAATATAAGGGCGAGTTCAACGTGATCGTGGCCCAGAATGACAACATGGCCTTTGGGATCATGAAGAGCCTCGACGAGCACGGTATCAGCTACGGAGTTGGCGGCGACATGATAATAATTTCTTTCGACGCCTGCAAGAACGGACTTAAAAATGTACTCGATGGTAATATCAATGCAGACTTTGAGTGCAATCCACTCCAGGGCCCTGCTTGCCTTAAACTCATTTATGACCTGGAAAAACAGGCCAAAATTCAGAAGGAAACCTTCATGTCAGAGACCTGGTACGCCGCCGAGGACATCGTCCCCGAGATAACTTATTTCAACAGCATGGGTGAAGAAGTGACCGAACCGATCGTGGTTGTGGACAAGGCGGCAGTTGAGGCTGCTTACTAATTTGGTCTCCGATTTTTTTAAAAAAACCAAAATTTCATCAACCACAAAAACCATATTTGTGGTATAATACATTCATGGCAAACACAATATCTTGTGTTTTTGGGGAAAGCCAGATAATCTGCAATCTTGTTGGTAAAAAGTCACTTTTCTATTTGAAAAAAGTTTTTTGGGGGAGTCATGGACTACGATTATCTATCTTCAATTGTTTCAAATTACAGTAATCTGACATCGCTTAATTCCATGTCCGGAGGATTGCTCGGAGGCAGTTCGGCTCTTGGAAGTGCGTCTGCACTGGCGAGCATCGGAAGCTCACTTGATACAGCGGATGCCACAAGCGCCCTTGCAAGTGCAAACTCTTTTTCAAGCATACTTGGAATGGTTATGAAGTCGGATCTTCTTGGACAGACAGCTTCTTCCGAAGATTCTGCAGAGGCCATTGTTAGTGACCTTTCGAAGGAGGCAGAGGATAGGTTGATAGGTATCGCCGGTGCCGCATCTGACGGCACAGCAGAGGGCGAAGCCAGAAGCAACCTGATTCTCCAGAATTACCTCTACACTGCGATGATGAAGGATTCTATCGACAACTCCCTTACAGATAAGGCGGATTTCACATCGGGACTCTTTTCTAATCTAGCTGTCGGATCCGAGGATGATGAGGGCAATTCAGCACTCAGCGCGCTCACGGATACAGCACTTTCCGCAATCGGCAATTACTCAGGCTACAAGAGTTTACTTGATAACTCGTCAGAAGACCTGCAGAGCATAGTGTCATCAGTGGCATCCGGCTCGAACAATAGAAGCTCAGCAAATGCGATAAGTTCATCGCTTGGCTCAGATGTAGCATCTCTTGATACTTCTGATGAAGACAGCATCATCTCTTCCTACACCGGACAGGGATCACTTCTTCGCGAGATGCTAAACAGCCTCTCAAGTGATCTCATGAGCACCTCGGTTGCAAGCTCAGAGACCAGGACTTCAGACAGGAGCATCGACTCACACCTTAGAAGCGCCGACAATCCGAATACACACCTGAGACTTCGCTCAGCTTACGGCAGAGCATGATCAGGAATAGCATGCGACCTAGCGGCCTGATGAATTAAAATCGAGTCATACAAATTCTAAAAGAATGGCGTAGAAAACCGGTAACCACCTGATTTTATTAGGCGATTACCGGTTTATTAGTTTTTTACCTATATTTCTTTATGAAGAAGCAAACGATATTTTAAAATTCACCTTAAATGCTGCGAAGCATTTCTTGTATGTTATCTTTTTATTACAGATTCTCAAAAATACTTGTACTCTGATTCAGTCTCTCTGTAACCTTGTTATTCTCAATCATCGCATTATCGATACCCTGGATTTCACCAACAATCTCAGTAGAGTTCGTAGCGGAAAGACCGATGGCCTCTGTACTCTGCTTAACCGACTCAGTGATGGACTCAACGGAATCAGCCATGCGATCCATGATGGTATTGAGGTTGTCTGCCTTGTTCGAGAACTTCTCAAGCATGTCATCCATCATAATAGCAGCCTGCTCGTACTTGTCTCCGGTTTCCACGAAAGAATCATAGTCAGCGATAACGGTATTATTGATGAAATCGATAACTTCCAGAGCATTGTTGGAAAGACTCTTAACAGCGGTTGTCACCTCATTACTGATAACCTGAATGTTACCGGCTGTCTGGCGGCTATTTTCAGCAAGGGCACTGATTTCTTCAGCAACAACGGCGAAACCTTTTCCTGCTTCACCTGCTCTTGCAGCCTCAATAGAAGCATTCAGAGCAAGGAGGTTTGTCTGAGAAGCGATGTCGAGAATGACATTGGTAAGCTCGTTGATCTGGGAAACCTTCTCACTATCCTTAACGGAAATCTGGAGAACCTCGCCAAGTTCTGTAATCTTCGCGCCGGTATTCTCTTTCTTCTGAGTTGCAGCGGTCTTGATCTCGTCTGCCTCATTCTTGATTGTGATAGCGGTCTGAGCACCTTCTGCAGCTTCTTTTCTGATCTCGTCCGCAGCGTCCTTAACTTCTTCAAGACGTCCGTTGATCTGATCAGCTGTTGAAGAAACAGTATCCATACTTGCAGACAGCTCTTCCAAAGCAGCTGAAGTATTTGTGATGTTATCACTTGCCTTCTGAATCTGGTCAGTCATCTCATCGGCAGAAGTACGAAGTACAACAGTACCGTCTTTTACATCCTTAATAATATCCTGAAGAGTGCCTATAAACTGGTTGATTCCATCCACAATTGACCAAAGCTCTGTCTTGGTCTGTGTTCTTACACGAGTGGTAAGATCACCTTTTCCTGCATTGATGTTGTCGATGATACCAACAACTTCATTAGAGATGGCACTGATCTTGTTACTGATTCTGACAATGCTAAGTACAAGACCTGCAACTATGCAGAGAATGATAATTATAATTCCGATAACAGCCTTTTTGGTACCATCGTTGAGAGTCAGCTGAAGGTAGGCACCTAAACCAACTGACAGCCCCTGTATTGATGCCTCGGCAGTATCGAAAGCAGCGTTCATGCTGGTCATATTTGGATAATAAGATGAAGAAAGAACAGCGAAAGCAGGCTCCATGTCCCTTGCCATGCAGCTTTCCATTATAGAGTTTGCATCAGCAAGAAATGCGTTAAGGGAGTTTTCAAGAGCTGCATATTGCTCAGCGCCATCAGCAACCTGAGTAACCCAAAGGCTGGTGCTGAGATACTCGGTGAGCTCAGGTATCTGTGCTTCTGCAGCCTTAAGAGTATCTGCGTATCCCTGCAAAGTTTCATCATCTACACTCTCCATAGAAGCTGCACCTATAAGTGCACTAAGACTACCGTCTATCTGAAGAGTAGCTTGTTTGAGTTTTCCTTCTGCAATAAGAGTGTCAACTTCATTTGTGCTGGCCGTAACCGCAGTATTCATCATGCCTTTCATACTGTTAACCAGAATGATGGTAACAATCACAACTGCTAACAGAATCACCAGGTTTACTGCAAGATTCTGAAATGCAATCGTCTGGAAAATGGCACCCTTTGTAGTGGCCTTTGTGCCTGTTGCACCTTCATTGATATTATTTTCGTTTGCCATTTCTTCGCCTCCCCATAAGGTAAAGTGATTACATGAATAATCTAACTAGCACAAGAGGATTTGCCTCTTGCGCATAGTGGTTGCTATATACAATTATTATAGCGCGTTATGGGGATTCAAATCATTAAATAAGAATAAAATAAGCGTGAAATCGTTAATAAAATAGAGGAAACTGTTGGAGAGATTCGTGTGATTGGTCAAGGATAAATCCAGATAGGGAAAGCTTTCCAAAAGTTTTATCCGCGGGAGCTCTGTGCTGGCCAGAGATAACACCAATCGCGAACAATTGTTGTTCAGATTTACGCAAGGAAGCAAGTAAAAATAAAAAGATAAATCCGGCAAGAGATAATCAT
>NZ_AUJZ01000012.1:0-108486 GCF_000424485.1 Butyrivibrio sp. WCD2001 | reverse complement strand
AATCGAGTAGGAGAAAATGTCTCATTATAAAGACATTTTCGACCTCTCACGCCACCGTGCATACGGTTCCGTACACGGCGGTTCAATCAACTTAACAAGTGACACACCTTTCGGTGTAGTAATCTAACATAGAGATTAGTCCGTATGAGGCTAATCTCTTATTGCTTATGGCTTGGGATATATCAGATGCACGACAGACTCTCGCGTATCCTTTTGAATATGCGGTTCTCCATGCAGCCCATTTAGTAACTCCAAGCTTTATAAGATTCTTTGCCCTGTTTTGTGGAGTTTTCCAGTGTTTCCAAATGCACATACGAAGCCTATATCGGATAGTGCCGTCCATGTTATAGCAGATATTTCTCATTGTTCCTATCTTGAAATAGTTAATCCATCCTCTGATAAGCTGATTGAGCTTCTCCACCTTGTATCTGTTGCTAACGCCCCAGCTACGACATGTAAGTTCTTTCATTCTCTTCTTAAACTTCGCTACTGATTTCGCATGTGGTTTTGCCTTAAACTGATGTGCTTTTGAGTCAAAGTAGAATCCAAACCCAAGGTATTTAAGTCCTTGTGGTTTATCGACTTTACTCTTGGTCATGTTGACCTTGAGACCTAGTTTCTCCTCAATGAATCGAGAGATATTTCTCATAACTCTATTAGCAGACATTTCGCTACCAACCATGATGATACAATCATCTGCGTATCTTACAAAGTTAAGCCCTCGCTTTTCCATTTCCTTATCAAGTTCATTCAGCATGATGTTTGCCAATAATGGCGAGAGATTACCTCCTTGTGGTGTTCCCACAATGGAGTCCTCATACTCATCATCAATCATGATTCCACTGACCAGGTATTTCCTAACGATAGAAATAACATCTCCATCTTTAATCGTTCTACCTATGATAGTCATAAGTTTGTCGTGATTTACTGTGTCAAAGAACTTTTCCAAGTCAATATCTACAATCCAATCATTACCGTCATTCATCATGTCGAGCGCTGTTAGGATTGCTTGCTGTGCACATCTATTCGGTCTGAATCCATAACTATGGTCATGGAACTGTTCCTCGTAGATTGGTGTTAAGACCTGTGCGATAGCTTGTTGTATGAATCTGTCTGTTACTGTTGGTACTCCTAGGTTTCTGACACCACCATCGGGCTTTGGTATCTCCACTCTTCGTACTGGCTGAGGTTTATATTTTCTTGTCCTCAACTGTTCCTTGATGATTTCGCCGTTCTTTGCAAGATGTTCCTTGAGTTCTGTGTACTTCATTCCGTCCACTCCCTCTGCACCTTTGTTTCGCACGACTTGCAGATATGCCCTATTGAGATTATCACTAGATAGTATCTGCTCCATTAGACTACTTGTGTCCATGCGTTCTTTCCTTTCCGCCTCGCTTGATCTGACCACCCTTCACCCGATTGGTTACGGCAGATGTTGTCATTTCTGCAACACGAGACATACTCAAACTTATTGATTGTTCACCCCTTCACTCCATCCCCATTACAGAGACTTCTTTGCTACTATGGGTTCGGCTGACTTCTCACAGTTCGTTGTTACTAGGCTAATGGAACCTCTGTGAGACCTCCACGCTTAAGGTGCACGCTCTTTCTCTCCATATATCCGCCACATTTACTCTGCTACTACAAATGTGATAGTTATTAGACTTCGTTGCTTTTGGCCAACTTATCTCTCGTAGCCTAGCCTTATATGTGATTTCTGTCCGTCGGACCAGAGATTTGCTTACAGCTTCCTTCAGATTCCACCTCACAATGGACACCCTTGCTGTTCGGCTATACACTTCCCACTATCTGGGCGTGTTCGGGACTTTCACCCGTTAGAGCGCGCCCATGGCGCGCAAACCAAAAAGAGGCGCCGGGAACTAATCCCTGCGCCTCATATTTTTAGTTGTAGTTAGTATCAAACGGTGTAAGCATGATCATTCCTTCCGTGGAATCCGAATAGGTCACCTTCACTGCTTTGGGATAATCAATCTTATAGTCCAGAATATATCCCTCCTTCGTTAATGCTTCCAATTCTTCGCTTAATCCTGACAACGCGGCATCCTCAGAGGTGGCATTTTTCAAAACGTTCGTCACTCTTTCCGAAACAACACTGATATAATCACTGCTCATAACTGCCGCTGCCTCCTTATCACCGTTATCGGTTATCTTGCGGTTACATCCGCAAAGAATGGAACATGAAATTATTGCAATCAGTATAACTGTTCGAACTGCATTTTTCATCATTTTACGACCACATTATCAATTATACCTACTGTATCAAATACTGAATCGCCTTCATCAAATGTCACGAATTCAAGTGTTACTCTCTGATTTCTGAGCGAAGACAGATCGTAGGAAACATCCTTCCACTTCGTATGATAAACAGTATCATCACCTTCGTCAAAATCTATATTAAAGATTTCGTACCATGTGGAAGTATTAACTTCTTCACGTGCAAGCTCTACAATCAGATTTCCGTTAGTATCCAGGAGACGGGCTATAAATTTGTCATCAAACTCAGTATTAACATATTCCAGAGGCTCTTCGGATACCACGTCATATGTAAAGCTGAGCGAGTTTGCATCCGAAGGAACCACAAAGGTCTGTGAAAGTACGCTGCCCTCTGTGCCTTCCTCCTTCTGAGTATCGTAAGAAGAAGAGGAGGATCCGATACCGGTTGTGATGATTGCCATCTTTTTACCATGAGTGGGTGATAATTCCGCAAGTCCTGTTATGGTTCTTGCATCACCCAGATGATACCATTCTGTCAAAGTAGGTGTTAATTCGAAGCTTCCGTTTTTGAAATCATCTGTGAACAGCACAGTATTGGTTGATCCTGAAAGTATAGGGTATGCTCCGTGTCCGTCATTTACCCCGTATGTTGCCGTTGCACTTGCGAATGCGTCGCCTGTTGTCTTACCGGAAGCAAGTCCTGTAACAAATGCCTTCATAAGATTTCTGCTGTAGATTGCAAGAACTGAATTATGGAAGCCCACAACCGTACTTGCTCCGCGTCCTAAGAACGCTGATGAAAATTGATTATTTACAGCCGTTCCCTCGCCCATAAAATCACAGGTCTCAGAGAAAAGCACTTTTCCGTTCAGTGCACTAACACCAAGGTTTGCAGTGAAGAATGATGGCTTAGCCCAGTAGTAAGTTTTACCATCCATAAGTATAGTTCTTACTACTCTGCCCTTTATCAGATCTGCATAATATGCGTTATCCTTAGCATCAGTAACCTCTTCATAGGTACACATGAAAAGATCATTTCCATAAGAGGATCCATGCATACTGAAAACAATAACATCATAGGCTGACATAGCTTTGAAGTCTTTTAAGGTAGCTTCCTTCATAGTTGTTGTCAGTCCCATTCCATTCAGTTCCGGAATGACTTCGTCGTTATAATATGCCTTTCTCCAGCCTACTTCATTACTTCCGCTAAAACCGAAGTATATGATAGCTTTTCCGATTGATCCTGCAGTATTTGAGCTGTTACGCACAATCGGTGCAAGAGATTCCGACTTAATCATTGTATCCCAGAGTCCGCTTCCCTTGGGATTACGAACTTTTCCGGTACCATTACTCTTAATTGTATTCTCTTCAAGAGATACTGCACCTGTGGTGCCATCAGTATATTCAAAGGTTATAACATTTGATTCACTGTCAAATGTTCCGACAGATTTAATATTTCCGGAGTTTTTCTGTTCATTTAAGACATTCTGAACTGCTGTCTTTTTTACTTCGATGGTGGCATTTGGATTAAGAGTTTCCGTTACCTCTTCGATGGCATTATCCGCTGCTGTCATCTCTTCTCTATTTTCAGCGGACATTACGGAAACAACATCAATATCAACTGTGTCAGAGGTTATCTCCTCTGATCCCACATATGCCTTTACATAATAGCTGTAACGACCGTTATTACCTGATACAAACCTTTTGTAAGCAGAGTAAATCTGGTCTCCCTTCATATCATCGCCGCTATCTTTATAAACTCCGTCATCCTCCATCGCTTTTACAAAGTTGCCATTGGAGTCATAGAGTTCAACTTTATCTACATTTACAGCGACTGTGGCATATAAATATACCGTATTGTCTGTGGTTCCTGCTACAACACTATTACTTGAAGCAGTCAGGGTTACAAGGCCTGAATTCTTTGATGCGGAACCTATGGTTGACTCTGATGATCCACCTGAGTTACCGGACTCACCTGAGCCATTTGTGCCATTTGTATTATTTGTATTATTTGCATCCTTGGAATCCTTTGAATCCTTGGAATCTTTGCCGTTTTGTGTTGCACCGTTTACCTTAACAAGTAAAGATGCGCTTTTCTTACTTCCGTCATTAGCTGTTGCTGTTATTGTTGCAGTTCCTTCTGCTTTGGCAACAATAAGTCCTGATTCTGAAACTGATGCAACAGACTCATCTGAACTCTTAAAGCTTACTGTTTTAATAGAAGCATCCAAGGGTTCTACTTTTGCTGTTACCTGATAATTCTGTCCCGCATTAAGTTCTATCTGCTGGTCCCCAATGGATACAGTGCTTACGGGTGAACCTACATAAATAGTACATTTTGCACTTTTCTTTGTGCCCTTTATTGTAGCTGTAATAACTGTTTTTCCCTTTTTAACAGCCTTTACGTTGCCCTTGCTGTCAACGGTTGCTACCTTTGGGTTTTTACTCTTAAATACAACTGACTTCTTTTTAGAAGATGTTGTTGCCTTAAGCTTTACTTTTTTGCCCTTCTTAAGGGTGTACTGGGAATAATTGAGGGTAATTGATTTTTCCCCCGAAGATGCCTTCTTTGCCATTACTGACATAGAAGTCGGCGAAACGCCGGAAAAGACAATTAACATTGTCAAAGCAATAGCGAGAATTGATTTGATTCGATTCATAATGAACAAATCCCCTTTCTAAAAAACCTTCGCTTCGCAAAGCTAAGGTTCTCAGAAAGTGCAACTGGCTGACTTCTTAATGAAAGTCCCTATAGCTTTGCGTCCTATGGTCACCCATAGTTTGCCGAAATATGTTTTGTCGCAGAACAAAAAACAGTAACTGTAGTCTATTCTCCGATTTAGTTTCCGTCAATCAGACTAATTCTAAAATATTTATAAACGAATTGCTTTATATTCAAAATTTAATAATTCCCTTAAACTCTTCTATTTTCCTGATATTTCTCTTTGTATCAGCAAATTTAGTTTCCGCACACCTGACATAGAATATTCTTTTTATCGTTGATATCTATTTTTATAAAGGTTAAAGTTAACAAAAGCGACTTCTCACGTTTCCCAAAATCGGCCCTCAAAAGAAAAACTATCCCCATCGTATATAATAGAAAAACCGCTCAAACGAGCGGTTACTTCTTAGCAAGAACATGTATTGTATCCAGTGTCTGTGTGCATTTGTCCTCAAAGTCATCATCCTCTGCCCTTGAGAAGACGATTGTGAAGACCTTGTTTTTGGATAGAACTATTGCGGTAGCCTGGTGGATTGTCTGCGTGTTCTCCGGGGTAAAAGATGTCCTTATCATATATCCCGGGAAGCCGTCATACTCCATATTTTCAAAGGATTCCAGAGTGAAGCCGATGTTTTCTCCGTAGAGACTTTCGTAGTTTTCCTTTTGAATAGTCTCATACATCTCTGCGGTGAGTTCATCATACCTATACTCGATGTTGGTAGCATCCTCGGATTCCCCTGCTGCCCTCTGAGCATTGGTAAGAATCTTCTTTTCCGGAAGAACCGAAACCTCGTAAGTAATGTTTGCGGATTCCAGCGGATAGTGCTCATTTACAAATACTCCGGGTTCATCTGAGGCCTTAAATCCCATAGGCACGAAAAACGTACAGGCAAGTGCTTCCGGAAGCTTTGACATACCTCCGACCTTGGATTCATCACCTGATCCGGAAGAATTCTCAGAATCCGCATCCTTAATCATGTCATCCAGAACCGCGCCCGCACCTGCCGAAGCCAGCGTGCTAATCCTGCTGTTCCCAAGCGTGAATACCGTAAGTATGAAGATAATTGATAAAAATCTTTTTCTCAAATGTCTCTCCTATATATCTATAGAAATAATCTTTCTGTAATCAGCTATCCTCTTGTCTGTCTTCTCATTTTCGCGATAGTTCAAACACATCAAACCAATATCGCTCATTCAAATAGCTGCCAATGTTCTTATTTTCGATTCCGGCAGGTGATTCCTTCCAGTCCTTCAGAATGTCCTCTCGGGAATTAAAGCTTCCAATGAAAAGCACTCTCCTTCCACTGTCCACAAGCTCCTGAACTTCCGGGTATTCACTTATAACCTGTATCCCCGGTAAAGTACTCTCAAGAATGCTATCCGTTATCGCTCCGTATAGATAAACCTGTACCGGAAGCTCTTTTCCCGCATCTCCCACTATGTCACAGTATCCATTCGCATAGTACATTGAAAGAGCCGCTACCTGTTCAAAATTACAGATTAGTATCGGCTTCTCCGAAAGCGAGTCTTCATCGGTGTCTTCAGAACCGTTGCCTTCATATATATCCTTCCAGAACTGCTCCGTCTGTACCATATTAACACGTTTATAGAGCTCATTTCCACGGAAAGCCCAAAAGTCTCTGATACAGAAAATAGTCATCAATGTATACAGAAGAAGTCCTGCAAATAGGAGTTTTCCACGTTCTCCATTAAAGAGCCGCTTAGCAGCAATCAGTACTGAAAGCCACATAGCTCCCATAGCCGGAATCATGTACCTGTATATAAAAACAGGTCTAAGTAAAAATGACACAGCAAAGCCAAAGGCAATAATTCCGATTATCGGCATGAAGCAGAGCCACATATAGGAGTCCCTGATATTGCAAAATACCACTGCTGCCACCAGCACAAACATCATAACCGCAAGAACAGTTGCAAGTTTATCATTAAAGAATCCGGGCTTCATCAGGAACTTGATAATTCCGCCAAAGCTCCTTAGAGACAGCGGCTGAATCCAGTAATTGGATGAGACTGATCTCGCCTGCGAAAGCACCACGCTTATCCAGGGCACATAGCAAACCGCAGTCATGTTGGCACTGATAAGCAGGATTCCAAGTTGATATACATTTTTCCGAACCGACCAAATGATCAGGAACAGATATACCGCAGCCACTGCGACAGCAGCATAGTACTGAGTATAGCAGGCTAACAGCCCATATATAAATAAAGGAAAAATCTTCCCCCACTTCAGTCCCTTTATCTGCTTATCCTTTTCAGTCTCAATAAACGGCCCGACGTGTATGCAAAGTGCTGTCACAAAAAGCATAACCCAGCTGTACATACGCACTTCAACCGCATAATCAGCCATCTGCGGCATTGCAATCACAGCGCAGGAAAAAAGTCCTCCCACGAGAATTCCGTAGCGCTTTCTGATGATGGTGAGCGCATACAGAAAGAGAATGAACAGCGGAATTACACTCGCCAGTTTTGCATACATGATCTGCATGCTCCCCAGGGCAGCTCCGCTATTTACAAGTCCGGATGACATGAAGGAATTGCCAAAGGGTGTGAGCGCCTTAATCACGAAATGGACGATAATATAATACAGCGGCGGGTGAACATCCGCCGCTGTTAATTTAACCATCTCAGAAACAGGCTTAGTGGCAAGCTGCATGCTAAAGAGCTCGTCGTACCATATGTCGGGACTAAAGCAAAGATATGATGAAAAGATAATCATTGCTGAAGAAATCAGGTATAGAAGACTTCCGCAGATTATTTCGGCTTTGTCCCACGTTTTTTTTGAATCGTTAAGGAGTGTCATTAATCCCCTCATCCGGCGCTTCGCGCCACCTTCCCCAGTGGGGGAAGGCGTTTATTTCTGATTAGTTTTTTTACTCTACACTATCAATAAGCTCAAGTGTGTGCTCAGCGTTCATCTTCTTGCACATCTCAACGAACTTATCGAGAGGTACGTTCTGAATCTGCTTATTGGAGCCGCGAACGTTGATTGAAACAGTGTTCTCAGCTGCCTCCTTGTCACCGAGTACAATGATGTAAGGATCCTTGTAGTTCTTGAACTTCTTGATCTTCTCCTTCATGTTGTTGTCGGAGTAATCAGCCTCAACATCGATGCCGTTCTCGTAAAGAAGATCTGCAACCTTTTTAGCATACTCATTGTGCTCAACGCGGATAGGAACGATACCTACCTGATAAGGGCTGAGCCAGAACGGGAAAGCACCCTTGAAGTTCTCGATAATGATACCTATGAATCTCTCAAGTGATCCGTAGATCGCTCTGTGAATAACAACAGGCATCTCAAGACTTCCGTCCTGAGCCTGATATGTAAGGCCAAAGTTGTGAGGCAGCTGATAGTCAAGCTGTACTGTTCCGCACTGCCACTCTCTTCCGAGCGCATCCTTAATCTGAAGGTCGATCTTGGGACCGTAGAAAGCACCGTCGCCTTCATTTATCTCATAGCCATCCTCGCCATATTTCTTATCAAGAATGCTCTTAATAGCAGCCTCAGCTCTGTTCCAAACCTCGATATCGCCCATGAAGTCCTCGGGACGTGTTGAAAACTCAGCTCTGTAAGTTACACCGAATGTCTTGTAGATCTCGTCTGCAATTGAGATGATATCTGCAATCTCATCCTGGATCTGTGACTCCATTACGAATGTATGGTCATCATCCTGTCTGAACTCCTGAACACGGAAAAGACCGTTCATCTGTCCTGACTTCTCTTTTCTGTGAAGTACATCATACTCGCTGTAACGAATAGGAAGTTCTTTATAAGAATGAACTGTTCTCTTGTAAGTCATCATAGCGTTAGGACAGTTCATAGGCTTAGCGCCCATTGTATCAAGCGCTTCTCTGTTGTAGATAACCGAGCCTCTCTCAATCTTTACGGGAGCCTTAGGTGCATCCTCATCCATACTCTCTGCTACATCCGGAATATTTGTATCAGCCTGAACGTGACCTGCGATTCCGGGCACTATGAACATGTTGTTGATGTAGTGAGCCCAGTGACCACTGATGAGCCACAGCTTCTTATTATCGATAAGAGGAGCTGCGATTTCTGTGTAGCCATGTCTCTCCTGAATATCTCTTGAGAATTTGAGGAGCTTCTGGTACATCCTCCAGCCTCTGGGAAGCCAGTAAGGCATTCCGGGAGCTGTCTCATCAAACATGAAAAGGTCAAGCTGAGCGCCGATCTTCTTGTGATCGCGCTCCAAAGCTTCCTGGATCATCTTGAGGTGAGCCTTAAGCTCATCCTTTGAAGGGAAAGCGTAGAGGTAGATTCTAGTCATGGAATCTCTCTTCTCATCACCTCTCCAGTAAGCACCTGATACAGCCTTCAATTTATAGGAAACATTCATCAACTCCTGAGAGTTCTCAACGTGAGGTCCGCGGCAAAGATCGATGAAATCATCACCTGTATTATATGTAGTGATTGTCTCACCTTCGGGAAGGTCCTCGATAAGCTCGGTCTTGAATTTCTGACCTTTGAAAATCTCGAGAGCCTCAGCCTTGGACACCTCTTTTCTTGTCCAGTCCTCTCTTCTCTTGATGATCTCGCGCATCTTATCCTCGATGGTCTTGAAATCATCCTCAGTAACAGCCTTAGGCAAAACAAAGTCATAATAGCAACCGTCTGCCACCTGCGGACCAATTGCGTACTGTGTCTCCTCACCGTAAAGCTCGATTACGGCTTTTGCCAGGATGTGTGCCAATGAATGGCGGTACACTTCTTTGAATTCTTCTTTTGTCATTGTTCTCTCCTTCCGTACCTACCGGGTACAGTTATTTTTTATTAAAAGCCCCTCATCCGGCGCTTCGCGCCACCTTCTCCCAGTGGGAGAAGGCTTATCTCCTGCCTTCCCCTTGGGGGGAAGGTGTCTGCGTTAGCAGACGGATGAGGGGTCCTTTTATATCAGAGTTTACCCTCTCTTAGAACTTACCCTTACCGTGGCACTTCTTGTACTTCTTGCCACTTCCGCACGGGCAGGGATCATTGGGATAAACCTTGTTCTCCTTGCGTACGGTCTGTGAAGCCTTCTGCTCCTTGTAGAGCTCCTTCTGCTTCTCCTCTGAGAAGATATCATTCCACTCCTCAAGGCCATAAAGCCAGTCAGCACCTGCTGCTACCATGTTCTTGTAGAGAAGTTCCTTATCGAAGCCAAGCTGAACCTCTGTGTCCTCTTCCATTGCTTCGATGTCGTTCTGCTCCTTAAGTGAATCGTTGATTCCATCAAGGAAACCTGTCATTGTCATGATATCGATGCTATATTTCTCAGCAAGCTCCTTAACTGTTCCCTTTACAACTTCGTCGGGATTCTTAAGAAGCTCTGCATAGATCTCTTTTTCCTTCTGAAAATAATCTGTCCAAAGTTTCTGCAGCTGGGCCTTATCAGCTTTCTCTGAATAAGCCATATCGCGCCACTCTTTTAATAATGCCATAATGTGTAACCTCACTTCCAAATAATAGTATTTCGAAATCAACATAAACAAGATGTTAATCTTTCATATTATAGTATCTTTTCATTGTTATGTAAACGTTTGGGATATTTCGGGGTTTCTCAGATGAAAATGGCAGATTTAGCGGTCCGCATTTTTCAAACAACTATATCTTGGATTTTTTAATAATATATGCTATTATAAGTTGAATTTTAATGGGGGTTTTTATGGCAGATATTAATAAACCAAAAAAACACAGGCATAAACGCCACTACACATTTATGATTATTTCGGGGGATTCCGACGGGAGCAGCGGAAGCTTCCATGTGGGACATGTAGCAGCTCAGGTTCTGGCATTTTCCATATTTGCGATCTTTTTATTCCTCATATGTTATGTCATCCACTCAGCTATCACACTCTCATCTCTGAAAAAATATACAGTCCAGCAGAGTGCTCAGATAGAGGAACTCGATACAGCAAACAAGGAACTCATTCAGAAAAACTCCGAGCTTGAGAATGAAGTATCTCAGCTCAGTCAGGCGCTCAATCAGAAGGTTGAGGCGGAGGCTCAGACCGCAGCCGAGGAACAGCAGCAGTACATCCCCTCTCTTCTTCCTATCTCAGGAACAGCATCGATGGAGAATTCCTACGACGATCCTAATTCTAGCGAGATTGAACTTCAGGCGGACGGCGGCGAAGAAAACGCTGACGAAGAAGGTGCGGAGGGCGAAGATGCAGAGAAGACTCCTGTTGATACCACAGGACTTGATCCCATCCTCATTCTTACCACCGAGGCCAACTCTACTATAATTGCTTCAGCTTCCGGCACAGTAACCAGCGTTACTGCAGATGTAAAATACGGAAACAGCGTGACGATTGACCACGGCAACGGCTATATAACCATTTACAGAAATGCCGGCGAGAGCCTCGTTCACGAAGGTGACAGTGTTGCCAAGGGTGCTACCCTTTTCGTTGTCGGAGAAAATAATACAAAGCTTGGATATCAGATCAAGCAGGACGGGGTTTTTGTCAATCCCGAAGAGATGGTTGAGATTAACGGTTAATAAAGCCGCTAAAATAGGAGGAATACAATGGCACTTTTTAACAGTTCAAAATCAGACGGTTCAATTGATGTTGCTGCGGAGCCGATAACAACGTTTATCGCATCCGGCGCTACTTTGGATGGTCCGTTCACCGCTAAGGAGAGCACAAGGGTTGATGGCACCATCAACGGCAATGTTTCCGTAGGCGGATCACTCATTCTTGGTCAGGAAGGAAAAATCGTAGGCGCAGTTACCGCCACAAATCTTTTCCTTGCAGGTGAAATTCAGGGCAACGTAAACTGCTCTCAGGGTAAAGTTGAAATCAGTGACACAGGAAAGCTTGTCGGAGACCTGGCCGCAAAAACTCTCGTAATCGATGAAAATGCAATTTTCCAGGGCCAATGCAAGATGACCGCAGAAAAGACCTCTGCTGAAACAGCCAAAGAAAGAGCTGCTACTACTTAATATAATACGCCCGCCGAAATATATATGAAATTTCTCGCTCGTTAGCAAAGCTATAATCGCTTGAAATATCATATATATTCCGGCGGGCTTTTTATTCTCCCTCATCCGGCAGCGTTGCTGCCACCTTCTCCCTAAGGGAGAAGGCTTTAATCTTTATCTTATCTCCCACGAAGAGAAGATTTACCACTTACTGTTCTTTCATTTTAGAGAATACCAAAGCGTAGCCGTCGTCGCCATAGTTCAATGATCGGTTAACTCTGCTGATAGTGGCGGTTGAAGCTCCGGTCTTCTCTGCTATCTCGAGATAGGTCTTATGCTTTCTGAGCATGGCTGCAACTTCAAATCTCTGGGAAAGAGACATAAGCTCATTCACCGTGCAAAGATCCTCAAAAAAGCTATAGCACTCTTCCTTATCATCAAGTGACAGAATGGCCTCAAATAAGTGATCAACAGCCTCTGTACGAATTTTCTTATTCATTATTATCCTCCGTGTGATAAAAAATATCATTGCCCTCTAATGCATAAAAAAATGAAGCAACTATATCCAAAAAAGCAAATAAATATGTTGAAACATAATTTACTTTATTTCGTCAATTCACTTCACTGCTTGCATATTTTAACACACTAAACAATTAAAGTAAAGTGATGCTATCATAAGTATTGTAAATTGTGATTTTTTTCGCGAATATTTTAATAATTTCTTTACTTTTAATGCCCCGTATGATATCCTAATTATGTTGTTTTAATACAACATATCGTCAATTGATGTACTCGTTTGACGATAAGAACTATTTTTTATTTTTTAGTGGAGGTAAGCTATGAACAAGGGTACAGTTAAGTGGTTCAACAACCAGAAGGGTTACGGCTTCATTTCTGATGAGGCAGGCAATGATGTATTCGTACATTATTCCGGACTCAACATGGAGGGCTTCAAGTCTCTCGACGAAGGCGCTGCAGTTGATTACGACGTAATCCAGGGTGAAAAAGGACCCCAGGCCGTTAACGTAAACAAGCTTTAATTAGCGGCAACATTTAATCAAGACTACAATGTGCCTTATTCTTAATATATAGAATCAGCAAGTGTACAAATGATTAATCAACTAACCCATCCGTTTTCGGATGGGTTTTTTGAGGCCAGACCATCTTTCATTTCTTCCAATCTCATATATAATCCCTACGATTTTATAAGGTTTTAATCTAATTTTATACCTACTTAATTTTATCCCTATCACGTTTTTGTTATGATTTAATTGTGTTCGATTTTTCTTATGGAGGTATCACAATGCGAAAACGTAATGGATCTTTAATGTATGTCTTAATTGCAGTCATAGCCGGTGCTGTTATTCTGACCGGTATTATCATTGAGCTTTTTACAATTAATAGCACAATCGCTACGACAAAAAAGCAGACCGCCGCATATAGACAAAGGCTGTTGGAGGACCAGCAGTCAGAGCTTCGAAATCAGGTTCAGAACGTTGTCAGCCTGATTGAACAGGTTCATAAAGCTGCAGAGGCCGGTGCCATTACAGAGGACGATGCCATGCGAATCGCCGCTGAATATGTCCGCGAACTCCGCTACATGGACGGCGACGGATACTTCTGGATTGATACCACAGAAGGTGTCAATGTCGTGCTTCTGGGACGTGAGAATACCGAGGGAAAAAGTCGTATAGATTCCTGCGACCCCAACGGCGTATATATGATCAAGGATTTCATCGCAAATGCTAAGGCAGGCGGTGGTTTTTCCTATTTCAGTTTTCCTAAGCCCGATGAGACAGAGCCGCTCCCGAAGATGGGTTACACTATGCTCTACGAGCCCTATAACTGGGTTGTAGGAACCGGTGTATGGATTGATCACATCGATGCTCTCGAAGCAGAATATAAAGCTGAAGCAGAGGCTTCTCTGCGGAACTCCATCATCAAGTCAGTTATCGTGCTGATTGTCATGATCATTCTCGGCATAATTCTTGCATTTTATATCGGCAAAAAGATAAGTACTCCCATTGTTCTCGTTGCAAAAGAGATGGAGCGAATGGCAAACAGCGACTTTAGCGATAACAGTGACATACAAAAGGTTCGTCCGTTAAAAACACATAATAATGAGATTGGTCTTATTTCTGAAGCCCTCGATCTCATGCATACCAATATCCGTGAACTCATGGCAAAGATTTCAGATACTACAGCATACGTTGCATCTGCATCTGAGGAGCTTTCCGCAAGCGCTTCACAGTCAGCACAGGCCAGTGAAATGGTTGCAAACTCCTGCACAGTTGTAGCTAACTCCTGCAGCGGCCAGATTACTGCTGTATCCGGAGCAAGCAATGAGACTCAGCAATTTGTCAATAACATGCAGGAATTCCAGGATGCAATTGTTACCTCCAATGACATGATAAATGCTACAAACGAAGCTGCTACAAAGGGTGCTGCCGACATGAACCGCGCAACAGCCATGATGGATACGATAAAAGGATCCGTGGAAAATACTGCTACTATGGTTGAAGGTCTTGGCGATAAGCTAAAGAATATCGACGCCTTCGTTGATACAATTGCAGAAATCGCTAGCCAGACCAATCTCCTGTCACTCAATGCAAGTATTGAGGCGGCAAGAGCCGGCGAAATGGGTAAAGGCTTCTCTGTAGTTGCCAGTGAAATCAGCAAGCTCGCAGATCAGTCAAACGAAGCAGCCAGCAAGATCACTGCTCTTATCGGTGATATAATGACAAGCTCCGAAGAAGCTGTAGAATCCATGCGAGAAGGTGCCCAGAGTGTTATTGAAGGTTCTGAAGTCGTTAACGAGGCCGGTGATACCTTCAACGAGATTGTAAGCCGTGTTCACTCTGTATCCGAGCAGAGTGCCCGCATGAGTGAGATTGTTGACCAGCTTTCAGGCGGTACCGAGACTATTGCCAACAATATTCAGAAGATCGAGGAAATGAGCGCCAACGTTGCCGACGAGACTCAGAATGTATCCGCTGCATCACAGCAGCAGACAGCTTCCACCCACGAGGTTGCGGAAGCCTCCGACAAGCTCGCCGAGAACGCCCAGGAACTCCAGGACTTCGTTGCAAAATTCTCACTTTGATATAATACGGTCCCCCGGAGTGTATATATTCATCACCGATTTCGTTGCACTTCGTGCATAATCGATCGGGTGTTGAACATATACACTCCGGGGGACCTTACTTCTATGATATAAGGAGGAGTTTGTTTTGAAATTTATTAATTCTAAAAAAGTGTTTTTGGTGTCTGATGAGGATTGTATAAGAGAGAGTATTGGTTTTATTGAGGATACCCTAAAGAGTGTTGATTTAAATAAAAAGCATTTGATAAAGACTATTCTTATTGCAGAAGAAACGATTGCTCAGCTCATAGAGAGGATACCGCCAAATGGGCATTTTTCAGTATGTGTGAGAAAAATGCTCGGCGAGGCGGAAGTTGTTATAACTGCAAAAGGAAGCGAATATCATCCTGATACTTCAGTCGCAGATGGAATTGATAATCTCGGAAAGCTTGAAGATGAGGATGCTCAGGACATAATACGTTCCTTACTCCTAAAAGCCCATGGTGAGGATTATAAAGTAAGTTATAAAAACGGAACCAACAAGATCAGAATTCTCGCCTGCGGCGCAGAATCTTCAATGCTTATTAATACTATGATCTGTCTTGGGCTTGGACTTATTTTTGGAGTTCTGTTGCAAACAGTAATTCCGTCGCAGGTTGCAGATGGTATTTTACAATATGCTCTGGATCCTGTAAAAACAGTCTTCATGAACTGTCTTAAAATGATTATCGCACCGGTGGTCTTTTTCTCGATCGTATCCTGCATATCGCAGTTTAAGGATTTATCCCAGCTCGGAAGAATCGGCGGCAAGGTTATGAGCATGTATCTGTTTACAACAGTGCTTGCTATTTTGATGGCCATGGGCATTTCTATGCTGATAAAACCGGGAGAATTGGGATTTGCTCTTACCCTTACTGATGTATCACAAAATGTATCAGTAAATACAACTGTCGATACATCTCTTCTTCACACAATTGTAGGCATTTTCCCTTCGAATTTTCTGCAGCCGTTTGTAGATTCCAATACCCTGCAGATCATTTTTCTTGCTGCCCTGACCGGAATAGCTGTTGGGATGATCGGTGAATACTCATCGTTTCTGGGAAAATTCTTCGAGGCCTGCAATTCACTTTTCCTTACCATAACGACAATAATTTCAAAATGTATTCCTATCGCTGTATTCTGTTCTGCATCAATTATGGTTAAAAATCTTGGCGGAAAGTCACTTATTTCGGTTCTGGGATTTTTCTTTACTCAGCTGTTTGCGATATTCTGCATGCTCATAATCTATGGCATTCTGATTACCATTATGGGAAGGCTGAATCCGTTTACGTTTTATAAAAAGAACAGAGAAGGCATGCTTACAAGCTTTACTCTTTCATCAAGTAATGCAGCAATGCCTACCAATATGCGAATCTGTACCGATAAGCTCGGGATTTCTCCGAAAGTTTGCAGTTTTTCCATTCCGCTTGGTGCCACGGTAAATATGGATGGTGCTTGTATTTTTCTGGTAACCGCAGGATTGTTTCTTGCCAGAGCTTATGGAATCAGCATTCCTGCTTCATCGTACTTTTCACTTGCTATCACTATTATCCTACTGTCACTCGGTTGCCCGGGTGTGCCGGGATCCGGACTTGTGTGTCTCGGCATTGTCTTGGGGCAGATTGGCGTTCCTCTGGAAGCTATCGGAATTGTGATGGGAATTCACCCTATAATAGACATGATCGATACCATGTCGAATACTACAGGCGATGTTGCCGCCGCCCTCATAGTTGCCAAAACCGAGAACCTATTGGATTTGGATAAATTCAAAAACTAATACTATCCCATTAATAACGTTCCCCGGGTATATGTATTCATCACCCGGGGAACTGTTTTTCATGATTTATAGAGGTCTACATCGAGGAGGCCTTCGGTTTTGGCCACAATCAAGGCGGCAGCCACGTCTCCTGTTGTGTTGGACATCGTTTCGAACATGTCGATAATGGGATGAATACCGATTATAAGTCCTACCGACTCAATCGGAACACCGATCTGTACAAGAACTATGCCTACGCATACGATTGCAGCTCCGGGAACTCCGGGGCATCCAAGCGAAAGCAAAATAATGGTTATGATAAGAGACAGGTAAGCTGACGGAGGAATACTGATCCCGTAAGCTCTGGCAAGGAACAATCCCGCCGCTGTTAGGAATATACAGGTTCCGTCCATATTAACGGTTGCTCCTAGCGGTATTGAGAAGCTGCAGACCCTGGGAGATATTCCAAGCTTATCTGTACAGGTTCTCATGTTTGTCGGCATGGCCGCATTGCTTGATGCAAGCGTAAAACTTGTAAGCATACCTTCCCGATTCTTTTTATAGAAGTGTATGGGATTCAGTCTTCCGATAATAGCAATCAGGACACCATACACAAGCATCATGCAAAACATCGAAAACAGAACTGTTCCGGCAAACCCCAGCACCGATAAAATCGACGCACCTCCCATGTCCTTAACCATGAGCGCTACCGAGCAGAATACAGCGACAGGAATTATCTTTGTGACAAGCGTTGTTATTGTAAGGAAAAGTGAATTGCAGGCATCGAAAAAGTTCTTTAGGAATGCCGAATATTCACCGATCATTCCAACTGCTATTCCGCATATAAATGCCAGGAATATTATCTTAAGGGTATCTGAATCCACGAATGGTTGTACAAAGTTCGATGGGAATATTCCAATTATCGTATGAAGAATCGACGTATCAACATTCGTATCAACGGATACGTCTACTGCCGCTTCCGAAAGGGATAGCGCAAATCCAAAGTTCCCGGGATGAATCATCATTGAAATACTCAAAGACAGCAAAACAGCCAGAACCGTCGTCAGCATATACACTCCCATTACTTTGCCGCCAATTCTTCCAAGCTGGGACAGGTCTTTGAACTGCGATACACAGGATACGATTGAGAAAAAGACAACCGGTGCGATTATCATCTTAAGGCAGTTCATGAAGACTGTTTTTATGGGATCCAGTGCATATTTTGAAATACCTCCCGCAATCTGCGGCGGAATCACCATCTGCAAAAGAACTCCGAAAATAAGGCCAAGCACAAGGCCGATCATTGTGTTAATAAGCATTGAAGATTCAGCACCGCTTGCAAGAATTCTGATCTTGTTGACACCGTTTTTATAGCTTACCTTGAAGTCCTCGCCATGTGCCTTCAGCAAGATCGCTCTTATTGCATCCTGCGCATCCTCATCCTCAAGCCTCTCTAAATTATCAACCCCGTCTGCGGTTGTTGTATCCGGATTATATTCAGGTCCTCTGGCCCTTATTACCACTTCCGTCTCACCAAGAATTTTCCTTACACAGACAGTAAATGTACCGTTGGGAGGCATCTTTTTAATAAGCTGGGCAATCGTCTCCTCTGCAACCAGAATAGCCTTTATTACGAGCTTTTTATTTAAGCCTATACTTTTTAGTGATTCTTCAGCGAACTGGATACTTCTACTGATGCAATCCTCATCAGATACCATAAATCTTTTCTTCGCATTGATATATCTCATTCTGAGTGCCCCCTCTGCAAAAACTCTACGAATCTTACTAATAATATCGTACTATATTATGCACTCTTCTTTTCTTAAATTAGTATAAAATAGCCCTAACATGATTTCTTAAGTCCCATGCTAGTGCTACTTTATAAAAAATAGTTTTTGCCTTTTTACTAATCCTTTGACTTTTCATCAGTTTCGATGGCGTTTTCTGTTGACTTGCTGTCTAATAGTATTATACGTTTATAAACTTCTTTGTACTGTCGCTAAGTTTGTTCGTAACCTGATTGTTATTATCCATGGCCTCTCCGATTTCTTGAATTTCTCCCACAATCTCCGTAGAGTTGGAAGCTGAAAGGCTGATGGCCTGTGTGGACTCTTCAACGGAATCGGTGATTGTAAGAATTGAGTCTGCCATGCTGTGCATTGTGTTATCAAGAGAGTCTGCCTTCTCAGTAAAGCCTTCAAGAATTTCATTCATTATCTCTGCTGTACTCTCGTATTTCTCTCCTGTCTCAACAAAGGCTTCATAATCGGCAATAACAGTATTGTTGATAAAATCTACAACCTCGATGGCATTATTCGAAAGCTCCTGAACAGCCTTTGTCACATTCTCACTTATAGTCTGAATATTTCCGGCTGTCTGTCTGCTGTTATCGGCAAGTGCACTGATCTCCTGCGCAACTACCGCAAAGCCCTTGCCGGCTTCACCTGCTCTTGCAGCCTCAATGCTGGCGTTAAGTGCAAGAAGGTTTGTCTGGGAAGCTATATCGAGGATAACCTTGGTAAGTTCTCCGATCTGATTAACCTGCTCACTTTCCTTTACTGACTCATCAAGGGTCTTGCTGAGCGCCTCAACTCTGGCACCTGTATTCTCCTTCTTCTGCATAGCCTCATTCTTAATGGTATCAGCTTCCTTCTGGATCTCGCCTGCACGCTCTTTTCCTGAAGCAACCTCATCATTGATGCTCTCCACCGCATCTCTTACATCATTGAGCTGCTCCTTAATGTGAGAAGCTGTAGTTGACACATTGTCCATGCTGGCTGAAAGCTCCTCAAGCGCCGCTGATGTGTTGGTGATGTTGTCGTTAGCCAAAGCGATCTGTGAGGTCATCTTGTCTGCGGAATCTGTAAGAATGAGTGTTCCGCTCTTAACATCTTTCATTACGCCCTGCAGGGTTTCAATAAAATCATTTATGCCGTCTCTTATAAATACAAGCTCATTTCCGGTCTTAACATTTACTCTTGCTGTAAGGTCACCCTTTCCGGCGTTGATATCATTTATAATTTCCTGAACAGAGTCGGAAATCTTAACAATAACTTTGGTGATAAGAACAAATGAAACATAGAGGTTCAAAAGAAGGCACACGATAAACACAACCATTCCTGTTACATTCATGACAGTTATCTTACTTCTTGCCTGTGCCATATAATTTACAACATTACCCTGAAGTGCATCCACCGATGCATCAAGGGTTGTCATGCCTTCTTTGACACCTTCCATGTTAGTCATATAATCTCCGGTAAGTATCTCCGAGGCAACACGTCCATCGCCGGTTGTCATCATGATATTGAACACTTCATCAACGTTCGCAATAAGAGCCTTTGCCGAAGCATCAAGCTGTGTCGTTGCGTTTGGATCGCCATACATAGCAAACTCATCGCCGATTTCTTTTACAAGAGTGGTCACTTCGCTCTCGTAGGATTTAAGCTCGCTTCCGATTCTCTCTTTATCAGCATCAGCGTAATATGACCATAGCCCCAGTGCGCTCTGGATCGTTCCGTCAATCCTGGCCAGATCTTCCTTAACTGTTCCCTCTTTATGAACCAGCTCGGTTACTCCGGCAATTATACCCTGAGCACTGTCAGACATGGATGATATTCCATCGTTAACAATGTAGCTTACTATGTTAAATATCAGCAACATCAGAATATTAAAGAACAAAATCTGAACCGGAATAGATTTGAAAAAACTGACCTTATTCTTCTTGTTTTCAGTTGTCCTTGACATAGCGACACTCCTTTCAATATAATAAATATCCACCTATATACATTATACAGCCAAATAATGCGCTGTTTTACGTTTAATATTTTTTTAATAAAATTTAATAAAAAATGCATAAAAACACACAAAAAAGGCTGGATGAATAATTCCAGCCTTTTTATCATTCAGTTTAGTTGGTTACGCGGGTGTTTCTCCCTACCTGCTTAAGCGAATGCTTATAATAAGGGGTTGGCTAACGGTTTTTATGACGGATGCGCTGATCCAAAAAGAGCCACGTCAGGCCAATTACTCCCCTTATTATAAAAAAATAAGTGCAGATGTCAGAGTTAATTACTCTCTAACAACTACACTTTTATGGTACTAAAAAAGAACACAGGCATATCAGCTGTGTTCCATCATTTTTACTACTTCTTCAAAAGACATATTCCCACCGAAAATATCGAGTGCACTTCCGATGGTGACATCAAGTTTTCCGTCTGCACAGGTTTTCAAAAGGTTAAGGTCATCGAAGTTATGAACTCCACCCGCATAGGTTATGGGTAGTTTTCCCCACCCGCCAAGCATTATTGCAAGTTCCTCTTCTATACCGGACTGCTTTCCTTCCACATCGACTGCATGGACAAGAAATTCATCGCAGTAGTTCGAAAGCTCATCCATAGTTTCATTTGTCACGGCAACATCAGTCATCTTCTGCCATCTGTCTGTGACGATGTAGTAGTTTTGTTCGGAACTATCAGTATTCGTCCCCTTTCGACAGCTAAGATCGAGTACCAGGTGCTCTTTTCCGACTTCCCGAAGGAGCTTTTTAAGGTTCTCGTAATTGATTTTTCCGTCCTTAAAAACATAGCTTGTCACGATGACATGCGAAGCTCCGGCATCAAGGAATCTCCAGGCATTTTCAGCGGTTATTCCTCCGCCCACCTGCAGATAGCCCGGTGTCTCGGAGAGCGCGGAAAGCGCCTGCCCCACGGATGCTTCGTAATATGGGCTGTCAGCTGCATTCAGGACTATTATGTGTCCTCCCCGCAGCCCTGTTTCCTTATAAAGGCGTGCAAAAAAAGCAGCATCCTGCTCTGACACGAAGTTCTCTTTTGCCAAGTCCCCCGTGTCGCGCAGACTGCTGCCTACAATCTGTTTAACCTGTCCGTTATGTATATCAATGCAAGGTCTGAATCTCATTTTGTCCTCATTTATGCGAAATTTTGCTTCGGATCAATCACCCAATAACATCGCTCATGTCATACATTCCTGCGCTCTTTCCGGCAAGGAACTTAGCTGCCTCAATGGCACCCTTTGCAAAAACGCTTCGTGAATAAGCTCTGTGAGAAAGAGTTATAACCTCATCAGTTCCCGCAAAGATCACATCATGGTCTCCGACGATGGTGCCACCTCGAACTGCAGAAATACCGATTTCCTTCTTAGGTCTCTTCTCACGTCTGGTGCTTCTGTCAAATACATACTCGCACTTTTCAGTAAGTGAATCGTTAACGGAATCTGCGAGTGCCAGCGCTGTTCCGCTGGGAGCATCAAGCTTCTGGTTGTGGTGTTTTTCAACTATCTCGATGTCAAAACCGGCTGCGTCAAGTACAGGTGAAATATCCTTCAGTACCTTCATAAGCATGTTGATACCTACAGACATGTTAGCCGATTTCAGGATTGCAATTTTGCCTGAAGTGCTCTGAACATTAGCAAGCTGCGCTTCCGAAAGTCCGGTCGTGCAAAGTACTACCGGTAGGTTCTTACCGGCGCATACCTCAAGAAGCTTATCAACAGCCGATGCATTGGAGAAATCAATTACAACATCAGCGTCCACATCGCATTTTTCTATAGAATCGAATACAGGAAAACTGTAAGAATTTTCCCCATAGGCATCAACACCTGCTACGATCTCGATATTTTCATCTGCCCCTGCAAGGTCGACAATTACATGACCCATACGGCCATTGCAGCCGTGCATAATTGCTTTAATCATACTTTGTCCTTTCTCCCCTTATCCCAAGAATTTCTTCAGTTCCTTCTCAAGAACAACTCTGTTCTTCTCAGTCATAGTTGTGAGAGGAAGACGAAGCGGGCCTGCCTTGAAGCCGATCATCTCAAGTGCTGCCTTAACCGGAATAGGATTAACCTCTGAGAAAAGTGCATCAATAAGAGGAAGTGCCTCGAGCTGAATCTTAGCAGCTCCTGCGAAGTCTCCGTCCAGAGCCTTCTGACACATGTCATGAGTCTGTCTGGGTGCAACGTTTGACAGTACTGAAATAACACCAAGTCCGCCAAGTGACATGATCGGAACAACAAGTCCGTCCTCACCTGAATAGAGATCGATGCATCCGTCAGCAAGCTGCATCATCTTGGTAGTCTGAGCAAGATTACCTGCAGCATCCTTGATACCAACGATATTATCAACGTCCTTGCACATTCGAACCGCTGTCTCGGGTAGAATGTTGCAGCCTGTACGGCTGGGTACATTGTAAAGGATTATCGGAATATCAACAGCCTTAGCAACTGCAGTAAAGTGCTGAACGAGTCCGTCCTGAGTAGCCTTGTTGTAATAAGGAGTTACTGAAAGGATCGCGTCCGCGCCTGCCTTAGCAGCATCAACCGAAAGATCAATTGCAGTCTTAGTGCAGTTCGATCCTGCGCCTGCAATTACGGGAACTCTCTTATTTACATATTCGATGCAGAACCTTGATACCTCCATGTGCTCTTCTTCTGTCATGGTAGCGCTCTCACCTGTTGTTCCGCACACGATGATAGCATCGGTTCCGTTCTCAATCTGAAAATCAATCAGTCTCTTGAACTCATCATAATTAACCGATCCGTCTTCATAAAATGGAGTTGCAATAGCAACACCTGCACCTTTAAATACTGCCATAAAGTTGTCTCCTTTTATTATTTTGTACATCGTCTTTTTCAAATGTATAACATTTGAAAAAGAGCTAACTCATCGCAAAGAGAGTTAGCTCCATAATAATCATCACCAAAATAAATTAGTGCGATAGCTCCCCATCTTGCGATGACAGTCATACAGCTCTTAACTGTATGCCCAGGTATAAACCCTGCAGGCGGGCTCATCCTTCGGCGTATTGTCCTTTCGGAATTCCTCACCTGCGCCTGTCGCATCAGAATTCTTACTGATAGAATACGCAACCTCTATCTGAATCTTGTATGTCATAATAACACTAGCGCAGTGCAGTGTCAACGTGATGAATTAAATTAAAACGAACTTATTTCATGCCCTCCCAGAATCTATCGTGCTCCGTAAACCTCACCGTATCCTCCTCCGTGATCTCGGCCTTCGGTTTTTTCTCCTTTGTTCCGGTCTGCTCCATCTGGAGTTCTCCTTCTGAGGGGCTCTTGTACACGTCCTCGTGTTCCCCGAATATCTTATCTATAATCACCATGCTTTCTACCTCCTGGTTTTAGAATTTTTAACACATCTTCATATAGATAATCATTCTCTCGTCTCTATTCGCTTACAAATATTATATCATTTGCCTTATGAAAATTGAACTCTCCAGGATTATTTTTCATCAAAAAGAGGGGTGGAAAAATATCTCTCAGCGGTATCCGGAAGTATGGTAACTACTGTCTTCCCCTTTCCGAGTTTCTTCGCAAGTTTAACTGCCGCAGCTACATTTGTTCCGCTTGAAATTCCGCACATTATCCCTTCTTCTCTGGCAAGTCTCTGAGCCATGCCAATGGCTTCCTCGTCCGTAATAATGGAGATATTGCTGTAAATGGACTGATCCAGGATATCGGGGATTATGCCGTCACCTATTCCCATCTGAAGGTGTGTTCCAATATTACCTCCCGCGAGAATTGCGGCATTTTCAGGCTCTGCCGCCCATATCTCTATGAAAGGATACTGTGCTTTTAATACTTCACCGATTCCCGTGATGGTTCCGCCGGTACCTATTCCTGAGCAGAAGCCGTGTATCGGTTTTTCAACCTGCGCCATTATCTCAAGCGCCGTATGATTTTTATGAGCCATCGTGTTGTTCGGATTCTCAAACTGCTGAGGAACAAAGACGTTCGGATCCTCTTTCTGCATCCTGAGCGCTGTATTTAAGCACTCTTCTATGCATGCACCTATGTCTCCCTCATCATGGATAAGTATGACCTCAGCGCCATAATGTCTTATAATCTTTCTTCTCTCTTCACTTACCGAATCAGGCATTATTATTACTGTTTTATAGCCTCTTACCGCTCCGACAAGCGCAAGACCTATTCCCTGATTTCCGCTTGTAGGCTCAACTATTATAGTCTTTTCATTTATAATTCCCTGCTTCTCGGCAGCCAGTATCATGTTGAGGGCGGTTCTCGTCTTTATTGATCCTCCGATATTGATACCTTCGAATTTTACCAGAATCTCCGCCCCGTCCGGATCCGGTATCCTGTTAAGTCTTATCATCGGAGTATGCCCGACTGCAGCGAGCACGTTTTCATATACCATTGTAAAAACCTCTTATCACTGTTATTTCTGGTTTAAAGACACCAAACAGTATTATATCACTAAAAGGGCATCTCCCGCGAGATGCCCTTGACTGTACATATACTTATTCCGACTTTAATTTATTCCCCTGTCCTTTATTCTTTGACAGTTCGAACATCACAGCCGGAATATGGCAGTATCCTGCGGGATTCTTCACCAGGTATTTTTGATGGTATTCTTCTGCTGTGTAGAAGTTCTCAAGTGGCAGCACTTCTATAGCACTCTTTTGCCCAAGCTGTTTTTCAAGCTCAGTCATCTTACTTTCTATGATGGGACGCTGACTATCTTCAGTATAATATATACCTGTCCTGTACTGAATTCCTTCGTCCCCGCCCTGTTTGTTTACAGAGACCGGATCAACAACCTTAAAGTAATAGTCTATAAGCTCTTCAAGGCTTATCTTGTCGGGATCAAACTCCACCTTCACTGTCTCAGCATGACCGGAATCATTACAGACTTCTTCATATGTAGGATTTTGGGTTGGTCCATTGGCATATCCAACTTCTGTATTTGCTACTCCATCAAACTGATCAAAGAATCTCTGGGCTCCCCAGAAGCATCCACCTGCAAAATATATTGTCTCCATTTTTCATCTCCTTGTTATTCTACTCTGTCCAGGTTACGGAGTTTCCTTTTCTTTCGAGCGGTTCTCTGTTAGGGCTTCCGCTCTCAGGATACCCAAGAATTAGTCCGCCTGTTATAGTCTCGTCTTCTTTAAGTCCGTATTTATACATGAACTCTCTTATGGCATCGTTTTCATCAAGCCAGTGAAGCTGATTTATCCAACATGATCCCAGATCAAGAGCATTTGCAGCTATCATCATGTTTTCAAGTGCACAGGCACTGTCAGCTATGGCATTCCAGTAACCCTTTTTGTTCGCCGTCACAATAAAAACCGGCGCTCCGTAGTGAAAAACATAGCCGCCCTTCTTTGATGCATTTATGGAATTCTTCAGGGATGAATAGGTGTCTTCCTTTATTTCCATCTTGGAAAATTCATTGCATACCAGTTCTGCCATCTCTTTAAGCATGTTCTTATCAGTAAAAACGATGAAATGGGTTGTCTGGTTATTACCACCGCTCGGAGCATATCTTCCTGCTTCAATCACCTTTTCAATCAGTTCTCTCTCCGGCATGTTTTCGGAATATCTTCTTGTACTTCGTCTTGTTAAAACAGCTTCTAATGCATCCATATGAACCTGCCTCCTTTTCAATCAATTATCTTGCGCAGCTTTATTTAATGCCTCAAACAGCTCCGGGTATTCCTGTTTCATCCTTATGGGATGTCCTTCCTTGTTCAAAAAAGCGTGAGAAGATTTTCCAAGACATACAACCTCACCTTCCCCGTTTTTCATCTCATATGACAAATGAAGCTTTACTCCCTTGAATTCTTCAACAGTAACGCTTATCTCAACCTTGTCAGAAATGTCGTTGTCTTCTTGAAATCGCATGTTACGCTAATGACTGGTGATATAATCCATTTCATTGACCTCTGTGCGCTTCACTTTTTTATTTCAGATAATTATAGATGATTCTCTAATCGCGCACAATCTATTTGTAAGCGTGTTATGTTTTTATAGATGGCAACTTTGCTGATATATTCGCATGCGAATATACTTGTTAATATATCTTTTCAGCCTTATAATGAAACTAGATAGTCTTGTTTTCACGCTGTTATAAGGAGGTACCTATGCCAGCTATTATGCCAATATCAGATTTAAGAAATTACACCGATGTCCTCAAAGAAGTCGATGCCAACAGTCGCGTATATCTTACAAGAAATGGTCGCGGAGCTTACACCATCATGTCTGTAGAGGAAGCAGATGAGCTTGATCGCCTGAGAGCATTACACAATGTTCTTACTGACCTTAAGAAAGCTGAAACACGAGCTGAGAAAGAAGGCTGGATTGATGATGATGAAATGCTGAAAGTGATGGGGCTTAAAGATTGAAGACATTAAAATACTCTCCGGATTATAAAGAAAAAATCGCTAAAATGCGAAAATATCTGGACTCTCAATTTGGCGATGCTAAGAGAAAAGAAATTTTCTCAGCAATTAATAATAGAATCCAGTCCATAAGAAAACACGAAGACATTGGCATTTCTGTCCGCGATATGTTTGGTGTAGACACTGATTACCAGTATATCTATGCAGTCAAAAATTATGTGTTTTTCAGAATTGATGAAACACAAATTTATATTGTAAACATCTATGATGAGCGTGAAGATTTCATGTGGAAACTATTTGGCATTAAAACTACACCCCAAGAAACTGAAGATTACTGGAAAGAATAGGTATAAGAGGACTCATAACGAGTCCTCTTATTAATATCAATATTCAAATATTCAATCCGCATTTTATTCAAGTTTCATCCCCATTACAAACGCAAACGGATATGCAAAAAGACGCTCTTTTTCATCTTCAAATCTAACCGAAAACTTGGCCGGAATTTCATCCTCATCATAAGTGACATCCGTTATTATTCCGTGCCCGAATTTAGGCTGGACCACCTTTTGTCCTACAGTAAGATTTGTGGGATATTCCTGAGAATCAATCTTCCCTTTTTCTTTTACACTTCTTTTGATGGAAGCCTTTGCTTTCTTTACTCTCTCCTTGATATCCTTCTTCTCGCTTGCTGATATCTCGGAGATTTCTTTAACAAAAGTGGACTCCTCATCATTATAAGTAAAGATATTCAGTTTGTTCCTTGCCCTTGTCATGCCAACGTAGAAGATTCTTCGCTCCTCTTCATAATCACGAAGTTCCTTGGGCGATGCCTTTTTCCTGTTATCAATAACCTCACTTGGAAAAACACCGTCGCAGGCATCCATCAGATATACCTCATCATACTCAAGCCCTTTACTGGAGTGTATGGTGGAGAGTATGAACTTTTCCCTGTATGAAGACTCCTTGTCACGTATAATATCCTGAAGTTCCTGAAGTCTCCTGATAAATCCGTCAATCGAGTGCTCATTTTCAGCGAGCATTTCAAGAATAAAAATCTTGTTATAATCAAGATGATTCATCTCCATGTATTCGCCGTAGCCCATGTAATTGTCTATTCTCATAAGCGCTTTATACGGATTTTCATGTCTCATGTTTGCAAGGTGCGTCCGAAGTGCGCGGCACTTTCCCTTAACCCTGCTGTTAATCATCTCCGTCTCTTCCAGAGCATCCAGAATAGGGATGTTTAATCCGGCGGCAATCCTGCAAAGCTGCTCAGCCTGCTTTTTACCAAGATATGTCTGGAACTTGAAATATATCTTCATGAAAAGATCGCTATTATAAGGATCTATTGAAAAGCGCATGATATTTATGACATCTCCAACCACTCTATGTGTAAAAAATGCCATATCAGCGTTTTTAATCCTATATGGAATCCCTTGCCTTTCAAGGCGATCCACCAGCGGAAGTATGCTCTCATTATCCCTGTAAAGAACTGCAATCTGGCTATTTATATCAGTTGCTACTTTAAGCAGATAATTATATTGATTTTTCCTGCTATTAAGCCTTACATAGTTAATCTCGGATGCGCTCTCCTTCGCCGCCTGCATATGCTTGTCATGGCGCATGGTGTTGTGCCTTATGAATCTGTCTGCGGCAGAAACTATATTTGCATTGGACCTGTAGTTTCTGTCCATCACCAGAACCTTTGCACCGGGATGCTCCTTTTCAAAATTGAGAAGAGCCTCAGGATATGCCGCTCTAAAGCCATATATACTCTGATCTTCGTCGCCCACCATGAAAAGGTTGCCGTCAGATCCCGAAAGCAGACTGATTATCATATGCTGAATTTTGGACGTATCCTGCGCCTCATCGACACATAGATATCTGTATTTATCCTTGTAAAATGAAAGCAGATCCGGCGTTGACTTAAGCATTCTATATGCATATATCATCTGATCATCATAGTCCATCAGACTTCTCTTTTTGAGCTCACTGTTATATGCCTCGTAGATGGTGTAGATATCGGTATCCATCTCATCTTCAAGCTTGTAGATATCCTCCTTCGAGAGCATCATGTTCTTGCAATAGGTTATGAGCGTGCGGACATTCTTGATGTCACTCTCCGTAGGATATTCTTCATAAATTCGCACATAATTCTCTGTTAGAATCTTCCCTATAAGCTTCTCATCCGTGATAAGCTCAAATGCATTTTTACCTATGAGCCTTCCATAATGCGCGATAATCTTCGCACAGATACCGTTGATTGTGCGAAACTCAAGCCTTGTGGAAATATCCTCCCCAAAAAGCTTTTCAAACCTCTGCGCCATGTCCTTTGTGGCAGCCACGGTATATGTAAGTGTCAGTATGTTCTCAGGCGCAATCCCCTTGCAGTAGAGCATGTATCCAAGCCTGTTTACAAGTACTGTGGTTTTCCCGCTCCCCGGCACTGCAAGAAGGAGCACCGGTCCATCTACAGTCCTTACCGCGTCAAGCTGCTGTTCGCTCAGCTTCTTTGTATATCTGTCTAAAAACTCATTTTCTGTCATCTCAAAAATCATCCCGGTAAGTTTACAAAAACTTCTCCAGCTCCCTGATATCCTCCTTGGTCGTAGCCCAGTCTGTAGCAAGTCTTATCGCCGTGTGGTTATCATCAATTTTCTCCCAGAAGCCATAGCGAACGTGCTCCGCAAACTCCTTTAATCTCTCGTTGTCCATAACTATGAACTGCTGATTTGTCGGGGAATCTATGAAAAGCTGATATCCCTTCTTAACAAGCATATCTCTAAGCTCCTCAGCCATCTCTACCGCATTTTTGCTGATTTCAAGATACAGATCATCAGTGAAAAGCGTATCAAACTGGAGGCCCAAAAGCCATCCCTTCGCAAGGAGCGCGCCGTGCTGCTTGATAACAGGAATCGGATGCTTTGTGGGAACGCCCTTAGGGAACACAACTGCCTCTCCAAAGAATGCACCCACCTTGGTCCCGCCTATATAAAATACATCAACCAGGCTCGCTATATCAGCTAAGGTAACATCTGTTCTTTTACTCATAAGACCATAGCCAAGTCTTGCTCCATCAAGGAAAAGTGGAATATTGAACTCTTTGCAAACACCTGATATTTTTGAAAGTTCTTCTTTGGAATACAGCGTTCCATACTCAGTTGGATGCGAGATATAAACCGCTCCCGGGAAAACCATATGCTCATGGTTATCGTCTGCGTAGAAGTTCTTGATATAGGTGCGAAGGTCATCCGCATCGATTTTGCCTATGGTGTCATCATGCACTGTGCTGCCACTTTCTGTTGCATCATCTCTGTTTGCATTTGTTTTAATGCTCGGCAACGTCAGCACCTTGTGCCCCGAAAACTCTATCGCTCCGGCCTCGTGTACAGCCACATGTCCTGTCTCTGCTGCCACAACTCCCTCGTAAGGCTTAAGCAGCATATCCAATATCGTCTGGTTGGTTTGAGTTCCACCCACAAGGAAGAACACATCTGCCTCCGGACAATTGCATGCGTTTTTTATTTTTTCTGCCGCGCTTTTGCAATAATCATCCGTGCCATAGCCATCGTTCTGCTCGAAGTTAGTCTGAGTAAGACGCTCCAATATCCTCGGATGCGCGCCCTTTGTATAATCACTTGAAAATGAAATTCTGTTATCCATTTTTGCTTTCTCCCGGTGAATAATTTTCTATATATTATAGCAACAAAACAACTGACTGGCATAAAAAAGCGTCCGGATAATCATTCCGGACGCCCTCTTTCATTACTTCTTCTTAAAGGTTTTCTTATTGTACTTGTATCTGCTGCGAATTCTGTCGCCTTTTCCGTCTACAAATTTTCCGTCCAGCTTACTTCCTTTCTTACTAAAGGAAATCTTTACAGCCTTCTTAAGAGCAGGCCTTCCCTCTCCATAGCTTAAAACAACAGGTGAATTCTTTTTATATCCGTAAGCCGTTACCTTGGCTTTCTTATCAATGATAAACGACTCCTTGTGCCAGCCATCAAGATACAGGACAGCTGTATTGAGTCCCGGCCCCACAAAATATGACTTGCTGGCATTAAGTACAACCGAACCACTACCGGTAAAATGAAGCGGTGTCGGCCAGTTTGCTCCGGATACATAAATAGCTTTTAGATTATTCTTTCCGACAAGCTTAATCTTGAAGGCTTTTCCCATGTTGCGGATATCCAGGTATTTATTCTCAGAATCAAAATTGTTAAGAGTCAGGGTATTGTCCGCATAGTTATAACTTATTCCCGGAACCTGCTTTACAAGTGACTTATATCCCTTTATTGCATAGGGATCTCCGAATATAGTCTTGTTTGAATAAGCGTCTAAAGCATCGCTTAAAATAACATATGAACTTCTCGTATAAATATTCGCCCTATAATATGGCTTATTCTTGTTTGTATCATTTTTGTACTGATCTTCCCAGGTTGCCGTATTGAGATCTTCTTCGGTGTCTTCATCCTCTGTGGTACTAAAGAAGGAAATGCTATAGATATTTACTTCATCCTCCGCTGTGCCGCCACAGGTAAATTTCAAATAAATATCATGTTTTCCGCTTCCAACAGATGCTTTCTCAATTCCGCTGAAGAACTTCTCCTTATAGGGATCACTAAAACTGCTTGTTCTATGGCTAAGTGACCATTCACCGATCTTATTTTCTCCCTCTTTATCAAGGTACATGGTAACCCTGACACTGTCAGAGTTTGGCTTAGAATACTTAAAGGAGATGGCCTTGATAGGATCCACATTTCCGAAACTTACATTCTTAAATTTTGCCTTATCTCCGTTCGCAATTGTCCCAAGCTTCGCTGTTTTATCAGAATCGTAGGTAAGACCAACTCCGTTTGTAACCGAGTAGTCACCATCGTAATCTCTCGCCTTTAACGTTATGTTTGCTGCATTAACCACAAGTGTTCCTACCATCTTACCTATAGGAATAGCACCTGTAATGCATAAACCCAGCGTCAATGCTACAGTAAGAAATATTTTAAAAAACTTTTTCCTCATAAGAATTACCTCCGACAATCCACTCAAATCGGGTAAACGTTTCATAGGAAAATTATATCATTGTACAGTTTTTAAATTATCGATTTTATGAATTATTTAACTAAGTTTCATACGCAGTTTATATGTTATAATTTTATATATCATCTGTCTTTGGGGAGATAGCATGTTCAGATTTTACTTTTGCATTTTTATATCGTTTCCACTAATTATTTATTACATTGTTAAGATCAGGATTATGATGATAAATCCTGACAGATATTCCGAAGAATACAGATACGGAGTTGCACGAAATATGGTCAGACGGGTTATGAGAAATTCTCGCATCACTACCAAGTGTTATGGTTTGGAAAACCTCCCCTCAGAGGGCGGATATATCATAACTCCCAATCACCAGGGAAAGTTCGATGCACTAGGAATAATCTATTCTCACGATGCACCTTGCTCAATCGTAATCGACAGTAAAACCGCGAAGATGGAACTTACTCATGAATTTATTGATGTTCTTGACGGAATTCGCATAAACAGGGAAGACAACAGGAAACAAATAACCGCTATAAAAGAACTGGCAGAGCAAGTTAAAAACGGCAAAAGATTCATCATATTCCCGGAGGGCGGCTACACAGACAATAAAAACCACCTGCAATCATTTATGCCCGGAGCTTTCAAAGCAGCCTTGTGGTCACAGGTTCCGATTGTTCCGGTCGCACTGATTGATTCATACAAACCCTTTGGAGAGGGCGGATACAAACCGGTAGAGACACAGGTGCATTTCCTGAAACCGCTCTATTATGAAGATTATAAGGATTTAAAAACGAAAGAAATAGCAGAAATAGTAAAGAAAAAAATAGAAAACAAAATAAATGAAATCTGCAAACAGTAAACCGACAACATAAAGAAAAAGGGGGATTGTCTTTATGGAAACCAGGAAAAAACTGCCACTCGCAACTCAGATTTTTATTGCTCTCGTTCTCGGTATAATTGCAGGTCTGTTACTGCAAAGTCATGCTGATTTTGCGGACAGCTACATTAAACCGATCGGAACCATTTTTCTTAATCTGTTGAAATTCATAGTTGTTCCGATAGTTCTGTTTTCAATAATGGCCGGCATTATCTCAATGAGCGATATCCGAAAGGTTGGCTCTATCGGAATAAAAACCGTCTGTTATTACCTGTGCACAACGGCTGTAGCTATTGTAATAGGCCTCGTTGGAGGAAATCTGTTCAAAGGCTTTTTCCCGATCCTTGAGACCTCTGAGCTTAGCTATGAAGCTTCTGAAGGTGTTCCTTTTATGGACACCGTTGTAAATATTTTCCCATCCAACTTTGTAGCCCCTTTATCTGAAGCTACCATGCTCCAGGTAATCGTTATGGCTCTGCTTATAGGCTTTGCAATAATCCTGGTAGGTGATGAAGCTGCTCCCGCCGTAAAAGGCATCAATTCCTTTAATGCAATTTTCATGAAGTGTATGGAAATGATCTTAAAGCTCTCACCCATCGGTGTATTCTGCCTGATCTGTCCCGTAGTTGCCACCAACGGAGCAGCGATCATCGGATCACTCGCGATGGTGCTACTTGCAGCATACATATGTTATTTTATGCATATGCTGATTGTTTATTCCTTTGCAGTTAAAGTCATGGGGGGCATGAGTCCTCTTGCATTCCTGAAAGGCCAGCTTCCCGCCATGATTTTTGCCTTCTCAAGTTCTTCCTCAGTCGGAACACTTCCGATCAATATGAAGGGCTGCGAGAAGATGGGAGCCGACAAAGAAGTTACTTCCTTCGTGCTTCCCCTTGGTGCCACTATCAACATGGATGGAACCGCTATCTATCAGGGTGTGTGTGCAATCTTCATAGCTGCCTGCTATGGCATCCATTTGACGCCTTCCCAGATGGTAACCATCGTGCTTACCGCAACTCTTGCTTCCATCGGAACCGCCGGTGTACCCGGTGCCGGAATGGTAATGCTCGCCATGGTACTTGCCTCTGTTGGTCTTCCTCTTGACGGAATCGCACTTGTTGCTGGCGTAGACCGAATCTTCGATATGGGAAGAACAGTTGTTAACATCACAGGTGATGCTTCCTGCGCACTTATCGTTTCTAATCTGGAACGAAAAAAAGCTGCTAAAAAGGCATCCTGACAACAAATATAAATGAACGATAAAATTCCGGGCTTCAATCTTGTGATCAGTTCACATTGAAGCCCGGTTTTATTTTATCTAATATTAAGCAGCAGGTTTAACTGCATCATCCTTTGTGTATTTAAAGAAATAGTCTCCTGCTGTTTTGTGCCGGAAGCTGACAGCCCGCAGACAGTAACATAAATAATACAATACCTGCAACTAAATTTTCAACAATATAGAAAAGGCCTCACTAATCAATGCTGTCAGTTTAAAGTTTCAATCAATCTATCCCGGAGTTTTCCTGCAATTTTAAGATTAGTTTCAAGTGTGGGACGTATTTCATCGTTTCGAAGGTCATCTGTCAGTTCGCACATAGCCGTAAAAAGTGGCGTTAATGCGAGATCTGCGCAGGAACCTTTGATTCGATGTGATATTACAAAGGCATCCTTGTATTGTTTCTTTTCAATCTTTAAACACAGATCTCTCCAGTCATTGTTTGATAAGAAAGAATCCACTAGATCAAGGTAAAATTTTTCATCACCAATCATTCTTTTAATCGCTGATTCTGTATCTGCCCCCCATTCCCTAAGAGCTACAATTTTCTTACTGTCCATAATATGTCTCCGCAAATCAAAATATATTTTGTCTTATCACTGCATCAGCTCTCATCCAGCTGCTTCTGGATAGCCTTTGCCAGACTTGCAAATAACTTGTTTTGATCAATCGGCTTTTCCAAAATAATATCCATACCTGCTTCTGCACATCTGCCTTCTACATCGTTAGCCATATCTGCTGTAAGTGCGAAAATGGGAATAGTAGCTGCATCCGGAGTACCCAGTGCGCGTATTTCCTTAGCTGCCTCGATACCACTCTTTACAGGCATCATAAGATCCATAAGAATTGCCTGATAATGATAAGGATCACGAGTTTTTAGCATATCCACAACTTCCTGTCCATCTCTTGCAACTTCTGTATGAATTCCCTTTGTTTTTAACAGCTTAATTATAACTTCCGCATTTATTGTGTTATCCTCTGCCAGAAGGATAGTTTTACCGTAAAGAATCTGATCCTCATACTTTTCTGACTGCTGAGTATGAAGGCTTATCTGCTCATCGGTAGCGATAGGATAAGTTAGAACAATAGTGAACTCTGTTCCTACTCCAACATGGCTTATGCAGGATATTGTTCCTCCCATGAGTTCTACAAGGTTTTTACATATGTACAGCCCAAGTCCGGTACCTTCCTGGTAGGGATCGTCTGAATCTCGGTCCTGTTCAAAAGGCAGGAACATCCTCTGCTGAAATTCTTCACTTATACCAATACCCGTATCTCTTATAGTGTAAGTATGAATGGAAGCAGTATCGGTATACATTATATCAGTCGTAAAGATTATCCGACCTCCTTTTGGAGTGAACTTAATACTATTCGACAAAAGATTCAGGATAGATCGTTCAACATGCTTTGTATCCATAAGGACATAACGATCCTTTGAACCGTTTATCTTATAGTCAAAATCAAGGCCGGCTTCACGTGCCTGCTCTGCCGTAATAGTTGAAATTGAAGTTATAAGGTTTTCCTCGCGAACAGCCGAACTTATGGAAACTACTTTTCCTGCGTTAATCTTACTTGTTTCCAATATTTCCTCGATAAGTGTAAGCAGATACTTGCTTGAGGTCATAATCTTATCAAGATTATCCTTTAGTGCAGGCGTTAAGGATTCCTCCTGAAGCGAAAGCTCGGTAAGTCCAAAAATCGCAGTAAGAGGAGTCCTCATATCGTGAGACATCTGTGAAAGGAAGGTCTCCTTTTCCCGGCTTGATCTTACCGCCGCACGAAGAGCTTTGCCCATTTCATCAATCTGTTCCTGATCATCAATTTGTTTTGTTGTATCAACAAAAGTAAGTACCAGACCCTTGAGCGCACGCTTTCTATCACTGATTACAGCACCGGGCTCTTCTGTTCCACTAATTTCATGATATGGCGCTATGCGAATAAGATAAGTTTTCCCTGCAACAGAAGCACATCGCTGCTCTACGGGTTCCATTGTCTTAAGAACCAGATTGCACTGAGCAAGAAGATCAATTGTGGCAAAGTTAAAGCTTATGTACCTGAGAGATCTTCCCACATCCTGATCGGCAACACTGAATTCTGACGAGATATATTCCGTATATTTTCTAATGTTTAAATCCTTATCCACCATAAGAATTCCGACAAGGGTGGAGGAAAGGAAATTAGCCATATCATTATTGGCAACCGCAAGCTCTGTAACCTTGGACTGATATTCGGAATTGACGGTATAAAGTTCCTCGTTGACAGACTGAAGTTCCTCGTTACTTGACTGAAGTTCCTCGTTGGCTGTAAGAAGTTCCTCATTTGCAGCCTGAAGTTCGGCATTTGTTGACTCAAGTTCCGTAACTGTCTGTCGAAGTGAATGCTTGGTTGCTTTAAGTTCCTGCTCAAGGTCTGATATACGCTGGGATGCAGCAAAATCAACCTGGTATTTCTGCATGTCAACATTTGTCAGTTCACGTCCTCGTATAAACGAAACCGCAGTAAAATCTGTCTTTTCACCGTGATTGTCACTAATAGGCTGCGCAACAATCGAAACAAATTCTGATTTCCCATCGATATCAACAGGAACATCCGAGTATGCCTTGCGTTCGTTTGTAAGCCTTGCTTCCTTAAGCGCGGTGGAAAGCGCAATTTTCATATCTGTCCTGATAAGCTGGAAAATGTCCAATGTAACCTGGCCGGTAGGAAGCGAAATGAGTCTTGAACAGTTACCATAGCTTCTTACCAGCTCGTTCTTTTCATTAACAAGAACCGTTGCGGGCATGAGAGATTCAAGCACAGAGGTATCAAGCTCATGTGCCTTGTAACTCGCGGAATCATCATCCTCGCCGCCCGAGACATTGATAGGCTCGATAGGAGGTTCGATATTGCTCATGGAATAAGCAAACTGCTCATGTGCCGGTGCATTGCCTTCCGCATAGTGTATGAAAATCTTTTCATCGGCGCATACAACGCGGAATACATCTGCATAGTCAATGACTGATTCCGAGCGGCCAAGGAACAGATATCCTCTGTCGGATAGAGCCATGTGAAAAATGGCAAAAAGATTGCGCTGAAGCACCGCCTGGAAATATATAAGTACATTTCGGCAGCATATCAAATCCAGTTTTCCAAACGGCGGATCCTGGAATACATTGTGCTGAGCGAAGATGATCATTTTTCTTATGTCATGATGAATGACATATTTATTTCCTTTTCGTGTGAAAAATTTGGAAAGTCTTGCGACAGACACATCCTCTATTATGTTATTTCCGTAAACTCCACGCACAGCAGTGCTTATTGAATCCGGATCGAGGTCTGTTGCAAATATTTTTACCCCCCTGTGAATGGATAGTTCTTCCATGGCTTCCGCAAAAAGAATTGCAATGGAGTAGGCTTCTTCACCGGTTGAACAGCCCGCAACCCAGATGCGCAGCTCGTCGTCAGGGTGAGAGGTTGTGATTAGCTTTTTGACCACATTTTCCTTTAACACTTCGAAGTAATCAGGATCACGGAAAAATGAGGTAACACCGATGAGCACCTCTTTAGCAAGCAGCTTTGCTTCCTCAGGATTGTTGGTCATGTAATTGACATACTCACGAAGGTTTCTGTTATGAGTTACAACAAGCCTTCTTTCGATCCTTCGAAGAATGGTGGTTTGTTTATAGTAAGCATAGTTTATGTTGGTTACGTTTTTTAATATTGAAAATACTTTGGAAAGAAGGTCATCATCAGTAACACCGAGCTGTGTCTCAGCATCTATCACAGACTTGGCGATATGTGCAAGCTCGCGTGCTATGGAATCCGGCTTTAACATAAGATCAACAAATCCGGTGCTTATGGCATTTCGCGGCATTCCATCGAATTTTGCAGACTCGGGACTCTGAACGATGATCATACCGTTCTGTTCCTTGATGGCTCTGATACCATTTGTACCGTCGGAACCTGTTCCCGAAAGGATTACAGCAACGGAACGATTTTCATAGGCGTTCGCAAGCGAACGGAAGAAGATGTCTATAGGGTGGCTTATTTCCTGAGAGTTCTGCTCCTTGAGGTTCAGAGTGTTGTTGTGGATTTCCACGTTATATTTGGGCGGAATCATGTAGATGTGATTTCTCTCAACCTTCATTCCATCCTCGATTTCTGTTATCGGCATGGAATTATATTTCGCAAGAATATCAGCAAGCATGCTCTTATGATTGGGTGCAAGATGCTGGATTATGACAAAAGCCATGCCTGTATTAGATGGAAGAAATGTGAGGAATTGCTGAAGTGCTTCGAGTCCTCCTGCTGACGCCCCTATTCCTACTACGCAGTGCGGCTGAATATTTACAGACATGTCCTGAGGATTATACATTTAGACCACCTTCCTATGATTGTATATAAAATCGAGTTTTTAGTTAATTGTTATTTTATAGGATTTATGTATGAATATATGGTATTATTATCTCAATATTTCGCAATATTTTCTAGAGGGGAATGTAATGAACGACATAAATAATAATAATAATAATAATAAGCTTGTCGACAAGCTTATTGAGGTGAATCATAAGCTGTATTTTAGCGACATCTTTCTTGAGCAGATGAGCAGAAATGTCAGGGGCCCTCTGTATTCTATAATCGAATTTTCCAAGATAGCACTTGAAACCGGTAACGATGAAACAGCAATAAAGCATTATCTTGATAAGATAAGCCATGCAAGCCATTTAATGAACGAGTCCATGGATGATGTTATGGCAATGCGTCAGATTGCAATGAAAAACGTCAGCCTGCATCCTGAGCTTGTTAATTTGGATGAATTTCTGAAATCGCTAAAAAATGATATGGCTAATCTTCTTGATCCCACCGGAATAGAGCTTATTATTGAAAAGAAGGAACTGGAAAACTGTTATATCAACGCAGATTATACAATTCTTTTTCAAATTCTTCGCAAGATGATCAGAGTAATTACTGAGATGATGCCCCGAAAGAATGTGGTACATCTGGATGTCCAAAGTAATGGCTGCGTCAACAATAATATTGACATCAGTTTTAAGGTTTACGGCAAAGATACTACTATTATGAGCAGCAAGCTGCAGGCTTTAAAAGATGAGTTTGCTGCAATTGAATATGATATGTATTCAAGTCTTGAATCCATGGATCCGACTATCACTATTATCAGATTCTATGCACATGAAATGGGAACAGATGTTGTCGAAGCCACCTCAAATCCCGAAGAGGGATCAAGTGTACAGCTCTCCATCAAATTTCCTATTGTATCGGTTGGCGAGTATTCAGCTAAGGTTAACCGCAAATTCGACTTTTCACAGAAAAGAATTCTCGTAGCTGACGACGATGAGATCAATCTTGAGATAATCGATAAGCTTCTTAGAGCAAAAGGCGCAGAGGTTATTACCGTACGCGATGGCAGAGAAGCGCTTCTTACCTACAGAGCAGAGCATGGCAAATTCGACTTGATTCTTCTTGATATTGTAATGCCTGATATAGACGGCCTATCTGTAGCCAAGCAGATAAGGGAGAACACAACCATTCCTACATCCAGAAAGATTCCGATCATAGCCATGACCGTAAATGCTTTCCATGAAAATTACGAGCAGAGTCTCAAGGCCGGAATGAATTCACACCTTGTAAAACCGGTCGACTCCGGAAGGCTGTACAACACAGTTGCAGAGTATATTTAGTATTTTTTTATAATACAGCACTATTACAAAAGCCCCACCCGCATTTCTGCGGGTGGGGCCTCTCAAACTATTTTTTTATTTTACGACAATAGTAATTGTCTTAGTGGTCTTCTTGTATTTTCCGTTTTTATCAACAGTAATCTTTACCTTGTAGGTTCCCTTCTTGGCACCCTTCTTGACTGTGCAGATTACCTTCTTGCCCTTTACCTTAACGTCAAGGTACTTCTTGAGCTTCTTGGAAGATACGTTCTTAGCTGTAATCTTACCCTTGGATCTGTCGATCTTAACAGTAATCTTCTGATTCTTCTTTGCTACCTTGGAAGCATTGATTTCCTGCTTATCCTGAGTAATTCTTGCCTTTGTCGGATCATCATCGTCCTTCTTGGAGTTATCAGCTGTGTCAGCACTTGTAGAAGCTGTGTCGGCACTTGTAGAAGCTGCCGGGGTTGTGTCAGCAGCGGCAGTGTCATTAGCTACTGCTGCAGGCTGACTGGGCTGGCTGGGCTGAGGAGTTTCTGCTGCCTTAGCGGGCTGCGCTGCATCCTCGTTTCCGTTACCATTGCCGTTATTATTTGTTACAGCCTCACCTTCAGCAAGCTCAACAATTGCAAAAGTACTGAAGTGACTTACAGTGATAACCATTGTATTATTTACAAGCTTAGGCTTAATAAGCTCATAGGTTCCGTCAGCATAATAGTGAAGAACGTAAAGTCTTGAACCTAAGATGTTCTTCGGCATAGGCAGAGTGATTGTAATGGGGGCTACAAGTTCATGAAGCTCTTCATCTGCCGCATTTCCGTCGCCAACCTTAAGTGACATATCAATCTGAGCTACGCTGTTGAACTCCTCGCCGACAGCCTTCTGGTTTTCCTCTGTAGTAGGCTCAATTGAAAGTTTAGCTGTCTGTTCGGGTGCAGCATTAAGTCCTGCTCCGGAAACAGAAGCGGCATTAGTATTTACATCATCTCCGAATACTTCCTTAAGAGTTTCCTTTGTCTGCTCATCCTCTGAAGGCTGAACAACAGTTACACCAGCTGCTTCTGTATAAGTTTCCTCAAGTTTCTCAAGCTTTTCAGCGATTGCACCATTGGATTCAACCTTATCTGCCATGGAATCAACGGTTCCAAGACCCTTAAGGGACTCCTCAACAGTTTTCTTCATCTGCGCAGTTTCGTGGTTCTGCTTCTGCTGCTCAAGTTTGTTCATAGCAGTATCTATGCCGCCGGCAATCTGCTCTGCGTTCTTACCATCAACAGTAATCTCACACTGAGCTGTGAAGCCACCATCTACTGTAGTTACAGTAATAACAGCGCTGCCCTCACTCTTTCCTGTGACGTTGCCTTCCTCATCAACCTCAGCAACGTCAAAATTGGAACTCTCAAAGTTTACTGCAGCATTTGTTGCATTGAAAGGCTTTACAACAACAGACAGATTGAATGAATCACCAACACCCAGAGTTGCATTTGTCTTTCCGAGTGATACACCCTTAACCTTAACTTCTCCGTCTATGAAACCTGCATAAAGTGTGATATCACCTGTAGGAACATAATCCTCAATTGTTGTTCTGGTAGCTACAAGAGTTTTACATTCGGGGTCCATATACCAACCAGCAAAGCCCTGACTACTCTGATCGTCTCCCTCGTCTGTGTATGCCCAGATTTCTCTTCCGAGTTTCTTTCCTTTTCGTACAGCTACGTCATAGGTCTTTTCATCGTTGTTAAAGACCCATCCTGCATTTCCGTTAAAGGTGATGGTATATCCCTTTTCATACTTAGCGTAAAGAGTCACATCCTTTGTAGGCTTATATTCATAGTAAATACCCCCATTGTCAGGATCATACTCATAAACCTTCTTAGTGAATGAGGCGTCCTCATACCATCCAACAAATGATTCTTCGCCTGAGTAAATATTGCAAATCGGAAGCTTAATAGTTTTACCCTTTGGTACCACATCTGTGAAGATACTTGTATAACTATGAGTGGAAGGAACTTCCATCTCTCCGTCTCCGGCATCCAACGTAACTGTATAGCCCTCATCCCAGATAGCATACACCGTCATATCGGAACTTATCGTTGTTTCTTCTGTTATATAAGTTCCGGTTCCGTCAGCCTTTGTATTCCAGCCAACAAGTCCGAGATTATCATTTGTAGCATGAGGCATTCTCCAATCTAATGTGGATCCATCCGCCAGCTGTCTTGTAATCTGAGTTTTATTATTAGATCCGTAGATTTTTCCACCATTTGCATCGAAGGTGACTTTATCAGCCTTATTCCAGATAGCATACAGTGTCATATCTTTATCAGGAGTAGTTTCATAAAAGTCTATCCGCTTAGTGCCTGTAGGGGTTGTTGACCAACCTCCGATTACATAACCATCTCTTAAAGCAGTTATTTCACCATCTTCGTAATACCCGAGGCTTCTGCCTTTCTTAAGGGTTACTGTCACTGCATCCTTGAGAGCAGAAGCATCAGAGAAGTCCTCTTCCCACATGCCGGGGTATACTTTACCACCATTGCCGTCAAAGGTTATCTGATAACCCTGTTCCCAAACAGCATATAAATATACATCTTTATCAATTTTTTCAACCTTATCGATTGTATTCTTTCCATCAGGTGTAGTACTCCAGCCTGCAAATGCCATATTTGAAGGATGCTTAAGAGTACTGTAACTTCCAGGCCATGCATCCAATCCCTGCTGGCAGTTCACTATCATCAGATCGGAATACTCACCGGCATTCGAATTATATGAAGTATAATAGCCACCGTTTGCATGTAAATACATCTTATAGGTTTTGACCCACTTAGCATAAATATCCATATCACCTGTAGGGATGAAATCGTAGGTAATGTCCATGCCACTTCCGTCAGGCTTGGTGTTATATCCTGAAAACTGTAGGTTATCATCATTATTCACATATGAGGGCATATAATAATAATTCCCAAAAATAGTTGCTCCTTCAGGTACAGTAAGCTCTATCTCTGTTTTGTCTTCACCGTCGTATCTGAAATAACCTCCATCTGAATTTGCATGATACGTTATCTTATTACCCTTTTTCCATACAGCATAAAATGTCATATCAGAGTTTGGTGTGTAACTGGTATTAGATTGAACATTTTCCTCTCTGTCAGGAGATGTGCTCCATCCTGCGAAAGCAAGAGAACTATCACTGTTCTTCATATTGTAGCTACCCATATATGTCTGCTGACCCTTTTTGATTTTATACATATATTTGGTATCTACAGCAGTACCCATGTTTACAAAGTAACCACCGTTTGCATCATAGGTTATAACATAAGCATCATCCCACTGAGCATAGAAAGTGACATCTTCTGTGACAACATAACCATAAATATCTGTTATTGTCTCGCCTTTTCCATCTGCTCTGGTATTCCAGGATGAGAATATTTTTGCATCATCAGATGAAGGAATACTATAGCCTCCGATTCTTTCACCGGAAGCCACTGAGCATTCTGATTTCTGGCTGTTATCGTAAAAATATCCACCATTTGCATCATAAGTAACTGTGCATCTGTCGCCCCAGATTGCATATAGTGTTACACTGTTTCCGGTTGGAACATACGAGTACAACTCAACTATATCATCCACAGATTTAGATGTACTCCATCCCCTAAACATTTGATTGTCGTCATTAACAGCACATATAGCTCCGTTGTAATTAACATACAGATTACTGCTTAATGGAGCATTACGTTTAAATTGCAGTTTCAACTTAGAGTCATTAACCGTACGACCATTACCGCCATTATCAGTAGTTTCCATATAATACGAGATTGTTCCACCATTGGCATCAAAGGTAACCTCGCAACCATCTTCATATACTGCATAAAGTGTTGTATCCTGGTACGCTGTAATCTCATTAATCTCTACAGCCTGACCGCCCTCTGTTAATGACCATCCTACACACACCTTTGAAGAATCATTGGCATAGGTTACATACTTTGTTGAAAAATACTCACCCTGAGGAATGTTGACTGTCATGGTCTTGCTGCCATCATAAAACTTACCATCACCGGCATTATAAGTGATGGTGCACTTCTCCGACCACTTGGCATAAAAAGTCATATCCTCGGAAACAAGGACATCATAAAAGCTTGTAACATATCTTGTGCAATCCTTATCAAGATACCAACCGTTAAACACATAATCCCCATAGGTTTTTCCTGTCATATAGGTCAGATACAAGTCACTCTTTGAGTTTTTCTTTACATAATAGGAATGTGTGTATTCGTCAGAACTAAATTCATCAGCAGCAATACCGTAATCAAAGGTCACCTTGTAGCCGGGTTCCCACTTTGCATATACTGTCACATCCTCTGTAGGAGTATAATTTCCATCAACAAGAGTAATTTCTTTTGTCAAAGCGGCATCTTCATACCATCCGGCGATAACCTTGCCATCACTTGTATATCCCGAGACACTTCCAATTAAATACATACTTGATCCAACAGGAATTGACCATTTCTCGTCTTTACACTCCGGATTCTGATTAAAATATCCCTCACCGGCATCCAATGTCACCGAATAACATTCTCTAGTCCAGCCTGCATAGTATGTCTGTCCGGGAGTAATTGCGGTATTCTCTGTTACCTGCTGGGTGCAAGCTGCATCGGTATACCAACCGGTAAGACCATAGTTTTCTCGATATGCATTAGGCATTCCTGTTGACTGGAGTGTCTTTCCTCCTTTTATATACCATTTTCCATCAGAATCGCCATATTCAATGAAAGATGTAGAACCATTACATGTACCACCATTAAAATCTACGGTAACATATAAATCACTGTCTTCATTAACCGCACGCCAGTTAGCGTATATTGTCATATTTCCTTCGGGAACAAAGGTTTCAATATCACTTATAGGCTCATCGTAATTCGAGTCCTTATACCAGCCATCAAAAAGATAATTATTATAGCTGTCAAACGGTTCCGCCACGGTTCCTATAGCTGATCCGGCATCAATAACCTGTTCCCTGGTAGCTTCATAATAGCCATTGGAACTGATATTATAAAAACCACCCTGACTTGTAGCAAAGGTGATCGTATATTTCTCACCCGCATTAGGCTCAGCCTTGGCAACCATGTTTCCCGGCAAAAACAGCAACAGCATCATCATTGCCAGAACACTAAGTAAACACTTCCCTTTCATTAGTACCCTCCTAGAATAGACTAGTTTTATTACAACGTTTTTAATACATAACTTAACAAACCGTTATCTAGTCTACTCCAGAAATTTAAGAATGTCTATACTTTTTGCTCATATTTTTTAACTATTTTTGCATTATATTTGCAATTTATTATTTAAGCTCAAATTTACGTTATTATTTTAATTATATTGCGTCTATCATTCATATCTTTTATGACTTCCTTTCATCACTCACAAAGTAAAAAAGGCTTCCTTCTATAATGAAGAAAAGCCTTTATCAGAAACCTGCATGAAATTCATATAATAGTAATATTCAATTGCCACATGAAATCTACTAATCCACCACAATATCCGCTGCGGTGCACCTCACAACGCTGGTAAGGTCCGAGGGACTTAGCTCTATCTGGTATCCCACCTTGCCGGCGCTGACAAATATCCGCTCATACTGCATTGCAGTCTCGTGGATGAATGTAGGGAACTGTTTCTTCATTCCTATAGGTGAGCAGCCACCGTGCACATAACCGGTAAGCGGAAGGAGTTCTTTTTGCTTGATCATACTGACTGCCTTCTCGCCTGCTGCCTTAGCTGCCTTTTTGAGGTCAAGTTCTTGCTTAACGGGAACCACGAAAACATAGTAGGCTCCGCTTTTTGCCTGCGTAACAAGCGTTTTAAAGACCTTCTCGGGATCCTCGCCGAGAAGGCCTGCTATCTCTTCGCCGGACATCGTCGCATCCGGATTATAGGCGTGACTCTCGTAAGCTATCTTCTTTCCGTCAAGCACACGCATAACATTTGTTTTTTCCTCTTTTTTCATATCATTCTCCTACTGACTGCACTCCTGAAGAACGGGTTTTAACCCGCGGAATTCATCCAGGTAATCAGCAATCTTCTCCTTAATAAATTCAATATCGTTTCTCTTCCCCGCAAATTCAAGTTCCTTCGATTTTGCTGAAAAATCCGCCATCCCAAGCGTCAGTGAGCTCCCCTTAAGGGCATGAACAGTCACGATAAACATTTCGAGATCATCATTTGTAAGACAGTCCTCAAGCAGATCAGCCTTTTCATCAATATGATCCGTAAACATGGAAAGCGCCATCATATATGTCTCGGCAGTGCCGCAATACTCAACGCCCTGCTTTACATCGATCCAAGGAATATCCAGAAGCTTTGCCGGAATTCCTTCCAGTTCATCATCTTCCTTTGCCTCTTCGACCTCTTCCGATGATGCCTGCGCGACTAAATGGACCTTCTCATCAGGAAGAAACTGAATGAGCATATCCATAAGTTCTCCGACTACCACAGGTTTTGACAAATAATTGGTAAAACCGGCTTCAAGCATACGCTCACGGTCTCCTGCAACAGCGTTTGCCGTAATGGAAATAATAGGTGTTGTGGCAGCCTTCTCTGGATATTCTTCCTTTATTTTGGCAAGCGTTTCGATGCCATTCATGTGTGGCATCAAATAATCAAGCAGAACAAGGTCATATGAACCAGCCGCAAATTTATCGATTCCTTCCGCGCCGCTCTCCGCAGTATCTATCTGAATTCCGGTCGGCTCTAGGAGCCCACAAATTACCTGCAGGTTCAAAGCTGTATCATCAACAATCAGAATGTGACTATCCGGTGATGTAAAGTTTCTACGCTCTGCCTTATCAGTATATTTATAAGAAGTAAGAGCATCCATCCAGTTTTCACCAATAGGAGTGTTCTCCGCAATTTCCTGCGAAACATCAAAATGAAAATTCGACCCTGCATTATAGATACTGTCCACGCTAAGCTGTGATCCCATCATCCGAAGAAGGGCCGAGGTTATAGAAAGTCCTACACCTGTACCCGCTATAGTACGTGTGCGATTTGTATCGAGCCGTTCAAAAGGCGCTAACAGTTTTTCCTTATCCTCGTCCTTAATTCCAATTCCTGTGTCAATCACAGATACTCTTATGGCAGCAATGTTCTCTTTTTTCTCAAGCACCGTTGCCTTAAAGGTTACGCTTCCTTTTTCCGTATATTTAACGGCATTTGTCAAAAGATTAGTGATCACCTGCTTAATTCTCAGCGCATCACCCTTCATCCTTACGGGCATCTTAGCATCTATTTCAAAGCGAAGTTCAAGTCCCTTTTCCTCAGCCCTAAAACGAATAAGATTATAAATATCTCCGATAACATCCGGCAAATAATACTCTTCGCAGACAAGCTCCATCCTACCTGTCTCTATCTTGGTAAAGTCTAAAATATCGCGTATTATGGAAAGAAGACTTGTCCCGGACTTCCGAATATTGTCTGTACAGGACAGGATTTTATCATCATTGGAGCTTTGCCGTATAATTTCATTCATTCCCATTATTACATTGATCGGGGTACGAATTTCATGACTCATATTTGTCAGGAAAACTGTCTTGGCAGCATTCGCTTTTTCAGCCTCTTTTAAAGCTCCATCCAGAAGAATAGCCTTTTCAGCTGCCTCTTCCTCTGCAACAAATGCATGAATGAGACAGGTTGAAATCAAGAAGCCAGTCACACAAAAAGGCAGAAGCGGATTAAAGGTTTGAAATGTCATAAAAACAGCCATAACTGCCCCTGATACTGCAATTGTCCGATATTGATGTCTCTTGTTTTTTGCCTCCTTAAAGTATGCCCTGAAAGTGTATAATGCAACTACTGTAAAAAAAACATCCTGTATAATCAAAAAAAGATATCGTATAGGCAGTGATAAGAAGATGCCATTTTCGTCAAATGAAAATACTATAGGGGTAAAAATGTTAATCACAAGACATGAAACAACAAAGATAAACGTGACTTTCCCAACATCAAGAAGAATCCTGTCAGTAAAGCTGTTCCTATCCAGATAGGCCACAACAAATCTTGTCCAAAATAAGACAGCAAGAGCTTGCGATGCGAAATATGCGATAGTATCCAGATAAACCAACGGGATAATATGCATCTCATACAATAATCCCCAGGCGATATCTGTTACCATAAACAGAATAAGGCTGTGAAGAAAGTGCCTGTATTCAAGCTTTGCTTTCGGTAATTCCCTGCTATATCCTGTTCTAAACAGTTTGTTGTTTATAATAAAACATATTACTAAAGATAACGAAGCTAAACTGGAATAATACATATAGTGACGCCCCCTGTGTTGTCACAATGAATCTATTTATCATCCTCCATAAATCTCATCTTATTGCTGCCTTCAGGCTTGGGCTGACCGATAGCAACACCGATCTGCTGGGACTTTTTCCTCTCTTTCATACATTTGGGACAGATTGTACCGAAGTTTGTGGGGCTTCCGCAAACCTGGCAATAGTTTCCCATGAGCACCTGTTTCATTGAAGGGTCGTCCTTGTACTGAATGCGACCCTGTTTAATCCAATTCTTCACTTTACTGAGAGGGATATTAAAGTGCTGCGCCACCTCATAATCCCTCACATCATTCGCACGGATATAGTCGCGGACATCACAAAAGAGCTCCTGCTCAGCACACAAGGGGCAGAGATCCCCCTCCACACCATGAAGAAGCTTTCTTCCACAATTTTTGCAAACTCTTACCCCTGTCTTAATTCCATGGGGATCGATCTTTGCACCCTGGGCTTGTTCAAAGCGCTGCAGGTTCTTGTCATAGCTGTCCATACTCATACCTCTATTTTAAAACGTTAAAGCGGAAAATTAAATAAAGATTGCGCTGTTTAGATTTTTTTAATCATTCTGCTCATTGCAACATGGTATAGTGCATGATATACTATGTGAGTTTTGAAATTAATTAAACTAGTTATTTCCTTATTCTATGCCTTCCCCCTGGGGGCGCTCGACGTCCGGGGGACGTCGGTCCAGCGCGGACCGAAGCGGAGCGTAGACAGGTGGCGGATGAGGGGATTGTAAAATTGAACCATTCATTTCATACGGAGGTAAAAATGAAACAGACAAGAAACGATGTCAGAAACGTAGCAATCATAGCCCATGTCGATCACGGTAAAACCACACTGGTTGACGGACTGCTCAGACAGAGCGGCGTATTTCGTGAGGGCCAGGACGTCGTAGAGCGTGTTATGGATTCAGGCGATATCGAGCGTGAGCGCGGAATCACCATCATGTCCAAGAACACAGCTATTTCTTATAAAGATATAAAGATCAACATCATCGACACTCCCGGCCACGCAGATTTCGGCGGAGAGGTTGAGCGAGTTCTCAAGATGGTTAACGGCGTTATCCTTGTCGTTGACGCATTCGAGGGTGCGATGCCCCAGACCAAGTTCGTTCTTGGAAAAGCGATGGAGCTTAAACTCCCCGTAATCGTATGCATCAACAAGATCGACAGACCCGAAGCTCGTCCCAATGAAGTTATCGATGAGGTTTTAGAGCTTCTTCTTGACCTTGGCGCAGATGATAAGCAGCTTGACTGTCCTTTCGTATTTGCATCAGCAAAGGCCGGAACTTCATCCATGTCACTTGATGAGCCCGGAAGCGACCTTAAGCCCCTTCTTGACACCATCATTAACTACATTCCTGCTCCTGTCGGCGATCCCGATGCAGGCACACAGATGCTCATCAGCACAATCGACTACAACGAGTATGTAGGTCGTATCGGTGTAGGAAAAATTGATAACGGTTCAGTTAAGGTAAATCAGGAAGTCCTCGTAGTAAATCATCACGAGCCTGACAAGTCCTACAAGACTAAGATCAGTAAGCTCTATGAGTTCCAGGGTCTTGGTAAGGTTGAGGTTCAGGAAGCAGGCATCGGTTCAATCGTCGCTATTTCCGGTATCGAGGATCTCAAGATCGGTGATACACTCTGTGCAACAGATGCACCTAATGCTATTCCTTTCCAGAAGATCTCAGAGCCCACAATCTCTATGAACTTCATCGTCAACGATTCACCTCTTGCAGGTCAGGAAGGTAAATATGTAACTTCACGTCACATCCGTGACCGTCTTTATAGAGAGCTCAACACCGATGTATCTCTTCGTGTTGAGGACACCGAAACAACAGAGACTTTCAAGGTTTCAGGACGTGGTGAGCTTCACCTTTCAGTTCTTATCGAGACAATGCGTCGTGAGGGCTATGAGTTCGCAGTAAGTAAGGCTGAGGTTATCTACAAGGAAGACGAGAACGGCAAGAGGCTTGAGCCCATGGAGAAATGCTACATCGACGTTCCGGAGGAGTTTTCCGGTAGCGTTATCCAGAAGCTCGGTGAGAGAAAAGGTGAGATGATCAACATGGGACTTGCAAACGGCGGTTATACACGCCTTGAGTTCCTCATCCCTTCAAGAGGACTTATCGGTTACAGAGGTGAGTTCATGACAGATACCAAGGGTAACGGTATCATGAACACCATCTTCGACGGCTACGCACCTTACAAGGGAGATATCTCCTATCGTAAGCAGGGTTCACTTATCTCCTTCGAGACAGGCGAGGCTGTAACTTACGGTCTGTTCAACGCTCAGGAGCGCGGACAGCTCTTCATCAGCCCCGGCGATAAGGTTTACTCAGGAATGGTTATCGGTACTTCAGGAAAAAGTGAGGACATCGAGGTTAACGTATGTAAGACCAAGCACCTCACCAATACAAGAACATCATCTGCTGATGAAGCACTCAGACTTGTACCTCCGCGTATCATGTCTCTCGAGCAGTGCATCGACTTCATCGACACCGATGAGCTCCTTGAGGTAACACCCACAACTCTTCGTATCAGAAAGAAAATCCTTGATCCTACACTTAGAAAACGTGCAGGTTTCGCTGCTAAGAACAAGAAATAAAAAAATATCGGGGTCGCCCAATACCGGGCGGCCCCGTTTTCGTTTACTCAAGTTCCTTCGCAACATCCTTTAGCAAAGAGCGAATTTCCAAATGTTGAGGACAGGCGGTTTCACAGCCTCCACATTCGATGCATTCGCTGGCCTTTCCTTTTCCGTCAGAAGTTAACACATTTGCATAATACATCTTCTGATTCCAGTCGTTGAAAATTTTCCTGGTGTTCATGCAGGAGAAAATCTCCGGAATCATAATATTCATCGGACAGTGATTCTGTTCTACGCAGTAGTGACATGAGGTGCAGGGAATTGCATCAAGGTCCTTGTAGATAGCTGTAACCTTGGCTATTGCACCCATTTCCGCCTCATCCAGAGGCTTAAAGTCCTTCATGAAAGATACGTTGTCCTTCATCTGTGCAAAATCGCTCATTCCGGAGAGAACTATTCGTATTCCGTCCTGGCTCGCAGCGAATCTAATGGCATAGCTTGCATTTGATAATCCGGCTCCCAGTTCATCAAATACCTTCTGTGCATCTGCAGGAAGATTCACAAGATTTCCTCCCTTTACGGGCTCCATCACGATAACCGGCTTGCCGTGCTTTCTGCACACATCAAGACATTTGTGGCTCTGAACGGCAGGATCCTCATAATCAATATAATTGAACTGAATCTGAACGATCTCTACCTCGGGATAAGTTGTGAGTATCTTATCCAGTACCTCTGCACTGTCGTGGAAAGAGAGCCCTACGTGCCTTATCTTACCCTCTTCCTTGAGCTTGAAGGCAGTCTCGTATGCCTTGCACTTCTTGAAATGCTCGAAATTCTTTGCATTCTGGGCATGCATCAGATAGAAGTCAAAATAATCCACGCCGCAAGCATCGAGCTGACTCTGGAAAAATGGCCGAATATCCTCTTCCTTGCTGAAATAGGGCTCAGTCAGTTTATCAGTCAAAAGGAATTTTTCTCTCGGATATCTGTCGGAAACAGCGATTTTGATAGCCTTTTCAGATTTACCATCAATATAGCCATGCGCAGTGTCAAAGTAATTAAAGCCGCTATTTATGAAATAATCCGCCATATCCTTGAACTGCTCGATATCAACTTCCGCACCCTTCATTGGAAGTCTCATGCATCCAAATCCGAAAAATGTTTTTATTTCAGGGAATGAATTGTCCATTGTGTGTCCTCCAAACAAAATGATAATAATTCTTAAATACTCAATTTTAAATTTTATCATATTGATTGCGCACAATATATAGGGCATTATGTAAAATAATTATTATCGATTATTGTGACTTTTTCAGACTATACAAATCAAATTCAAAATGGATAATAACCCTCTCCGGTCTCCTCGATGCCAAGTCTGCCCTCAGTCTTCTGAGTAAGACCATCTTTAATTCTATCTGCGTCTTCCATGCGAACAGTGATGTCATACTCCACCTTGTCGGTGTATGTTTCGTTTTCAAGAGGAATCTCCTCCTGTCTGAGGTAATACTGAATGCCGTTCACCAGTGTGTAATCGGCGGTTAGGTGAAATCTCTTGCCATAGACCATCTCTCCCACTTTTGCTGCGGCGAGCCCCGCCTGAGCCGCCTGAGTGTAGGCGCGTACAAGTCCCCCGGTTCCAAGAAGAACTCCTCCGAAATATCTTGTTACTATTATAAGGACGTTAGTTACTCCGGCGCCTTTTATGACTTCAAGAATCGGTTTTCCCGCAGTACCCGAGGGTTCACCGTTGTCACTGCACCTGGTTGTTCCAAAATCCGAGCCGATAACAAAAGCATAGCAGTTGTGTCTGGCATCCCAGAACTTTTTTTGAAAAGCAGCTATCTGCTCCTCAGCCTCCTGCACGCTCTCCACCGGTAAGACATTTGCAATGAAGCGGGATTTCTTTTCAACTATTTCACCGCATCCCTGCTCTAATATCACTTTATAACTGTCCGTTTTTCCCATGTATTCCCCCAGACTATCCATTATTTGTCATATTTGATATAATAGTAGTTTGAATAATACTACTTATTAATATTACTAAAAAATGATATACGAATTGCTCTGTATATCATACCACTACTGGAGGAATTTATGAATTTTGGAAGAAAAGGTATCAGAGATCAGCAACACTCTATAATCTCAGGTACTACCAAATGGGGGAAGAAAATCTCTCTTATATCATTTGAACTTATACTTATAGTATGCATCGGTATTGCTGTTATCGGAGTATGCGCAGGTATCGGTGTGTTCAGAGGTATTATTGATACTGCGCCGGAGATTGGCAAAATAAACGTAACTCCCACCGGATATTCAACCTTTGTATACGATACGGAAGGTAACCAGACTGCAAAGCTGGTTTCAACCGATTCAAACAGAATCCCGGTTACAATGGACATGATTCCCGAAAATCTTGCTCACGCTTTCGTAGCCATAGAGGATGAGCGTTTTTACCAGCACAACGGTATTGATATTCAGGGTATCTTCAGAGCTGCTTACATTGGTATCACCAGCCATGATCTCTCTCAGGGTGCAAGTACCATAACCCAGCAGCTTCTTAAGAACAACGTATTTACCGGATGGACCAGTGAGAACTCCGATATCGCCAAGATAAAGCGTAAGGTTCAGGAGCAGTATCTCGCAATTCAGCTTGAAAAAACCATGAGCAAGGAGGATATCCTCCTTAACTATATGAACACCATCAACCTGGGCTCTAACACTCTCGGTGTGCAGGCAGCTTCACTTCGCTATTTCAACAAGTCTGTTACTAACCTGACTCTGTCAGAGTGCGCGGTTATCGCAGGTATCACACAGAACCCCAGCCGTTTTAATCCCATTACGCATCCGGACAAGAACGCTGAGCGCCGTGAGACAGTACTGAAAAAAATGCTGAAACAGGGCTACATCTCTCAGATAGAGTTTGATGAAGCAATGAACGACGATGTCTATGCCAGAATTCAGGTTGCTGACAAGGAGACTGCTGATAACACCATCAACTCCTACTTCGTCGATGCCCTTACAAACCAGCTTATCGACGATCTCATCGATGCAGGTTATAACGAGACTCAGGCTTATACGCTCCTGTACAGCGGTGGTCTTAAGATCTACTCAACACAGGATCCTGCTATTCAGTCGATCTGTGACTCGGTTTACATGGATGAATCCAATTATCCTGAAGGCACTAAATACCTTCTCGATTATGCACTTACTACAATTGATTCTGAGGGCAATCCTACCAACTACAGCACAGAGATGATGAAATCTTATTTCCAGCAGGAGAACAAAGGCTTCAACATGCTGTTTAACTCAGAGGAAGAAGCAGATGCGGCAATTGAAACCTATAAAGCTGCAGTTGTCGGACCAAATGATACCATCGACGGTGAGCGCAAGAATCTCACACCTCAGCCTCAGGTATCTCTCACAATTGAGGATCACACCACAGGCTATGTGGTAGCCATGGTCGGAGGCCGCGGAAACAAGACCGCTTCCAGAACTCTTAACCGTGCAACAGACACTGTTCGCCAGCCCGGTTCCACCTTCAAGGTGCTCTCAACCTATGCACCTGCTCTGGACAGCGCAGGACTTACTCTTGCCACAGTATTTAACGATGCTCCGTTCAATTATCCCGACGGCCGCCCCGTTAACAACTGGTACGGCGAGTCCTACAGAGGTCTTACCTCTATAAGAACCGCTATCGAGCAGTCAATGAACATCATCGCAGTTAAGACGATGACCGTTATCACTCCTCAGCTTGCTTTTGATTATCTGAAAAATTTCGGTTTCACGACCCTTGCTGAAAATGAAGAGATCAACGGTAAAATTTTCACAGATGTTCAGCTTCCTACAGCTCTCGGAGGTCTGACACACGGTGTCACCAACATGGAACTTAACGCAGCTTATGCGGCAATCGCAAATGGCGGCGTTTACATCAAACCAAAGCTTTATACCAAGGTTGTTGACCACGAAGGCAACACTCTTCTTGATAACACTAACTCCGATTCCACAAGAATCCTCAAGGAGTCCACAGCTTATCTTCTTACAAGTGCAATGCAGGACGTTGTAACCAAGGGTACAGGTACCGCTGTTAACTTCGGAACAACCGCCATAGCAGGTAAGACAGGTACTACCTCAGATGAGAACGACGTTTGGTTTGCAGGCTACACAACCTATTACACTGCAACTACCTGGGCAGGCTATGACAACAACGTGGATCTGACCACCAAAGCAGAGCAGCATCTTGCGAAGGACATGTGGAGAGCCGTAATGTCCAAGATACATGAGAACCTACCCTCCACCACCTTCGAGAAACCCGCTTCCGTTGTCACAGCCACGGTTTGCTCAAGATCAGGAAAATCGCCTATTGCAGGACTCTGCGATGGCACACTTATGACTGAGTACTTTGAAGAAGGTACTGCTCCCTCTGATAGCTGTAACGTTCACTATTCAGGAATCCTGTGTCAGAGTGATCAGCATCCCGCTACAGAGCAGTGTCCTTTCAAAATATCAGGTGTATTTGAGCTTATTCCTCCGGAGCCTGCAGCACTTCAGGCACAGTCACCCGGCGGCAGCGGTTCAGGCAACTACACTACCAGTGTTGACGAAGCAGGAAATACGGTTGTAACGCCTTCCGTAACCTGTCACCACACACCTGAATTCATGGCTCAGCCGAATATACAGGAAATTCTTGCTCAGGAGACAAGCCTTATCCAGCAGGGTATCATCTACACAGGTCCTGCCGTGGGCAATGCAAATGCTACACCTGCAAGTCCGGATTCTCTCAATACTACGGATCCGAATGCAGCACCTGCTGAAACACCGGCAGAAACTCCTGCACCTGCTGAAACACCGGCTCCCGCTGAAGCTCCCGCAGAGAATGTTCAGCCTGCTGCCGAAGCAGCGCCTGCTCCAGAGGCAGCTCCCGCCGCCACTCCCGAAGAGGACGATGACGACGATGAAGAAGAGGACGATGAATAAGGGGATTCCCGTATAATGGATATACATAATGATCAGAATGTTTCAAAAAAATCCGGATGGAAAACAGTAGTTTTCTATCTTATCTACACAGCCATATTTGCTGCCATGTCAGCTCTTGTCTATGGATATTTCTATTCAAACGGCAAGAGCCTCATCTGCGAGGGTGATACCTGGCGGCAGCATCTTAAGGCTGCGGCTTACTATTCAAAGTGGCTCCGCGGAGTTTTTTATCATGTATTCAAGGACCACTCCCTCAGCCTTCAGACCTTCGCCTTCGGGATAGGATACGGAAGCGACATGTATCCTACGCTTCAGTACTATGCCCTCGGCGATCTTCTTAATTTATTTTCCGCGTTTGTAAAAACAGAATATATTCATATCTACTTCCAGGTAGTTATGATTCTTCGCGCGTACCTTGCAGGTATCACCTTTTCACTGTATGCGAAATATATGCGAAAAGATATGTCCGCGCCGGCACTTCTTACGGGAATGTTCACCTACAGCTTCGGTTCATATTTCATGTACCTCGGCCTGTGGCATCCCTTCTTTGCGAACCCTTTGATCTATCTCCCGCTGGTTCTTCTCGGGGCGGAGAAGATCTTAAAAGAGAAAAAGCCGGCATTTTTCGCTGTTGCCGTCTTTCTCGCAGGTACCAACAATTTCTACTTTTTCTATATAATCGTGCTCCTTACTATCATCTATGTAATCGTACGGCTGCTTTTTTCATACATTGGAAAACACGAACCCGGTGCTATGCTTCGTACCATCGGCACATTCTTTGCCTACGGAATTATCGGCACCCTGATGAGCATGTTCATACTGCTGCCCGTTCTCGTTGCTTTTCCGAATAATCCGAGAGCAGCTTCCGGCATCACAATCCCGCTCTTCTACGACGCCGCATATTACAAGGAGCTTTGGAAAAATGTTTACAGCTTCGTCTATCACGGATCAAACGACACTCAGCTTGGCTTTACACCGGTATTTGTAATAGCTGCTGTATTCGTTATTATCCGCGCTGTGTATTATCTAGTAGCAAGAAAAGGCTCTACAGAATCCGGAACAAAAGCAGCTATCTACCAGGAACTGGTTTACATGATACTTCTTACCATCTTCCTGTGCCTGCCGTTTTGCGGATATATCTTTGCAGCCTTCTCCTATGCAGTAAACAGATGGGCTTTTGCCTGTGCCCTTTTCGCAGGTTTTATAACCGCTGAATTTACGGACTTCACAGGAAATAAAGCAGCTGCCTTCATGGGAAAAGGAAAAGAGCGTAAACCCGCTTTTGTCGCTTCTATCGTAAGTATAATGATCCTTATGATAACACTTGGATTTATCACGAAAAATGGCCGCATGGCGTACTCACCCGACGAGGGCAACATGATAAGAGACTACATGGATATCTGCACTCCCGAGGAAATGTATACCCAGCTGCAGAGCACCGAGGTTCAGGTGGTCGAAGAAAATGCAGCAGCTTCAGGCCTCGATGCCTCAAATGATTTCTATCGCTATTCGGGACGCGACCTTGTCTGGAACGCTGCTATGCTCGATGGCATATCCTCAACACAGTTCTTCTGGAGTCTTGCCGATAAGAGCGTATCCGAGTACTTCAAGCTCATGGCTATAAACGACCAGCAGAGCTTTGCATACTTTGCCCTGGACGACAGAGCAGTCCTTAATTCGATTGCCGGAGTTCGATACTACTCCCTCAGATATAACACCCCTGAGCAACAGGCTTTTGTACCCTGCGGATATGTACCGTCCTATGAAAAGTACAACTTTGGAATCTATGAAAACCCTGACGCTATGCCTCTTGGTTTTACTTATAGCAGCGCCATATCAGAGTCTGCTCTAAGCGCCATGACTCCTGTTCAGCGCGAGGAAGCACTCCTTTACGGAGCCGTTCTAAAAGATGATATCGCATCCAAATATCCTGAAGCTGAGCCGGTTTTCACCTCTGAGTCTATTCCTTATGACATAACTCTTGAGGGCGATGTAAAGGAAGTAAACGGCGGTTTCAAGGCAAAAGCAGGTTCCTCCGTTCTTCTCACCTTTAACGGTAACCCCGGCTGCGAAACTCTTTTGTATCTGAAGAACCTTCGAATCAAGTGTAAAAATGACGTGCCCAGCATCATCATCTCCACAGAACTCGCTGACGGCACCTGTATCAGCAAAAACATCGATTACAAGACAGAGCGCTCCTGGTACTACTCCGGCTGGCATGATTTCCTTGTAAATCTCGGAAATGCCAACGAGGCAAAGACCTATATCAGAATCAATTTTAATGAAAAAGGCACCTATAAATTCGATGAGATGAGCGTGTATTGCAGATCGCTTGCAACCATGCATGACCGCCTCACAGAGCTTAAAGCACATACACTTACGGATGTGGATCTTCACAAGAATCCCATCTCCTTTGCAACGAATACTATTACAGGAAGCATTGACTGCGGCGACAGTGAGATTCTCTTCTTATCAATTCCTTATTCCAAGGGATGGACCGCCTACGTTGACGGCAAAAAGACAGAGCTCCTCACAGCCGACACCATGTTCAGTGCTCTTGAAATGACCGATGGCCACCACGACATCAAACTGGTTTACCACACCCCGGGTCTCGTGGCAGGATTTATCCTAAGCCTGATAGGAATAATAATGCTTATAATATCTATTGCCTTCCCCTTTGGGGGAAGGTGTCAGCAAAGCTGACGGATGAGGGGGATTGCGCTAATGCTTACACTATCTGACCTTTGTGCAGAACTGTCTATCACTCCCGCCACAGGGAGAAACTGGATAAAGCTCGGTAAGATTAAGCCTGAAGGAAAAAAGGGACGCTCGTATCTCTTTTCTGAGGAGTACGTCAGCTCCCTCAAAGCCGATCTTGAAAACGGAAAGATCAAATCCTTAAAGAGCCGCAGGAACAAAACCTACGTATCGGGTAAGCTCCTGTACAGCTCTTATATTCCTGCGACTTCTCCCAATCTCCCGCTGGTTAACAAACTTATTTCAGACATTGCCGACTTTGAAAGCTGCAGTGCTCTTACTACAGAACCTGAAGAAACAGCGGAATCTTCAGAGCAGACCAAACCTTTTGAACTCACAGATTCCATGCTGAAAGCCATCCTTGCGGGCTGCGCAAAAAGGCTTATTTCCAAAAGAATTTTGGATGAAGAACAGGAGAAATACTCACACCTTATCACGGAGCTTCATCCATCCGAAGACGACACATCCTTACCTGAGGACATCATCTCTCTAACCGGGAACTTCGAGTACGTTCCCGGCGAGGATACTCTTGGTCTGATATACATATCTTTAAAGCACCTTCGCGCAAGGAAAAGCGAGGGAACCTATTACACTCCCGGAACAATCGTACAAAGACTTCTCGGACACCTTTTTGAGGCATCAATCCTCTCAGAAGGTCAGGATAAACAGATCCTTGATCCGGGCTGCGGAACCGGTAACTTTTTATTATGTCTTCCTCCGGGTGTCCCTGCCGGGAATCTCTACGGCTATGATCTCGATGAGACCAGTATTCTTCTTGCAAGGATTAACCTGGCACTCAAGTACAGAATCCCTGATGTCGATTTCTGGAAAGAGCATCTTATAGTAAGGGATTTCCTCCATGAAAACAGGAGTGATAAAACCTACGATATTATCCTTGGCAATCCTCCCTGGGGTTCTTCTTTCACTGCAGATGAAAAGACTTACCTCAAGGATACTTTCGAATGCGGCAAGGCAAAATCACCCGATTCCTTTGATCTTTTTACTGAGCAGGCTCTCGGTCTTCTTAAAGACGGCGGTACACTTTCCTACGTCCTTCCGGAGTCGGTCCTTCTTGTCAAAACTCATCGAATAATTCGTGAGCTTCTGCTGAAGACAACCACACTTACGCACCTTGAATATCTGGGAGATGTATTCGATCATGTCCAGTGCCCTTCCGTGATAATGCAGGTACAAAAGTCCACCGACAGCTTCCTTTCAAAAAATCCTGTCGTATATGAAAAGGAATCCTCCTTCAAGATCACTTCGGCAAGGAAGCTTACAGGAGACGCCTTCGACTTCCTTATGCCCGACAATGAGTACCGGATCCTTAACCATCTGGAGACTCTGCCCGGTGCGAAAAGGCTCGAAGGGAATGCCGAGTTTGCACTTGGAATCGTAACAGGTGCCAACAAGGAAATGCTCAAATCACGAAAGACCGCAAACAACGAAGTTATACTGAAAGGCACCGATATTTTCAAATATGCCTTCAGAATCCCCAAGTGCTACATAAACTTCGATCCCGATAAATGCCAGCAGGTAGCACCTCTTTCCATGTACCGGGCACCTGAAAAGCTGCTCTATCGTTTCATCGGAGGACGACTTGTTTTTGCATATGATGACAAACAAACCCTGTCTCTTAACAGCTGTAATATCGTAATTCCGAACATTGAAAATCTCAGCATGAAATATATCATGGCGATTTTAAACTGCAGCGCCTCCGAATATTATTTCATCAAAAAATTCCGTTCGGTAAAAATTTTAAGATCGCACATCGAACAGATCCCGATTCCGGCTGCGGATGCTGATACCCAAAACAAAATAATTGCCATAATTGACAGTATCTTAGAGCTTTGCGGGACCCCCGGTGATTCAAAATCACCCTCCGAGGGCGAACGCAAAAGCAAGATAACCGCACTTTACAATGAGCTCGATGATAAGTGTTTTAAGCTGTTCAATTTATCGGACAGTGATATCTCATTCATAAAAGATGAACTTAAAAACGAGAACTTATTTCTTCCACTATAGCATTTACGGAATTTCGTGTTATAATTGATATACACTTTCACGTTTTGTGTAAGGAGATTTCTTGTATTTTTTTCAAGAGGATTTAGATGAGTGATAATATCGAAAAGTTAAAGACAATTTCACTTGACGAACATGCGGATCAGTTGTTCGACAAAATCATAAATACTACCCAGGACTGTATCTTCTGGAAGGATACCCAGCGCAGATTTGTCGGAGTAAACCAGGCATTTCTCAATTTTTATGGTTTTAAATCAGCTGATGAAGTTATCGGTAAAACCGACGAGGATATGGGCTGGCATCCGGATCCTGAACCTTTCATGCAGGATGAGCTCCGGGTCCTTCACGGTGAGAGTACTCACAATGTTCATGGCCTGTGTATTGTTAAAGGCGAAGTAAGAGAGATCATTGCTACCAAAACACCCATCTATGATGAAGGTGTTATTATCGGATTTGTAGGCTCCTTTATGGACGTCACCGAGGAGCAGGAACGCATCAGGAAAATCGAACAGCTTAATAAATTAAACGACAAGCTTCTCGATAATGAAAAGCGTGCCAACAGACGCATGTCGGAATTCTTATCCCGCATGAGTAATGAAATCAAGAATCCCATGAACGCCATCTCCGCTCTGTCCTATCTTGGAATGAATCAGGAGGATGTCGACGTCCTTCGAAGTGATATGAGAAAAATCTACACTTCCAGTCACTATCTCTCCAGACTTATGAGCGATATTCTCGATATTGATAAAATCGACGGCGGTAACTTAAACCTCGACCCGAAAAGAGCATCCCTTGATGATATCGTGGACGGCGTTGAGAATATCACCAAAGCCTTCGCAAAAGAAAAAAATGTGACAGTTATCGTACACAGAGAATACAGAGCAAACCCGCAGGTCATCTGCGACCTCGGACGAACTCAGCAGATGGTGATAAACTTAACCAATAACGCCGTAAAGTTCAGCGAGCGCGGAGACACTGTCGAGATATATGTTTCTTCCAAAAAGCACGGTGATTTTTACAGAATAAAATTTGTAGTAAAAGATGAGGGTTGCGGCATCGGCAGTGCCTTTATGCCAAGCCTTTTCAGAACCTTCTCACAGGAAAAGAGGAATCCCAGCAAGTATGGCACAGGTACAGGCCTTGGACTTTCCGTCGCAAAGCGCCTTGCATGTCTCATGAAGGGTGATATTATCGCAGAAAGCGAAGAAGGAATCGGAAGTACCTTCACAGCCACAATAGAGCTCGACGCAGTACCACCGGAAAGCTGACAGCGGGTTAACTTAAATCCCACAATGTAAATCACGAAAAACAACGGATAGCAAGCTCTTTGCTATCCGTTTTATTATCCACACATGTTAAATTAAGATCCGGACTGAACACTTGAAAGAAACTGTCTTGTACGTTCCTCCTTCGGGTTATTTATCACTTCCTTCGCAGGTCCCTTCTCCAGGATTACTCCGCCGTCCATGAAAATAACCTCGTCCGCAACATCTCTTGCAAATGCCATCTCATGAGTAACTATGATCATAGTGGTATTCTTGTTTGCAAGCTCTCTTATTACTCTCAAAACCTCACCGGTAAGCTCAGGATCAAGCGCCGAAGTGGGCTCATCAAAGCAGAGGATATCAGGTTTCAATGCAAGAGCACGGGCTATGGCAACTCTCTGCTGCTGCCCGCCGGAAAGCTGATGCGGGTAGTTATCCATTCTGTCAGAAAGTCCCATCTGATCCAAAAGCTCTTTACCTCTTTTTATGATCGCATCACTATCCTGACCTCCGCTCAAAAGTCCCGGTGCAAGTGTAACATTCTCAAGCGCCGTGTACTGCGGGAAGAGATTGAATTGCTGGAAAACCATACCGAAATGGAGTCTCTTTTCACGAAGAGCATCCGCGCTTTCCATTGGAAGCGATGCATCAAAAAGCTTCTCTCCTCTTACGGTTATAGTTCCTTCGTCAGCTCTCTCCAGGAAATTCAGGCAGCGAAGCAGCGTTGTCTTTCCGCTTCCCGAGGATCCGATAATGGATATCGCCTGTCCCTCTTCCATGTCGAATGAGATTCCCTTAAGAATCTCGCTATTATCAAATTTTTTCTTTATATCTTTAACTTCAAGTATTGGCATTTTCCGTGTACCTTCTCGTCCTTACCTAAAATAGCTCAGCTTCTTCTCGATGTATCTGAACAGCAGTGTCAAAAGTCCGCTAAAGAGCAGATAAAATGCGCCTGTGTAGAACAATGGCCAGATGATTCCGCTGCTCTTAATGAAGGCCTGTCCGTTCCAGATGATCTCATAAACCGCAATAACTCTCGCAAGAGAAGTATCCTTAACAAGGGTTATAACTTCGTTTGAAATCGGCGGAACGATTCGTTTGATGAGCTGCAGGAGAATGACTTTTTTGAAGGTCTGCCATCTCGTCATGCCGAGAACCTGCGCAGCCTCGTACTGTCCTACCGGAATTGACTGGATTCCGCCTCTGTATATCTCAGAAAAATAGCAGGCGTAGTTAATCACAAATGCTATAAGTGCTGCCATAAATCTTCCGGAGGTTGAAGTTCCCCACACGTTTAATCTAAGAAAAATTCCGGGTCCGTAGTATATGATAAGGAGCTGCAGCATCAGCGGTGTTCCACGTACAACCCAGATCAAAAACCTTATAGGTACCCTTATCAGAGGTAGCTTATTCATTGAGCCAAAGCAAATGAGAAGCCCCAGGGGCAGTGAAAAAACAAGTGTTAAAGCAAATAATTTAATTGTTGCCAGGAACCCCTCAAGCAGTGATAAGGTAACGATCCAAAACATATATAGATTCCTCTTTCCGTAGTTTCAAATGCCCCGCCATTAAGCGGGGCATAGATTTCGCTATTTTTTAAAATCAGGATTATCTTGCAATTACGGCGTCCTGAACACCGTACTGCTTTGCAATCTCCATCATGCTTCCGTCAGCATACATAACCCCAAGCTGATCATCGATGTAAGCAGCAAGATCGGATCCCTTGCGGCATCCAATACCATACTCTTCTGTTGTAAGTTCTACTGTGTGTGAAAGATCGGGATAGCTTGTACCCTCACCAATCATAGCGCCTGCCATGAGAAGGTCGATAATACATGCGCCAGAAGTACCTGCCTGAACTTCCATTACAGCATCAGCCTGAGATGTAACGGATACAAAATCATAGCCGTTATCGGTAGCTGCCTGCTCACCTGCTGAACCTGCCTCAACCGCAAAGCTGTAGGAAGCAGCATCCTCTGCACTTTTCACCTCATCCGCAATATCTGACGGAACAACCACAACCTGTGCATTGTTAAGATAAGGCTTGGTGCACTCCATTGCGTTTGTAACTTCGTTTGTAAGTGTCATTCCGTTCCATACTACATCAATTGACTTGTTATCAAGCTCAAGAATCTTGTTATCCCAGTCGATCTCTACAAACTCAGCTTCAACTCCGAGGGACTCGGCAACCTTCTTTGCAAGGTCAGCATCAAAGCCGATCCAGTTGCCGCTGTCATCCTTGTAATCCATAGGAGCAAAGTCTGTGATTCCTACGATAAGCTTTCCTTTTCCTTTTATATAGTCAACATCGGAGCCCGCATCACTGCTCTCTGCTGCCTCTTCTGCAGTATCTGCAGTTGATGTGCCTTCGGCGCTGTCTGTCTTTGCTCCGCCGCATGCTGTAAGCGAAAATGTCATTGCTGTTATAAGTAATCCTGCTATTATCTTCTTTTTCATAAAACAATGCCCTCCTCTAAATTTTTCATTCTTTACCACTTTATCATACTAAATTGGATTATGCAAACAAGTTTAGATTTAATTGCTTGTTTAATAAAACTTTAATACCAACAGAGTTCAAAATACCTTATAGTATTTTTATAGGGATATATTCGATAAATAACTTACGAAAAAGAGGAACCTACATGGAGAACAAAGCCTCACGCGTACTTATAGTGGATGATATGCCCATAAACAGAATGATTCTCTCTTCCCTTCTGGCTTCCAACGGAGTTCAGTCAGATCAGGTTGAGAGCGGTCAGGAATGCCTTGATATGTGCAGGGAAAAAAATTACGATCTCATCCTGATGGATCATCGCATGCCTGATATGGATGGCGTCGACACCTTCCTGGCATTACAGGATATCTTTGCCAAAAAGAAGATAAAGGTTCCCGTTATCTGCCACACAACAGAAGATGCAAGATCAAACATAAATCTGTATAAGGCAGCCGGTTTTGCGGATGTCCTTATAAAGCCTGTCGACCCGAGGCAATTGTATGAGGTCCTTATGACTTATCTGCCTGAGGAAGACAGCTTCGCCATCGAGGAAAAAGAGCGCTATGTCAATACCATGATAGACCATATTGATAGCAGTAATGTCTCCGACGATGCTGTGAAGGAAGAGCTCGACAAGCTTCCGGTATGGCTTAAATCCGTTCCCCGTATCGATCTTATTGCAGGCATATCAAACTGTGAGACCGCAGAAGATTATATTGATGCTCTCTACATTTTTTATTCCTCAATCAATTCAAAGTCTCACGAAATTCAAACCCATTTTGTATGTGAGGACTGGACCATGTTCAAACTCAGCGTCCATTCCTTAAAAAGCATGGCACGGCTGATAGGTGCCAGGTCTCTGTGCGAGGAAGCCGCAGCGCTTGAAGAGGCTGCCGAAAACGGGAATTATCGGATGATAAGAAACGACGCGCCCGCCTTTTTATCTTCATACAAAGCCTATGGAAAACTCCTTTCAAGGATTACGGAGGATGAGGATATAAAGCATCTGTCACAGGCAGCTTCGGAACAAAAGAGCCTCCGCGAAGAAGCCGAGCCACCGGAAGACTGCACCAGATCAGTTCTTTTCGTTCAAACAAACAGCGGAATTGTTCCCACCAGCCTGGAAAAGAGTCTGACCGCGGCCCGCTTTAAGGTCACTGTGATTCCGGACGAACCCGATAAGATCATCACTTACCGCTCAAAAGTAGATATTATAATTTACTATCCGGGAACCAATGATAAATCCCATATAAAACTGACCATGAACCTTCTGGCTGAGATGTGCCAGGATGATTCGAAGCTTTTATGCATTGCCGGAGATCCCCAGGACATCGATATTGCCATGTCATCAGGTGGTGCCTTCCGCGTTTCGAGAACCTACATAAGGCCTATCGATATTGATTCCTTTGTTAAGGATTTTGAATATTTCTCGAGACTTTTAGCTGAGTATCACAGGACGAAAACCCTTTTCATAGTAGATGATGACAAGGATTATCTGACCGTGGCAGATCACTGGCTTTCATCTTCCTATCATGTTTCATGCTTTGATAACGGCCAAGATCTGCTTCAGGGTCTGGCAACCACCATACCTGATCTCATAATCCTCGACTACGAGATGCCGGAGATGGATGGATACGAGCTCATGAAAATGATAAGAAACAATCCCGATACACACAGAATCCCCATCATTTTCCTCACAGGAAAAAATGACAGGGATCACGTATTTCGTATTCTCGAATATAAACCCGATGGGTATCTTCTTAAGTCATCTCAGAAGGAGACACTCCTCGATGCTCTGCAAAGATTCTTTGAGGAGGATTTGTTTAACAAATCTCAGCAATAGCAGCCAGAAGGGCAGGTTTTCCTTCCGCTTTGGATATCACGCCCGCAGGGTTGCATTTTTCCATAATCTCCTGCGAAGACAAATCATCCTTCCCGGTTCTGAAAAGGACCGGGATATTTTTATCTGGCACCGCCTCTCTTATGGCACCAAGCGTTGCCGGTCCGTCCATATCGGGCATGCTGTAATCGAGGAGAACGAGATCCGGTGTTCTCTCGGAAACAGCTGCGACCGCAGCCTTCCCTGAAGTAACTGAAGATACTTCATAGCCTGCTTTCTCAAGCCACCTTGCAACAATTTTCATCATATCCTCATCGTCGTCCACAAGTAAAATGTACTTCATAGGAACCTCCTCATTTGTAATCAGTCAGTTATCAGTTTTTCCAGCGTCCCGAAAAGGGCATCCGGTTCGATGGGCTTGGACAGGTGCGCATTCATCCCCGCATCCAGAGACAGCTGTACATCTTCGTCAAAAGCATTGGCTGTAAGTGCAATGATCGGTATTTTCGCCGCATCCTCCCTGCCCAGGGCTCTTATCGCCTTCGTTGCTTCAAGTCCGTTCATTACAGGCATCCTGATGTCCATAAGAATGGCATCATAGTGGGACACATCACTTCCTTCAAAAAGCTTTACCGCCTCTTCTCCGTTGGTTGCAACATCAGCGCTTATTTCCTTCATTTTCAGAATCTGCTTCATGATCTGGGCATTGATATTCATGTCCTCGGCAAGCAGTATCTTTCTTCCGGTAAGCGAAGCCTTGTGTGCATTCCCCCTGCTCTTTTCTCTGCTTCCCTCCACGATCTTTTTAAGTTCCTGCTGAATGCTTCCTGCAAAGAGCGGCTTGGCCATAAATGCATCGACTCCGGCATCCAGAGCTTCTTCCATGATGTCGTCCCAGTTGTAGGTCGTTAATATAACAGTAATGTCCTCATCGCCATAGCGCTTTCTGATCGCCCTCGTGAGTTCGACACCGTCCATTTGCGGCATCCTCCAATCCAACAGTACAAGTTTGTAAGGTGACTTGAGGGATTCCTTCTTTTCCATGGCAGTCAAGGCTTCCTTGCCCGACAGGACGTAGTCTGCCTCAATGCCAATCCTTGCAAGCACCATCTTTGCATGTTCACAGGCAGTAGCGTCATCATCAACTATAAGTGTGGTCAAAGTAGTCGGATCAAAGCCTGCCTCTCCTATCTCTTTTTTGCTTATTCCGAGAGGTATGGTTATGGTAAATTCAGAGCCTTTCCCCTTTTCAGACTGCACTTCGATCTGACCACACATCATATCAACTATATTCTTGGTGATGGCCATTCCCAGCCCGGTACTGCCGTACTGGTTGCTTGTTCCCTCTTTTTCCTGTGAGAAGGGCTCAAAGATCTTCGGAATATAATCAGCATCCATTCCAACGCCGGTATCCTTTATGACAAATCTGACAACAGCTCTATCATCCGTGCGCTCTGTCTCTTCAACAGTGAAAGTCACCTTTCCCGGAGCCGGTGTGTATTTCACGGCATTACCGAGGACATTTATGACCACCTGCTTCATCTTCATCTCATCGCCGACGTAAAAGTCGTCCATGTGGCCTTTTACCAGACAATCAAACACAAGACCTTTATCCTTACACTGGGACTCAGTCATGGTATTTATCTGCTCAAGCATATTTCCGAATGAAAATTCCTCATTCTTAAGTTTGGCTTTCCCCGACTCAACTCTGCTTATATCAAGGATGTCATTTATAAGTGATAGCAGGTGCTTTGCGCTGGCACCAATCTTCACCAGTATATCTCTTGTCTCGCTGTCGATATCAGGATTTTTGAGCGCGATGTTATCAAGTCCGATAATGGCATTCATAGGCGTTCTTATCTCATGACTCATATTGGATAAAAAGGCCGTCTTCGCCATATTGGCATGCTCCGCTTCCTCCAGAGCTTTAGCCAGCATTTGACTTCTTGCTTCTTCAACAACATCCAGAGGCTTTGCTGCAGTCTCATCATTTGCCTCATAATTCTGTATGATCCTGTGAATGATAGCCTTTAGCTCTTTGTATTCTTTTATAAGGAACGGAGTGTCCCTCTGAATTGTTGCAAAATCCTTATCCTTTCCAGCCATTTCCAACGCCTTCGCTTTTTCAAACATGCTCACGGCACCTATGGCAGAGGAAGTACTCTTAAGTGAATGCACATTTAGAACATATGCATCCATATCATCATCTTTCAGGCTGTTTTCTATCTGCTCCGCCTTGGCATCAACAGACATCTCATAGGTTTCAAGAGCATAGATGTAATCCTCTGCATCGCCGCAATACTCGATACCTTTCGCAGGATCAAGCTCCGGATAGTCAAAAGCGATTTTCGGAAGCTTCGCCGTTTCATCATTTACCTCATCACCTATCATGAAGACAGAATCGTCAGGCAGATATTTGCACATCATGCGCTCCATCTCGTCGATGTTTACCGGCTTTGTCAGGTAATCGGTAAAACCGGCGGAGAGCATTTTTTCCTTGTCCCCCGAAACCGCACTGGCGGTGAGAGAGATTATAGGTGTCTTCTCAAACTTCTCGGGGTATTTGTTCTTTATCTCTGTGAGGGTCTCTATCCCGTTCATATGCGGCATACGATAGTCCAAAAAGACCATGTCGTAGTGCTCGGCCCCGAATTTTTCTATGCATTCTGCGCCGCTGCTTGCCACATCTATATGCATTCTTGTGCGCTTCAAAAGCCCCGCAATAACCTGGAGGTTCATCGGCGTATCATCCACGACAAGAAGCCTCATGCCCGGAGCAATAAACGAAGTCTGTCCATGCGCTTGTCCGGAGTTATCGTGAAGCAGGAATTCCTCCGTTATATCACCTATAGGTGTGTCATTTCCAATCTTCTGAGTCAGGGTGAAATAAAACTTTGAACCCTTTTTATAAGTGCTCTCCACCTTGAGTTCACTGTCCATAAGCGAAAGGAGCTGCCTGGTGATTGAAAGTCCAAGTCCCGAGCCTTCTATGCTTCTCGTCTTTTTGGGATCAAGTCTGTCAAAGGGCTCAAAGAGCTTGTCTATATCCTCTTTTTTGATTCCGATTCCGGTATCGGTTACGGATATCTCCATGGTGACGAAGTCCGAACTCTTCTCCTTCAGCTTCATCGCAAAATTGACGCTTCCCTCCTCCGTATACTTCACGGCATTAGTGAGAATGTTCGTTATTATCTGCTTTATGCGGATTTCGTCTCCTATAAGTTCTTTGGGAATTTCTGAATCGATTTCAAAATGCAGAGTCAGTCCCTTGGCCTCAGCCCTGAATCTGATAAGATTGTAAAGATCTCTGATAAGTGCATCCGGAGCATACTTTTCGCATTGCAATTCCATTTTGCCGGTCTCTATCTTGGAAAAGTCCAGAATATCACTGATGATTCCAAGAAGACTAACCCCGGCCTTCCTGATGTTTTCGGAATAATCCAGTATGGCTGAATCCTCCGCCTCTCTTTGTATCATCTCGTTCATGCCGAGAATGGCCGTAATGGGAGTGCGGATCTCATGACTCATATTTGATAAAAATGCGCTCTTTGCTACATTCGCCTGTTCAGCTTCTTCAAGAGCAATTGCAAGGGTATTGGCTCTCTCAGTCTCTTCTTTGGCGAGCTTGGTCTCTGTGATATCACCTATGAAAACATAATAAACATCACCAAAGCCCGGGAGAGTCGCAAAGTGACCGTAATCATCAACCCAGCGTATGGTTCCGTCTTTTCTGATTATTCTGTATACCACATAGTCCATGTGTCTTGAGTTTGAGTTCATGGCTATCTGGTTATCTATAGATGACTGAATGCTGTCATAGTCATCCGGGTGAACCATTCCCTTGAAGGTATTGCCGGTATATTTCCTGAATTCATCCACACTGCTGCATCCGAAGATATCACAGACCGAACTGTTTACATATAAAAGCTCAGTGGAATCATCTGCGCGGTATATGAAAAATCCTCCGGGCATCTGCTCTGCAAGCCATTCCATTGCAGACATCTTTTCCTCAGAAGGTATTATTGCAGTAAGATCATCGGTGAACAACTTGTTTTTTTGCATGAAAACCCCCTTCAATCAGCGGTTTGCAGTATTCTCCTTTTATATCTTAACTGTTTTTTATGAAAAAATATATTAAACCAAAATAAAAAAACACTAAAAGTAATGCTTTTTCGCACTACTCTTAGCGTTTTTAAGGTAGGAGTGATTTCTAATATTGGCTTAAATCGTTTATATGTTTTTTAATTACTGTCCATCAATGAATGAAGAGATAACCGCGCCCTTATAGGTCTCGTCGATGTATGCCTTAACCTCGTCGGACTGAAGTGCTTTTACAAGAGCCTGAATCTTGGCAGAATCCTCGTTGCCCTGCTTAACTACAAGGAAGTTGGTTCTCTTTACAGTTGTCTCATCGTCAAACTCCTCGATATCAAGAGCGGGATGTGAATCCGGAAGACCTGCCTCAAGAGCATAGTTTCCGTTGATCGCTGCAGCGTCAAGATCGGGAAGTGAAAGCGGAAGTGATGCTGCCTCAAGAGGTGTGATCACATAGCCGTGCGGGTTTGCCTCAGCATCCTTTGTAAGTGCATCCTCTGTGTAGTTGTCGTCTGTACCAAAGCCGCCCTTTGATGTAAGAAGGCCCTTCTGAACAAGAAGATCGATAGCACGCTCACCGTTGTCGGGATCGTTCGGGATACCGATTGAACCGCCGTCCGGAATATCAGCAAGAGCTGTGTACTTCTCGGAGTAGATACCCATGGGCTCGATGTGAACGCCTGCTACTGCTGCAAGGTGAAGACCTGCATCCTCGTTCTGCTGATTCATGTAGCCAAGTGTCTGGAAGTAGTTGGCATCAAGCTCACCCTCTTCAAGTGAAGTATTGGGAAGTACGTAGTCGTTAAATACAACTGTCTCGAGTTCCCAACCATCCTTTGCAAGAACATCCTTAAGAATGTTGTCAAGGATCTCTGCGTGAGGAACGGGTGTAGCACCAACTACAATCTTATTGTCGCCGTCTGCGGGAGCTGCTGTGACATCAGCACTCTCTTCTGTGCTCTCTGCCTCTGTAGCCTCTTCTGTGCTCTCTGCTTCTGTAGCCTCTTCTGTGCTCTCTGCCTCTGTGGCGGTTTCTGTACTTTCTGCAGTTCCTGCTGCGTCACCGGCAGATGAGCCTGCGCAACCTGTAAGAGCGCCAAATGTAAGCACTGTAGAAAGTAAAATACTTGTCAAAAACTTCTTTTTCATAACTTTTGTCCTCCTCTTAAATCCGCCCCTATAATTAAAGCGGGTTTTTATATGTCAGATATGATTATTAACTTTAATCCCTGACCGTTATAAAATCAACCCATTTTCCGATAAGAAATAGTAATCGGAAGCTATAAAAAGGTCGGACTCCGTATAAGAAGTCCGACCCAATTTTTTTACAGTGTTCTCTCGTAATGTCCCTTTTTCTCCACGAAACCGGTTTTCCTAAGATAGGCCTTGTGATGCTCATCCGAGCCGTTGTAGACCAGTTTATCAATGCCCTCGTGTATGAGATTGGACATCAAAAATTCGCCGATAGAGAAGTCGCGGTATTCCGGAATGGAATAGTCAAGCTTTATATCAAGTATGTGATCCTTGAGGTTACCCAGCAGAATTCCGGCAGGAGTTCCTTTGTGGCAAACCACAAAACCGCAGTTTACATCCTTGAAATCCATGGAAATCCCGGGGAAGCACTTCGCTATATCTTCCTTATATAGATCTATCATGTACTTTGTAAGGCCTTCATCGCCCGATACCCTGACAAGATCATAGTTTTTATCAGTACTTCTCATCTTGGTAAGATAGTAGATATTGATTGCGACAAGCGCCAGATTCATGACAACCGTAGGATATGCATGAATCAAAAGTCCATAAATCACACATACAAGACTTCCCATCATGTTTACAATCCTAAGCTTGTAGACAGATACCATCATGAATGAAAGCAGCACCAGAGCTGATCCCACATAACCGATGATTTCAAATATTAGTGACACACTCATAAGAAAAAAAGCTCCTTTCGAAATAAGAAAAGGTAATTTTTAAATCTATAAATAGATGATATCACAGATTAGATTTTGAATGAAGATTCCAAAATCTAAAGTGTTTGCCATAACTCTCTTATAAGTTCATCCGCTATCATGTCACACACAACAAGCTTATATGCTTTTCTTGTCGCTTCAGGATCAAGAGTCCTGCTAAATGACTCCGGTCCTTTTTCGCTTGCAATTGCAAAATAAACTTCTCCCGGAACGCTGTCGTTGTTCTCCGGATCGGCATTTCCCATAGTACCGGTCACACCTATCCCGAAGTCAGCTCCGTAGGCTTTTCTGCATGCTGCCGCCATAGCCCTCGCTGTTTCTTCGGAGTACACTCCGTACTTTTCAATTATTTCTGCCGGCACTCCCTGCATTATCTTGGCTTCATTGCTGTAGGTGATAAACGCCCCTCTCAGCACCGCCGACGAGCCTTCTGTATCTGTTAAAAGAGACGCCACCATCCCCGCCGTACAGCTCTCCATGGTAGTAATTGTCAGGTGCTTCTCTATTAGCGTCTTTGTTATTTTTTCATATTTTTGTCTGATCTGGTTTTCTTTGGTCTGCATAATTAGTTCTTTCATCCCCGAAGCCTACAAAATTGCTATTTCAATTATAAAATGAAACACTTCCATCATCAAACAGCTTATTGTAAAATACAGTAGTGTGTTCCAACACAATAATGATTAATTAAGGATGTTTTTCAAATGATAAAAATCGAAGATGTAAAAAAATCCTTTAAAAACACGGAAGTTCTTAAAGGAATATCAATGGAGATCGAGGATCACGAGATTTTCGGTATCATCGGTCAGAGCGGCGCTGGGAAATCGACGCTTCTTCGCTGCATCAACGGGCTCGAGTCCTATGATTCGGGTATCATAACCGTGGACGGGCAGGAAGTTAATATTAGAGATAAAAAGTCTCTGCGTCTTCTTCAGAAGAGAATGGGCATGATTTTCCAGAGCTTCAATCTTCTCGAGAGACTTGATGTATATCAGAACGTGGCGCTTCCCATGAAGTTCTGGGGCATGAACACTAATACTCCCGAGGCGAAGGAAAAGATTTTGAAGCTCATAAAGCTTGTAGGACTTGAGGAGAAGGTTCATGCAAAGCCGCGTGAACTCTCTGGCGGTCAGAAGCAGCGCGTAGCTATCGCAAGAGCTCTGGTGCTTGATCCTGAATTCCTTCTCTGCGATGAGGCCACAAGTGCGCTCGATCCCGAGATCACAAAGGGCATACTTGCTCTTCTTCAGAAGATCAACCAGGAGATGGGCATCACAATTATAGTGGTAACTCACCAGATGGAAGTAGTTAAGCAGATTTGTAAAAAGGTTGCATTTTTAAGTAACGGTCAGGTGCTCTCAGTAGGACAGCCCGAGAAACTCTTCGTTTGGCCAAAAGAGCGTGAGATCAGAGATTTCCTTCGTGAAGAGAGCGACAAGCTTCCTACAACGGGGCTCAACATTAAGCTCTTTTTCTATGGTGAAGGCAATCAGCGTCCCATCGTTACAATGATGTCACAGGAGCTTCACCGCGATTTCAATATCTGCTGGGCTAAGCTCGAGGATTTCAGAGAGGATGTTTACGGAAGTCTCGTCCTCAATATTCAGGAAGAAGATCTGGACGATGTCTGTGCTTTTCTTGATAAAAAAGATGTTACATGGGAGGTAATCAAATAATGTCCGGAATTTTATCAAACAGCGGAATGACCGGTATCATTTTAAATGCATTCAAGCAGACGCTTTACATGGTGTTCTGGTCAACGCTTTTTTCAGTAATAATCGGGTTCATCCCCGCAATCATCTTAACGCTTACAGCGCCCGACGGCCTTAAGCCCAACAAGATTGTTTATGAGGTTCTGAGTTTTATCGTAAATGTATTCAGAAGTTTTCCGTTCATCATTCTTCTGGTTATTCTCATTCCTTTCACCAGAATGTGTGTGGGAAAATCGATCGGAACCACAGCTTCCATCGTGCCTCTTACGGTATCCGCAATTCCTTACATTGCAAGGGTATTTGAGACAAGTCTTCGCGAGACAAATCCCGGAGTCATCGAGGCTGCAAGGTCATTCGGAGCTTCGAACTTCCAGATTCTGATGAGGGTTTATGTAAAGGAATCAATTCCGAGAATGCTCAACGGTGTGGTTCTTCTGGTAATCTCACTTATCGGTTATTCCGCAATGGCCGGCACAGTCGGCGGCGGCGGTATCGGTGACATCGCAATCCGTTACGGTTACCAGCAGTACAAGACCGACTACCTGATCGTCTGCTCGATTATCCTTATAGCATTCGTGCAGGCAATCCAGATGCTCGGCAACTACATGTATAAAAAAATGTCATAATAGGACGGCCCGTGGGATTCCCCACGGGCCTGTTTTTTACCAGTCGGTGTAGCCGTAGTCGTAGCCGCCATAGTCATCACCGCCATAGTAGTCTTCGCTGTAGTCACTGTAGCCACCATAGTCGCTATCGTAATCATCATAGCTGGAGCTGTTCCATTCGGTATACGCATCGTAGTCATCATAGTAGTAAGTGGGCTCCTCATAAGCGTCATTCGATTCATAGTAGGAACCGTCATCGTCTACATAGCCGTCTGAGCCATAGCTTATAAACTGATTCTCATAGCCGTTCCAGTACCAGACATCTCCATCGGAATCGGTCCAATAATATGCGGTGCCGTAATCTCCGGGATCGCTTCCACCTGAATTTTTTGAGCTCTTACCGGAGCTCTTCTTACTGCTCTTACTTGAACTCTTCTTTGAGCTTTTCGCTGTTGCGGGCTGCGGAGGGACTGCCTTGGGAGAAGTAGTCCAGTCGTTCTTATAGGTACAGCTATCAAGCATTTTCTCTGCTATCTGCGCATAATTCTCAACACGTTTCTCTGTTGCGATTGCTATGGAAGCAAGCGCATATCCTGTAGGGCCAAAATAGCGAAGTTCGATAACGCCGCGCACCGGATAGTCAAGTTCCTGCTTAAAGACAGTTCCGTCAAGCCACAGGTATCCTTTAATGCTGTAGTAATTTCCGCAATCCTTGAAATCCGAGCCTATGTATTTTACAAGCTTTTTCTCATAGTAAAGCTTGATGAAATCTTCCAGCACGTAGCCCATGACCTTTTTTCCAATGGCTGAGCCGTACTTGAGATCCCGGTCGAATTCCTCGGTAAGAGGCTGGAACATAACAACTATGCTGCTGTAATAATCCACCGTGCCTTTCCCATGTTCAGGATAAAAATTCAAGGCGTGGGATATGTCTTTTCTTGGTGATGTAAGCATGTGTTCAGGATAGTAGATATCAACGCTGTCGAATTTATCAGGGAAGCTGGTCATCTGCGTCAGCTTATCCTCTGGCGCCGGGAGCAGCACCATCTCATCTACTTTATTGAGCTCCGATCCGCCTACATCGACAAGCTTCCCACTCTTATTAAGTGTATAGCTGTCTTTTGCTCCGTCTGAATCAAAAGTGAGGGTGATTTTGTCTCCATCAATCTCATAAGTTCCGCCATCAACTTTCATGCGGTAGACGTTAGTTGCACTCCAGGTCTTATCTTTTTCAATGGTGATATAGACCGAAACATCGTCATACTTCCAAATGCCTATAAAATCTTCATCGGAAGCAGCCTTTGATGCTGTTGACGTTTTAGTCAGCACCGGTCTGCTCACCGTCGCCGTCGTCTGCTTCGGAGTCGCAGCTGACGCACTGTCCTGCATCATGAACGACAGAAACAATACCGGTAAAAAAATCACCGTGAAGTACTTCCTTAACTTAAACATAATCCCCCTCCTTTCGGAAAACGTACCCCTTTGGGCAATTCATCTTTTCAGACCATTCATCCTTTCACATACTTATTAAAACGTTCGTCCTTAATTACACCGCTCCAGTTAAGGCCGAAGCCGAAGTCATACACATTCCCAAGAGAATCCTTGTAAGGTTCGTAGTCAAAAGGCTTGTCCTCACAGTGCTTCTCCACTGTCTCCATGTCCTTCGGAATCTGCACGGGAAGCATGGCTGTAGGCTCGTAGCCACCGCCGATAACAGTAAGTGCAGCCTTAGTCTCCACTCCGAAGTTTACAAGAATCGCATCAGCATACTCCTCAAACTCAGAAACCATGCAGGGATTGTTCATGCGGATGACCACGATTACGGGCTTATCACCCATCTTCTTTTTGGTTTCGATTACCGCATCAAGATCGCTCTCGTTGGCTGCCTTATTTGATTTTCCAAGGTAGGAACGATTCGGATTCTCTTTTTCCCTGAAGTCACCCTGACCGATGCTCTCTGCTCTGGAAGCAGTTGCAGTATACTCCCTGTACTGCAGTGTCACAGGTCTGTAGCCTGTCTCCTTTGTGTAGCCGTCACTGATGGGGCTCTCGATGAAGCAGATTGCAAAGTCGGCCTCTGCCGCATCCTTCGTTACTTCATAAAAAGGCTCCACATCTTCCTGCTTTGCTCCGGGGATATCAAGCGCTTTTTCCATAAAACGCATAAAGCCCTTGTGCTCGTCGATATGGCGATCCGGTATGTAAACCTTCTTCCTGGTAACACCTGCCTGAGCAGAGCCGGAAGCAGCGCCACTTTCTATAGGAAGTACCCCGCTATTTTTCACCATAACAATACTCTGAAGCTGTGCCTTGAACCCCTCTTCCACATACTCGTCGCAGCCGAGGATTTCCTTGCTCTTATTCGCATCAAGATAAGGATTCTCAAATAGTCCGCACCTGAAGCTGTTAACAAGAAGTCTCTGCGCACTCTCCTCAAAGCGCTTTCTCATAGCCTCCTCACCGTGGCGCTCGCAGCCTATGCGATATGCCTCAAGGATAGGGACTATGTTGTTATTGCCGCCGAACTGATCGACGCCGTTTTCAATTATCTGAAGATGTCTCTCGGCTTCGCTAAGGTCCTCTGTTCCGTAACATCTTGAACCGAAGGAATCCATCTCCGGATCGGGATCTGCGGTGATTCCCCAGTCCGTGCAGACAATTCCCTTATAGCCGCATTTATCTCGAAGGAGATCCCCGATTATATATTTGCTGTAGCTGTTTCCGACGTTCTTGCCGGAGGGATCCACTCCATAACTCACTGTGTAATAGGGCATCACGGAAGAAGCTTCCTTGGTGCCGCCGTCAAGCTTGAAGGCACCCTCAAGAAAGGGCTTTAAGTGTTCCTCAAAATTGCTACCCGGATATACTGCGAATTTTCCAAAGCCGTAATGGGCATCCCTTCCGGACTCGCAGGGACCGCCGCCCGGCCAGTGCTTAACCATGGCTGCCACACTCTTGCTGCCCCAGCCGCCTTTAGTCTTCCCATCGCCGCTTACAGCGTCGGGATCGGTCTGGAGTCCCTCGCAATATGCCTTCGCATAATCCGTGGCAAGCTTAGAACAAGGTCCCCAGGTATCGGGAACTCTCATCCATCTGGGCTCTGTTCCAAGATCTATCTGCGGTCCGAGTTCCGTTGTAATTCCCAGAGCGCGATACTCGTTGGCTGCGACTCTCGCAAACCTTTTTACAAGCTCCGGTGAAAAGGTAGCGGCAAGTCCAAGTCCCAGCGGCCATTTGCTGGTATCCTTCGCTTCGGTTTTAAATTCAGCGGAGGCACTTCCGGCACCGTGTCTTGGATCCGTACTTATATTAACCGGAATTGCATGTGGCATCTCCTCGCAGAGCGCCTGCATCTCGTTGTTCCAGTTAGCTGCAATCTCGCCGTTTTTCAGCATCATCGCAAGAACATATCTCACGTGATCCTCTGTCAAAAACTTCCTCTGCTGGTCTGTCAGATCAGAAGGCGCTGCGCCGCTCTCTTCAAAGGCTTTTCCGCCGTTATAGGTAGCTCCGAACCACCCTCCTGCCTCTGCAGGCACTATCTGGTGAGCACTGTACATCATAAGGCCCGCTATCTCTTCAACTGAAAGCCTTGATGCCAGATCCTTAGCCCTCTCCTCAGGTGACAGTCTCCAATCCTCGTAAGGAAGGAGTTCACCTGTACCTTCCGAATCCTTGAAAAAAAGACCATCCTTCTCGATTACGCCGGCCTTGACGTATCCGATAGTTGGTCCGTTTTGATTTTCCTTAATACTATAATTAATCATATTTGTACTCCCCTTTTTTGCTGTTTTTCCACCTTTCTAATTATAACAACGCAGGTTTCAACATATAAAAGAATTCGCTAAAAAATATATGAATTCTACATAAAATCATTATAAAAAATCTTCTAAAGTACTCGTCGTAACCTCAGATATATCCTAATAAATTTGTAACTTAAATTTCTTTTAGGTTTGATTTAGGTTAGCGGAATATAATTGCGAAAGTGATTAAAACAGAAGGGAGAGGCACCGTGAAGTACAGACATGAATTAAAACACGAAATCACCACCGCGGATATGATCACGATTCGTCAAAGACTCCGGGCAGTCGCCAGAGCGGACGAACATGCTATAGACGGAAAGTATCTTATAAGAAGCTTGTATTTTGACACCCCGAATGACAAAGCACTGCTTGAAAAGCAGGCGGGCGTCAGCAGAAGGCAGAAATTCCGAATAAGATACTACAACGGCAACAAGTCAGTGATCCACCTTGAAAAAAAGTGCAAGGTAGGCGGTCTTGGAACAAAGATTTCCGCAAACCTCACAGAGGATCAGGCAAAATCTATTGTAAACGGCGACATCGGATGGATGGAGAAGTCGGAAGATGCCTTGATAAAAGAGCTTTACTCAAAAATGGTTTCCGAAAGACTTCAACCCAAAACAATCGTTGATTACACAAGAGAGCCCTTTATCTACGGTCCCGGAAATGTCAGGGTTACACTTGATTACGATATCCGGACAGGATTAAGGAACACCGATTTTCTTGATACCGATTGCATCACGATTCCCGCAGCAAAGGGCATCTGCATCATGGAAGTAAAATGGGACGAATTTTTACCAGAAATAATAAGGGACGTAGTCCAGCTTCCACACGCAAGAGGCGGAGCGTTCTCAAAATATGAGGCCTGCAGAATCCCCATGATAAATCATGGATATGGTGAGTATTAAACAACAAACATTAAACAGTTTTTCAAAAATAAGAAAACAGACATAAAAAAGGAGAATTAAAAAAATGACTTTCAATGACATCTTTAAATCAAGCTTTCTGGAAAATGTAAGCAGCATCAGCATCCTGGATATGGCACTTGCCATGGTGCTCGCTTTTGCAATAGGACTTTTCATTTTTCTGATTTACAAAAAGACTTATCAGGGAGTAATGTACTCCTCCAGTTTTGGCGTAACACTTGTAGCACTTACAATGATCACAACACTCGTTATCCTGGCAGTAACCAGTAACGTAGTTCTTTCACTTGGTATGGTCGGTGCCCTTTCCATCGTTCGTTTCAGAGCAGCAATCAAAGAGCCCCTGGACATCGCGTTCCTGTTCTGGTCAATTGCGGTAGGTATCGTCCTTGCAGCAGGTTTTATCCCGCTCGCAGTTTTCGGAAGTGTGATCATCGGTCTCATCCTTCTCGTATTCGCAAACAGAAAATCACATCTTATGCCCTACATAATCGTGCTTAACTGCACAGGTCATGAGGCTGAGCAGAGAGCTTGCGATTTTATCAAGGGAACTGTAAATCGTATGGTTGTTAAGAGTAAGAGCGCACAGAAGGGTAGCCTTGAGCTGAACCTCGAAGTAAGACTTAAAGAAGATAATACAGATTTCATCAATGCACTTGCAGATATGGAAGGCATCAACAGCGCAGTACTTGTAAGCTACAACGGCGAGTACATGGGATAAAAAGGAGCCAGCAATGTCAACACACAAGAATATAGACAGAGTCTGTATCTTTATCACTATCCTAGCGATTCTTGTGACAGTAATTTTTATGAACGGTACCTCCATCGGAATTGCCGCAGATGATTCGATTACGATGGAATATACCGACAAAATCTTTGATGACAGCTATGTTCATACAATAGATATTCAGATAGATGAAGACGACTGGGAAAGTCTGATTGCTAATGCAGCATCTGAGGAGTACTCGGCGGCCGACGTTGTGATTGACGGAGAGACCATGAAAAATGTCGGTATCAGATGTAAGGGAAATACTTCTCTTTCAACTGTTTCCCAGTTAAATAGTGAAAGATACAGTTTTAAAATAGAATTTGATGCTTATGAATCAAGCAATAACTACTACGGTCTTGATAAGCTTTGCCTGAATAATCTGATCCAGGATTACACCATGATGAAGGATTATCTGGCCTACAAACTCATGGGAGAATTCGGCGTTGATGCTCCTCTTGTAAGCTACACCTACATCACGGTAAACGGTGAAGACTGGGGACTGTACCTTGCGGTAGAGGCTGTTGAAGGTTCTTTCCTTGAGAGAAATAACGGTACAAGCTATGGCGAGCTTTACAAGCCCGATACCATGACCATGGGCGGCGGCCGAGGAAACGGCGGCGACTTCGATATGAAGAACATGGACTTTGACAAGATGGGAATTCCGAATCCGTTTGAGAATAAGGATTCCGATGAGTCTGGAGGTTCAAGTGAATCCGGTGAATCCTCTGATGGAGATCACAGTTTTGGTCACGGTGGTTCAGGTGGCCGCGGAGGATTTGGCGGTTTTGGCGGCTCCGGAATGGGAAGCTCTGATGCAAAGCTCCAGTACATAGACGATGATACTGACAGCTATTCCACCATTTTCAACAGTGCCAAGACTACTATTAAGAAGTCCGATAAGAAGAGACTTATTAATTCACTTAAGTCTCTGAATGAAGGAATCGAGAATCAGGATGCTGAAGAAATCGCTGAAGCTGTAGATATAGACAAGGTTTTAAGATACATGGTAGTTCATAACTTTGTGGTTAACGGCGACAGCTACACAGGTTCAATGATCCACAACTACTACCTCTACGAGGAAGACGGAATTTTGTCAATGATTCCCTGGGATTATAACCTTGCCTACGGAACCTTCCAGGCTTCCGATTCAAGTGCAGCAGTGAATGATCCCATTGATACACCTCTCTCCATTACCGAAGGAAGTAATGACAGACCTATGTTCACATGGATAACCTCCTGTGATGAATATCTTGAGATGTATCATGAATACTTTGCTGATTTCATCGCGCAATTCTATACCAGCGGTTACATGACAGATCTTATTGATACAACCTATGAGATGATTCGCGACTATGTTGATAAGGATCCTACCAAGTTCTGCACTACAGAGGAATTTGACAAAGGTGTTGAAACTTTAAGAAGCTTTGTAGAGCTTCGCAGCCAGAGCATCCAGGAACAGCTTGACGGAACTATAGGTTCCACAGATTCCGAGCAGGAATCCAACCCTGATGCACTGATAGACGCATCCTCCATCACACTCTCCGACCTGGGTTCCATGGGCGGAGGCATGGGAGGCGGCCCCGGCGGTGGACCTCCGAGCGGATTTCCGGGCAGTGATAGTTCTTCTGAGTCAGAAGAACAGAACTCAACTGAAGTTTCTGATGCTCAGAGTACTGACATTACAAGCCTAAGCTCAGAAGATGCCAGCTAGAATACTGAAAATGCTGATCAGAGCTCAGATAGCAGTGACAGCAAGCAATCCTTCGGTCCTCCAAGCGGTGGTTTCTCAGGCGGGGATGACTCTTCAGGATTCCCCGGTGGAGACTCTAATGGTGGTCCCCCTGACTTCTCAGGAATGTCAGCAGCAACCATCTCACCCACTAATCTGATATATCTCGCAGCATGCGGTGTATCATTACTTGTTGCAATATTTATAGCTCTGAAATATAGGGCCAGAAGATAAATATAAAGAGTTCCAGCTGAGATTTTTATGCAGTTGGGGCTCTTTTTTATCCTCTGAATTTCTGTTTAGCCTCTTAATTTTCTTGTTTAGTCGCTTATCTGACCTTTGCGTAAATCCATTTAATATTTTTCCTCCGGTGGATTTACCTTTTTTCTTTTATTAGCTTCCATGCGTAAATCCTTCCAACAATTTCTTCGCGTTTGGATTTATCTCCAGCTCTTACAAAACTCCCACGCATAAATCCAATTGGCATTTTTCCTGTGGTGGATTTATCTTCGCTTTTTACAAATCTCACGCGCGTAAATCCTATTGGCAATTTCCTTCTGCTGGATTTACCTTCTCCTTTTTACTTGCTTCCTTCCGTAAATCCCAATAACAATTCTTCGCGTTTGGATTTATCTTAGCTCTTTACAAAGCTCCCATACATAAATCCTATTGGTGTTTTCCTTCCATTGGATTTACCTTCTCCTTTTTACTTACTTCCTTCCGTAAATCCCAATGACAATTCTTCATGTTTTGATTTATCATCAACCTATCTATGTTCCATGTCTTTGCCTTTTACTTGCTTATACGCTCTCTTATTAGTCTGAAGTAGGTTTTTCTGCTCGATTGACTTGCAACAAGCCTTAAACCTACTCCCACGAGCAAGTCAGAAGCCCATATTTGGGCTAATAGACTTATCGCGCGCCACAATCATACGTTATGCAAATTTAATACTCTTTTTATCCCCGTTTAACCCTCCCTCACTGGCAATACGATAAACTAATTGTGTATGTAGGAATTTATAATCTACCAAATTATGCCTAAATGCTATTCCGCATAGAATATTTGGTTTTCTAATGAGGGATATGAATGAAGAGAGTTAATAAGCAAAAATCACGCATTTCTACAAGAGTGGCACTGGCGATATGCATGGCCGGGGCCTTACTAACAGTGTCTTCATATTCATTAACCATTGCTGCTAAAGGCACAAACTTATTAGAAGTGGATAAAGGCACAAACATGCTGGTTGCATCCGCAAAAGGAGACACCCAGTCTTCCTCCGACAGCAATTTAGAAGCGCCAAAGACATCTTTGCCAAACTTCTCCTCAGACTACGCGGCAATCGGCTACGATACAGAGGATGGACTTGAATCCGCTGAGATCAACGCTGTTGCCCAGACAAGTGACGGCTATATCTGGGCCGGTACCTATTCCGGTATGTACAGATATGACGGCTACAGATTTGAGAAAATCCAGCTTGATGAGCGCATCAACAATGTAATGCAGATGTTTGTCGACAGTAAGAATCATCTCTGGATTGGTACGAACGATAGCGGAATTGCCTGTTATGAGCCGGAAAGCGGCAATATCAGCTTCTATACAACTGCTGAAGGTCTTCCTTCCAATGCAATCCGTGCCATCTGCGAAGACAAGTCGGGAAACATCTATGTCGGCACCACCAGTCAGCTCTGCATTATTTCACCTGACGGAAAAATCAAAGAATTCCTTGGTGACCAGATATACAGCGTGCGTACTCTCAGCGTTTCAGGCGATATCATCGTAGGTGTCACCAACGGCGGTGAGCTGTTTTTCATCAAAAACGGAAAGCTTCTCGCCATGAGATCCATGGAGAATGAAAATAACGTTTACTATGCTGCTGCAGCCATGAACGATAAGGGCATAGTGCTCGTGGGAACAAGTTCTGACTACGCACTGAAGTTCCTTCTCAGTGAAAATGGTTCCCTTAAAACCTTAAAGCAAATCCACACAAACGGAATTTCTTACTTTAACAAGCTTCTTTATTCCCCGGAAAATGACGGGTATTTCTTCTGCTGCGAAAATGGTCTCGGATTTATCGGCAACAACGATAAGATTACCGATATGTCTGCTGATGGTTTCAACAGCTCAGTCAGTGATGTTTTCATAGATTATCAGGACAATATGTGGTTCGCCTCCAACAAGCAGGGCGTAGAGCGCTATTCCCTTAATCCCTTTGTGAATATCTTCGCACGGGCGAAGGTTGATGAAAGCGTTGTTAACAGCCTTCTCATCAAGAATAACTTCCTCTATGTCGGCATGGATAATGGCCTTATCGCAATTGACCTTGACACCGATGAGCAGATTTCCTACATGAACGAGAGGAAATTTGAAGGAGTCAGGGTTCGTCACCTGATGCTTGATAGTGCGGGCAATATCTGGGCAAGCACCTATGGTCAGGATGGTCTCATGGTGCTTGGAAAAGACGGAAGCTTCAAAGCATATAACGAGAACACCGAAAATACAGTCGGCAGCCGCTTCCGCTCCACCCTTGAACTTGCAGACGGACAGATTCTTGCAGCCAGCAGTACAGGCCTTAACTACATTGATAATGGAAAAGTTGTGAAAACCATCTCCGAAGGCGATGGTCTCGGAACTCAGATCCTCTCCATGGTTCAGGCTGATGATGGAAAAATCATCGCGGGCTCTGACGGAAATGGTGTGTATATTATTGAAGATGGAAAAATAATCGATACCATAGACGAAGATGACGGCCTTGGCTCCCTTGTCGTTCTGAAGGTCGTTCCCTGCAAGGGCGGATACATCCTCGTAACAAGTAATTCTCTCTACTACTATACCGGAAGAGCTGTCACCAAGTTGAACGCTTTTCCTTACAGCAACAACTACGATGTATATATCTCAAAATCAGGTGAGGCATGGGTAACCTCCAGTGCCGGTATTTTCGTAGTAGATGAGGATGCGCTTCTGAAGAACGAAAACTACAGTTATACACTGCTCAACAGAAGTCGCGGTTTCTACACAACGCTTACAGCCAATGCAAAAAATGCGGTCAAAGGTGATGACCTCTACCTTTGCTGTACCGATGGCGTAAGAAAAATATCCCTGACTGACTACAATTCCTTTGATAATGATTACGAAATCCGCGTATCAAGAGTTCTCGCGGACGATGAAATTATACATGAAGAAAACGGAACCTACAGAATCCCGGCTATCCAGGGACGTATTGAATTTGATGTGGCTGTCCTCAACTTCACACTTTCCAACCCTCTTCTGAAGATCTTCTTGGAGGGTGCCAAGGATGAAGGTATTACCTGTCTGCAGAATGAGATGAGCAGTCTTGTTTACACCAACCTGCCTTACGGAAATTATAAGCTCCACGTGCAGGTTCTGGATTCAGGTGACAGAAGCATCATAAGAGATGAAGTATATGATGTAGTAAAAGATTCCCAGCTCTACGAAAGAACCTACTTTAAGGTAATCCTTTTCATTCTGGGAGTTCTGCTTGTTGCGTTTATCGGATGGGTTATCCGCAGAATTATCCAGGCTATCAAAAATGCCAGAACCTGGAAGCTTGAAGCCACAACCGATCCCATGACCGGGCTCCTCAACAAAGCAGCTTCCAAGCGAGAGCTCACCGAACTGTGTAAAACCAAACAGGGAATTCTCATGATGATCGACCTTGACAGCTTTAAGCTGGTAAATGATCTTTACGGTCATGATATGGGTGATAAGATTCTGATCAGGTTTGCAGACATCATTCGCTCCTGCATCCGAGAAACCGATATTGCAGGCAGAATGGGCGGTGATGAATTCATTGCTTATATCATGGGAACCAACGACGAGAGTGTTGTCGCATCTAAAGCTGAGCACATCAACGAAGAGATAGTAAAATCCGCCAAGGAATTCATGGGCGAAGACATGACAATTCCTCTCGGAGCCTCTATCGGTGCGGTTTGTGCCCCCGATGAAGGTACCGATTTCGAGGAGCTCTTCGGACTTGCAGACAAAGCTCTATACAATGTGAAACAAAACGGCAAACACGGCTATGCGATGTATCGCAAGTCCAATCCCAAGCTCACCACCGAGGAAGACAGCATCGCCAAGGGCATCGCCGGAACCAGGAAAATTCTGGGCGAAAGAAATGAAGGCAAGGGTGCTTTCAAGGTTGATTTCAACAAGCTACAGGCAATCTATCGCATCTTCGACCGCCTGTCCCGCCGTACGGACGCTAAGGTAACGATTGTGCAGTTCACGTTAAATGCTGAAGAAGGAAAAGAATTGTCCGATGAGATAATGGATCAGTTTTTCAGTATTCTGTCAGGGACACTTCGTTCTAACGACGTAGTTGCTCCCACAGGTAAAAACCAGGCAGTCGCCCTTTTAACAAACATCGAGGGTGAAGACCAGCTCGTTCCGATTGATCGTGTAGTCAAGACCTGGGGTGACGCACCGGGCCACGAAGGCTTCTCCGTCAGCTACGAATTAGAGGCGATGTAAAAAACATCGCCTACTATTTTACTTTAAGTCTGTATGTATGCAGATTTGAAGAACCTCCTCTGTTGGATGTCCAGTAGATATAATTGCCGCAAGTCTTGGGCGTCTCGCAGGGGTTGAGGTAGGCAGTTGCCGAAAAGAGCTTAGCCTTCTTTGCCACTTTTCCATCATTATTTATGACCATGTAATATACGCCTTTGTAACTTCCGCCAACATATTTTTCAAACAGGATCACAAAGCGTCCCTTGGCATCAGCTGTTACCTGCGGGTTACTTACGGTAAATGATCCGTTCGTAAGCCACTTAACGCCATAATCAGTTACGTCCTGTGTCCCGGCTATACCTGATTTTCCGGACCTTGTGGTCTTCATCGTAAAAGCATTTTCTGACTTAAGGCTCTGAGTAGGATCAAATATCTGTATGAAAAGACATTCTTTCTGCTTTGCCGCCTTCTTATCCAGGTTTTTCACCGAAGTTCCGACGAGTGCGACATGATTGTTATCAGCTACGGCTACGCCTCCCATATGGGCATAATTGTTGTTGACAACATACATGTTGTAAGCAGAATTCTTTTTTATCCAGAAATGGAATATATCGTAATTTCTCACACTGGAATATCCCGATGTAGTATATTCACGGGCTGCTTTATCTGCGTCCTTATAAGCGGGAGCATATGCATCATAATTTGACCAGGCACTTTCTTCTGCCGCTTTTTCATCAGGAGGAAGCACTGTCTCAGAGGGTGTTGTGAATCCAACCGAAAATGATCTGTTGTAGGCATCTCCCTCGCTTGCAAGGATAAAGCCATCCTGATACGGAATCGCCCTTTGCGCAAAAGAATGCGAATTATAGTACCTGTCAAGCTGCACCAGCTGCATGGTATTTCTATTGATTATCAGCGCGGTGTTACTCTGATGTCCGTTATACATTCCTCTTCCGTAATTGACCGCAAGATAATTTCCGTTTATCGCCACATCACAGTTCCCGGCTTCAAACGGGATCTTCGTATTGGAATCTGTATCTCTGGTGGAACTACTATAGCCATACCTTTCAGAGTATTTCTGAAAACAGCCGCTGCCATTATCACCGACAGCTGCAAGGAACTGCCCGTTTTTAGAATATTTTGTGATAAAAACCGTATTCTTTGTCTGATCGGATGAGTTATTCTTCCTGCCGCTGACCACGTATAGATTCCCTTCCTGATCGCAGGAGACAGCTCCGAAAATCGGGTACTGCATCTTAATTTTTTTCTTCGATTTTACTTTTCCGTTTTTATTCCTTACTACAGTTACGGTCTTCCCTTTACAATATGCGAAGCAGTAATCCCCGTTTTCATCCGTAAATTCTGATACGTTGGATACCCCTTCCCAGTTGATGTAGCTACCGCTCGCATACACCTTATGGTTTATGTTTGTGTTGAACTCTTTTGCATTTTTTGCAGCATATACCCCGGAAGGTGACGACAGCATAAGACATCCGGCCATTACCGCTGCAACTATTCTGATGATCTTCTTCATAATTCCTTTAGTTTGTTTATCCCCTCATCCGGCGCTACGCGCCACCTGTCTACGCTCCGCTTCGGTCCGCGCTGGACCGACGTCCACCGGACGTCGAGCGCCCCCATAGGGGGAAGGCTTTAGCTTTATTTAGACAAGTGTCCACTTCACGCCTTCGCGTGTGTCCTTAATCTCAACGCCCTTGGCGAGGAGTTCATCGCGGATAGCATCAGCTGTTGCGAAGTCCTTAGCCTTCTTGGCTGCTGCTCTGCGCTCGATCGCATCCTTGATGTAAGCTTCAAGCTCGGGATCGATGTCTGCAGAATCATCTGCAAGTGCATGTCCGATAAGATCAAGTGAGAGAACCTTATCGAAGCTGTCGATGATAGCGAGCTTGGTTGCTGCATTGGTATCAGCCTTAAACACATCATAGAGAAGTGTTACTGCCATGGAAGTGTTGAGGTCGTTTGAAATCGCATCAGCAAACTTATCCTCAAATTCCTTAAGCACAGCCTTATCAACGTCAGCACTGCTTCTTACAGTATTAAGGAAGCTCTCTAAATTCTTATCTGCTGCCTTAAGAGCATCATCTGAAGCAATCAGTGCCTCAACCTTTTTAACCAGGTTGTTATAAGCTGTCACTGTGTTATCAAGAACATCAAATGAAAACTCAAGAGGCTTTCTGTAGTGTGACTGCAGGCAGAAGAATCTGTAAACAAGCGGATCGTAGCCCTTCTCCTGAAGTACGGAAACGGTGAGAACCGCACCCTTTGACTTACTCATTTTTCCCGCTCTGTCATTAAGGTGATTGGAGTGGAACCAGTATTTGCACCACTCATGTCCGAGATAGCTCTCAGACTGTGCAATCTCATTGGTGTGGTGAGGGAAAATGTTATCAACACCGCCGCAGTGGATATCGATGTACTCACCAAGATGCTTCATGGAAATGCATGAGCACTCGATGTGCCAGCCGGGATATCCAACTCCCCACGGGCTGTCCCACTTAAGTGCCTGATCCTCAAACTTTGACTTCGTGAACCAAAGCACGAAGTCTGTCTTGTTCTTCTTAGCGGTATCCTCTTCAACATCGTCGCGGACACCGACCTGAAGCTCCTCTTTTTCTATAGCAGATGAGAACACATAGTAGTCCTCAAGCTTGCTAGTATCGAAATATACATTACCACCTGCAACATAGGCATAGCCCTTCTCGAGAAGAGTCTCAACCATGTGTATGAACTCAGGAATGCAGTTTGTAGCGGGCTCGATCACGTCAGGTCTCTTATTGCCCACAGCATCAAAGTCCTTGAAGAAAGCCTTGGTGTAAAAATCAGCGATCTCCATAACTGTCTTGTGCTCGCGCTTTGCGCCTGCAAGCATCTTATCCTCACCTGTATCGGCATCTGATGAAAGGTGGCCGACGTCTGTGATATTCATAACTCTTTTCACATCGTAGCCGCAATATTCAAGCGCCTTGATAAGCGCATCCTGCATTATATATGTACGGATATTTCCGATATGTGCAAAATGGTAAACGGTGGGGCCGCAGGTATACATTGAAACCTTGCCCTCTTCCCTCGGCACAAAATCATCGATTTTTCTTGAAAGCGTGTTGTAAAAACTAAAAGTGTGTGGCATTTTTCTTACTCCTCAAATTGCTCTTTTCACTACTCTTCCCATATATCTTGGAAAAAACTACTTACGATTTTAGCACAATTAGTAATCGCATTCCATTCCGAATTATTGCAATCATAGCTATATCGCGTTGTCAAGTACGAATTATGCATTACATTCTTCATATTCCGTAAAAAATCCATACAAAATATCATTTATAATAATTATGTATGCGATAAGCTTTTGTTCTATTCTAGGGGGTATTTTTATGAGGTATTTAAGAAAGAAACTGTCTATTAGTATTCTAACCCTTGCTATTCTGCTTGGATTCCCATTTATGCATGGAGAAACGGTGCATGCTGCCTCTTCTCTTCCTGCATTTACTTATACTTCTGATGGAGTATTTTCCTGGGAGTTTGTTAAGGATGCTGATGCATATCGGATTACTTTTTCGGAATTGGGTTTTTCTATAAATATGAAAACATCTGAAAAGTATTCTTTTAATGGATGCGCAACCTGGAAAGCAAACGGTGTGTCTTTCGATTTACGCAAGTACTTTGATCAGAACAACACCTCCATCACTGAAAAAACATATACTGTTACCGTAACAGCTATGCACAGCGTAAATTCGCTTAACTATGCGAACACGGTTAAATATTCTTATAAATCGGCAATTCCCAAACTCGAAACTCCAAAGAATCTTAAATGGAATAAACGTATTCTCAGTTGGGATGAAGTTCCGGGAGCAGATGATTACTTTGTTGCTGTCTATGATGCCAAAACCGGTAATTATGTGTGGCGAGCACGTATATATGACCCAACTGTTACAACTATTGATACCGGCAAAACCAGTCCACATTTTCAGGATGTACCATTAGTATATGATGAAAACAGCAATTACTATTTCAAAGTATTTGCGTATGGAAAATCCGGTGTCTCCAGGAACAGTGATGATGCAACCAGCTATACCATAAACGGCAGTGAGGTCGATTGTGAAAGCGGTACAACAGGAAGCTGCAGATGTGTGTATAACGCGGAGAAGTCAACTCTTACCATATCCGGAAACGGAGCCATGGGAACTTACTACAATTACAACAAAGTTCCCTGGTATACAATGAGATCCGAAATCAAAACAATTATAATAGGAAACGGTGTTACAAATATTTCTAATCATGCATTTTATGGAACAAAAATAAGTAGCATTACCATACCTGATAGTGTAAGCAAAATTGGCGAAGGCGCATTTTCATACTGTTCCGAATTGTCTGAAGTAAAACTGGGAACAGGCTTAAAAGAGATTGGAACCCGTTGCTTCGAATCCGCTCACGGAGCAGGCATGTATAAATTAACAAGCATGACCATCCCGGCAAATGTTACTACATTTGGAAAACATAGCATAGGATATATATCTTATGCCTCAGGTGGAACGATGGTATACGAAGTAATCACGGGCTTCAAGATTACAGGCGCATGCAGCTCCAAAGCTTTTGATTATGCAGAGGAAAACAAAATAACCTGGGTATCAAACGAACATACTGTTTCAAAAGCCGAAGTAACAAAAGAATCAACCTGCACGCAAAAGGGAAAGGAAACCGTCACCTGCAGATGTGGTTATACATATACCAGGGACATTCCTCTTAAGCATCATACTTTGACAAGAGTTCCGGCAAATCCTGCAACAGAAACTGCTGATGGAAATATAGAATATTATATATGTTCCGAATGCCATGACTGGTTTGAAGATGATGCCGGTGAGAAACTGATAACCGATCACAGCTCAGTAATAATCGCTAAAGGAACCGTTCCGGTAAAGCCTGATCCTGAAAAACCTGACCCAGAGAAACCTGATCCGGTAAAGCCTGATCCGGAAAAACCTAAGCCGAAGCCTGAAATAAAACCCACAGAGGAGGATGAAACTCCCGGTAAAGAAGAGAAAACACCTGTACCATCATCAGGAGAAGACGAAGCCAAGAAATCAACTACCGATGCCACAAAGGTTGAAAATGCTACTCCCGATCCGAAGCCTGAGGGCACAGCACTTACTGATGAAAGTCAGGAAGCTGAATTTGTCGTAACATCTGCCGCTAAGGAAAATCCTACAGTTGATTATAAGCGGACGACTAACAAGAAGGTTAAGAAAATTACAATTCCTCAAACAATTACAATGGATGGTGTCACCTACAACGTAACCGGTATTGCATCAAAGGCATTTAATGGCTGCAGCAAACTCACAACCATAACCTTTGGTAATAATATAGAATTCATCAGAGCAAATGCCTTCAAAGGTGCAAAGAACCTCAAGACAATAAACGCAAAATCAAGCAAGCTCACAAATTCTTCGGTTGCAAAGAAAGCCTTCAAGGGAGTCGGAAGCCGCGTAACCGTCAAGGTTCCGAAGAAACTGAAGAAGACATATTCAAAACTTTTCGTCAAAAAGGGCTTAGCAAAGAGTATCAAGATAAAGTAATTTTTCATTCGTAATAACCTCAATCAAAAAGAATCTCAGGGGAATTATATATCCCCCGGGATTCTTTTTATTACCAAGAGACCATTCTCCTTTATAAAATTTTAATATCATTTTCCCATCTGCAAAATCTTTATCATACCCGCCAAATGATATAATTATGTAGTAATCATCAATCTGCTTGCAGAGAGTAAATTACTATGATTAAGAGATTGCTATCAGCTTTTCTTATAACTTCATTGGCAGCGCTGTCTCTTGCCGGATGCGTCCCGACCAAGGCCGTTTCAGGGGACACTGCTCAGGCAGAAGCAGAGCCTGAAATCATTGACACCCACTCGGATGACGGGCGCACGGTGGTTGGTATTTCCATGCCCGATAATCTCCTGGAGAGATGGAATCGCGACGGACTTTTCCTGAAAGATGAATTTAAGAAAGCCGGCTGCGATGTGGAGCTCAAATATGCAAACAATCTCATTGATACCCAGATAAATGGCCTCAGGGAGATGATTGAGGACGGCGCAGATCTTCTTGTCATCGCGGCAGTTGACGGCGCAGCGCTGACTTCCATTCTGGACGAAGCCAAACAGGCGAACGTCAAAGTAATCGCCTATGACAGACTTCTGATGAATACTGATTCTGTTGATTATTATGTATCTTTTGACAATTATAAAGTCGGGGTACTTCAGGCAGATTTCCTTATAGATAAACTTGGTCTTGAAGAGGAAGGCACCGAGAAAAACATAGAATTTGTAACGGGTGATCCCGTTGATAACAATGCTCGCTTTTTCTATCAGGGAGCAATGGATAACCTGCAGCCCTATATTGATTCGGGGAAACTTAAGGTGCTGTCCACCCAGACCGGTTTTTATGAGACCTCCACCGCGCAATGGTCCACGGATATAGCGCAGCAGCGGCTTCAGATTATTCTCAATTCCTACTACCCTCCCGGAACAAGACTTGACGCGGTTCTTTGTGCCAACGACTCCACCGCCCTCGGCGCAGTTCGCGCTCTCGAATCCGACTACCCCGGCACAAACACAGTCCTTGTGACAGGACAGGATGGCGACATCGCGAATATTTACAATATTTTCGAGGGAACCCAGAGTATGACCGTATACAAAGCGCTTCAACAGGAATCCATCGTGACCGTATCGCTTGGAACAGCTCTTTTATCCGGAGAAACTCCGAACTACGACCTTATAGATAATTCCTCGTGGGGTTTTGAATGTGCCTATAATACGAAGGATTATAACAACGGCATAAAGGTAGTCAATTCCTATCTCCTTCAGCCGTACACCATAACAATTGATAATATAGAAAAAGAGCTGTTCGACACCGGCTACTACGCCCGCAATGCATCAGGTCTTATCTATGCTGTCAAATAAAGTATAACCATTTCGCCCATTTTCCTTGGTCACGTACAGTGCGCTGTCGGCGCTCTCCATGACCTTGTTTGGATCTTCCACATCAAGAGGGTACATTGCGCATCCGATACTGACGGTGAGCTTCAATTCTCCCGCAGAAGTCTTGAACGGAGCCTTTGTACTCTTTATTATGCTCTCGCATATCTTCTTGGCTTTTTCATTGGAAGGTGATGTGAAAAGTCCGGAAAATTCATCTCCTCCAAGCCTTGCAAAATGCAGCTGATTTTTCGAGAGCTTTTTCAGCCGCTCACCCACTCCGGCAATAATCTCATCTCCGACCTTATGTCCGTAGGTGTCATTTATATCTTTAAAATGATCGACATCAAGCATAATCAGACCATAGGGCATCTGCAGCCCGATTGTCTGGTTCATATCTTCTATAAGCTTCATTCTGTTTGGCATCTGAGTAAGGAAATCCGTACGCATCAGCCTCTTTCTCTTGGCATTGGTTATATTCAGGATGAAAATGATAGCAATCATCAACAGAACAATAACTATAACAAGGTTACTGAGCATAGTGTTTTCGCGGTAAAACTTCGCAAGATTTTTGTGTTCATTCAAAACCTGCGAGCCATCGGGCAGCATTGAATACTTAATACCGAAATGATCCATGCTTCCCTGTTCAAAGTAAGGAGTGGTAACCGTGGAAGTCATAAGCGGCATATCGTCCACATTTTCCCCGAGAATAATTCTCTTTGCGGCATCTCCCGCAATCCATCCGGCATCGTAGAATGAGTAGGAAATTCCTCCCAGAACTCCGTGTTCAATGTCAGAAGAAGCAAGCCTCATGATAGGCACATCCGGCGCATAGGTCGACATAAAATCGGACGCATTCGCAAGAGAGTAGGAATTCCCGTCTCCGTCCCTTGCAAAATCAAGGAAAAGAATGATATCGTCATCGCCGAGAGACCCCAAAAGCTCTTTTAGTCCATTGGCGGTATAATACGAGGTATTGATCACCGTGCTTTTTATGTCGGGATTTTCATCCTTGAACTTCATGTACTCGACATAATCACCCTGCCCGGCTATTGTCGCATCCACAACGACATTAAGGTGCTCCCTACCGGGGAACAGTTTCTTCATAAGGGCATAGTTACCCTCAAAGTCAGGGATCTCCGTGATGCCCGTCGCATTTTTCATCGCAGCAGCGGTCATCGCTTCTGTCTTGTTGCTCACACCCATGAAAACAAGCGGGGTATCGGGAAACAGCTCGTTCCTGTTATTAATGACATATCGCAAAGCGGAATCATCCGAAGCCACAATCAGATCATAGGATCTCACCGAATAAATCTTATATTTCAAGTATTTATCGAAGTTCTGGATATCCATTCCGCCGTAATACTTGTCTGCATCCATAAACTCATAGCAGATATCCACATTTATCCCATCAATTCCCGCTTCGAAGCCCTTTAGCTGCTCGGGAACCGCAGCATTTGAAAAGCCATAAGACGAAATGAAAAGTACACGAAATTGGCGCTCTAAACTATCCTTCGCATTGACCTTTTGTGCGAAGGAAAAGAGCGCCATGAGAATACAATATGTAATTAGTAAGCATGATTTTATGCGTTTCATGCTTTAATTGTACCGCTATAAAATAGGGGCAACAATTTAGCAATCCTTAAATTTTTATAATCTATTTCGGAAGCGGTAAATTCTCACCTCATAAGGCCTGTACATGCCATGGTGAACCGCATAGGTACTGAGTTCTTTTCGCATCATGTCACCTATAGCCTCGGAATCCCCACCGGTTTCCTTGAGGTTTCTAAATTCTTCCTTCAGTTTCTCGCCCACACTCTCGCTGCCCATGTACTGCTTTCTGTCCGGGTAATTACAGAGCATCAGCTGCCCCTTCTTGCCTATGAATTTTTCAGGAATGCTGACCTTCACAGGTAGTCTTGAAAAAGAGCAGATTATCAGATAACTCACTGACCCGAGGCTCCGCTCATACATATAGATGTTGCCATCCTTCGGATAATATTCCTTATAATCGCCGTAGAGGAGCGCCTTGGAGCTCTTTCTGAGAGACAGGCATTTTCTGTAAAAATTGAGGATACTGAACTCGTCCTTCTCCTGCGCTTTCACGTTGATCTTTTTGTAATTCGGATTCACATAAAACCACGGTTTTGCCTTAGAAAAGCCTGCGTTCTTTGAGTCATCCCACTGTACGGGAGTTCTCGCGGAATCCCTGCTGGAGATGTGTATCCTTCGCATACGCTTTTTCTCATCATCCTTGGTGTGGTAGGTGTGATAGTTGGTCTTGCTGGAGATGTCCACATACTGGTCGATCGAGTGAAGGCGTATGTTGGTCATTCCAATCTCCTGCCCCTGATAAATGAAAGGTGTCCCCTGCAAAAACAGGTAGCATGCGGCAAGCATCGTCCCGCTCTCCCTGTGATAGTGTTCACTTCCGTAGCGGCTGACAATCCTGGGATGATCGTGATTCTCAAGATACAAGCTGTTCCACGCTTTTCCCGCAAGTGCTGTCTGCCACTTGGTGAAGGCCTTCTTCAGTTTTACCAGTGAAAACGGTCTATGAATGTACTCCGTATAGACACAGTCCGCCATCATGTGATCAAAGGAGATCATCATGTCGAGGGACTTATTCTCTCCCGTCAGGTATTTAAGCGCAGAATTCACCGTAGTCATCGGCCCTTCTCCGATCTGGAAACAGTCATACTCCTGGCACACCTTTCGGAATTCTCCGAGATATTCATGGATATGCGGTCCGTCCTTGTAGTAGGGCATTCCGTTTACGGCAGGCAGAAACGGCAATCCGTTCGGAAGTCCTTCCTTCTTGGAAATGAAATTGATGACATCCTCCCTGAAGCCGTCAACTCCCATATCAAGCCAGAATCGCATGATGGACTTAACTTCTTCCCTTACCTTGGGATTATCCATGTTGAGGTCGGGCTGTTTCTTTGCAAAAATATGGAGATAGTACTGGCCTCTTTCTTCGTCGTACTCCCACGCTTTTCCCTCAAATAAGCTGTCCCAGTTGTTGGGCTTATCCCGCCAGATGTAATAGTCGCTGTAGGGATTGTCCTTTCCCTTCCTGCTCTCTTTGAACCAGGGATGCTCGTCTGAGGTGTGGTTTACTACAAGGTCCATGATTATCTTAAGCCCCAGTTTGTGGGCTTTATCCAGCACCTTCTTGAACTGCTCCAGCGTTCCGTAATCGGGATGAATGTCCTTATAATCCGAGATATCGTAGCCAAAGTCCGCATTCGGAGACGGGTACAGCGGCGAAAACCAAATGCCGTCTACTCCGAGCGACTTTACATATTCGAGCTTATCGTAGACGCCATAGAGATCACCTATTCCGTCTCCGTTTCCGTCCGCAAAGCTCCTAACCCATATCTGGTAAAACGCCATCCGCTTGTACCAGTCTTTTTCTCTTGTATTTGTGTCTGACATAATGCACCTCGGTGAATTTTTAACAGGTTTTTCCACAGTAACACCTTTTCATTTATTAGTGCCATAATCCTATAAATATAGTATATTCCCTTGGAAGTTCCCATTCAATTGGAGCTGAATCAAATTGAGAATTGCTGTCTATTATTCGCCATTATTACTTCTGAACAATAAATGCAGCTTCAAAATCAGTTTTTGTTGTAATCCAAATACTTCTATACAATAAATACAGCGCTAAAATAAGATTTTGTTGTAACCCAAAAAAGGCAAAACAACAAATTTTCATATCGAGCCATTTTTGTTGTAATATGAGGGTCCTATGTACAACAATTTTGTGATATAAACTGAATTTGTTGTTTCCAAGCAAAAGCCATACAACAAATCTTCTGTCAGCTCATTATTTTGTTGCATCTTAGCTGATACCTATACAACAAATGACATGATAATAGAGTTATTTGTTGTAACAAGAAAAATCTCCAACAAATCTAAAATCTCCAATACAAATCTCCAATAAAATAGAGTATTTATCAGTTTTACCTGGATTCACCAACATCTGTCTCCTTACAAGTTTATGAAAAAATAATAATTCTCTGGTTTCACGAAGATTCTAACTTGCTATAATATACGTGTCACAACATTTCGTTATATTTTGTTTCTTATGTGTTTCTTATCGGAAGGGGGATTATATGAAGAATAAATCCGTAAAAAGACGCGTCTTTAGTCGCATTTTGTCACTTGCTCTTGTCTTTGCAATGAGCGTTTGTCTGCTGCTTCCCATCAATGTACAGGCTGCTAAGAGAATTACTCTTACTCAGAATCTTTTCTCGGACCAATTAGAGGATATTGAACCGACAGTTTCAACAATTACCAAGACCGGCAATTACAGCATCGTTACTACCAAAAATGATGCCGGGAACTTTTGTGGCTTTCTCAAGTTTGTTGCTCCAAAGACCAAGACTTATACAATAACTGCAGGCCCCGTTAAGGGCAAGAAGAAAGACTTCATTTTCGGATCGGTTGAATTCTTTGTACCCGGAGATGCCACCAGTCTTGCAGGAACGACAGTGAAGCTAAAAAAGAGTACCAAGAACCATTTCATGATGATTGCAACCAAGAAATATTCCAACAGCGAGAAGAAACGTGTCGGCACAATTAAGCTCAGTAAGGGAACTCAGCTTTATATGTATTTCCAGTTCCACCAGGGTAATAAGAGCAGCGCCTGCACAACAACACTTAAAATCAAGTGACCCTACGACAACAAATCCTGGAGTAAAAATCACTCCACAACTACAAATCATACTATAAAATAATTCATTAACAGCAAACCTCTGAAGTGCCTACCTATTTGCATTTCAGAGGTTTTTCTTATTCTATTCATTCCCCAACTAAATTTGTTTTCCTTGTTCTTCTCATATTCTAACTTAATTTAACGAAAAAATGTACATAAACACTTGCAATGTTATATATCTCATTGCTAGAATATCAGATTAGAGGGGAACCTATTATTTGGGATGAAAATTTAAAAGGGGAAATCAAAAATGAAGCGTAAGTTGGGGAATTTATTTTTCGTCATCACAGCTCTGCTGTGTTTTTTTGTGTTGTCAGGACATTCGTCCATTATTTCAAAAGCAGCTGACAATAAACAGACTAAAGTAACAGGAACACTGTTAAACGGATCGTATTTTTGTAGTGCTATAAAAAGCCTCGCTAATGGTGATCCACAGATGAACTACGAAAAGTATGATGAGAAAATCACAAGGATCGTATTTCTACCGAAGGATAAAGCAAAAGAACCAAAGAAACAGAAAAGCGTGTCCGTAGGTGAAGGTGTTGCTGCATACTATGACGGGAAGGGAACTATCTCAATATACAGCGCAGCCGATAAGATAATTTTTGGGGAAAGTACAGGCTATATGTTTTATGGCTTTAAAGAGCTTGCAGAGATTGATTTTGGAAAAGGCAGAGTGGATACTTCAAATGTCACATTCATGCAAGGCATGTTCAAATATGCCAGAAAATTAAAAAGCCTTGACCTAAAGGACTTTGATACCTCACATGTATACTCTATGAAGCAGATGTTTGAGGATTGTTACAATCTTGAAGAAATTGATCTTGGCAAAATGGACACGCATTATGTCGGTGACATGGAGTATATGTTTGATTCTTGTTATAGCCTAAAAGAACTTGACCTTAGCAGCTTTGACACCGGAAATGTTTGCTCTACCAGAGCGATGTTCCAACATTGTGACAGTCTTGAGAAACTGAATATTTCAAGTTTTAATATGAAGAACGCTGCAGATATATCGTGGATGTTTAGCTGCTGTAGTGCACTGGAATCATTGGATTTAAGTGTTTTCGGTGCCTGTGATGCAACCGATATTGATTGTATGTTTCAGGCTTGTGAATCCTTAAAGAGTATCGATCTTAGGAATTTCTCGTCATCGCATATACGTGAAGCAAAAGGAGTGTTCCGCTCATGCAAAAATCTGGAATATCTCGATATAAGAAATCTTGATCTGTCGGCAGTCTATGATACAGATGAAATACTCTACAACTGCCTGAACCTTAAGACAGTCATGACTCCTAAGGCAACACGCGGATTTATGGATTTCCCCATGCTGATGGTTATTGATAATAATTCGGATGGGCAGCCTGACACATCGGAGACTTTTCATAAAAATCCCATCTCTGACAGTATGAACAGGATGATTCCGTTTGATGACGACACTATGGTCTTTTCACCACCGGCCGATGCGCCGGCGGTTGAAACACCAGCAGCAGAACCAAAGAGCGCGGAATCGATAATAACTGACAAAGGAATAACTTACAAGCTGAAAAGTGACGGAAATGCTGCAGTCACTAAAATCGAAGCATCCGGAAAAGTATCCATAAATACCGTTTCCTACGATAGAAAAACATATCCTGTAAAAGAAATTGAAGCTTCCGCATGTAAAGGGAATAAGAAAATCAAATCACTTTCAATCGGAAACAATGTGACTTCAATTGGCAAGAATGCTTTCAAGGGCTGTAACAAACTCAAGAAAGTCACTATAAATGCCAATAAATCATTAAAAATCGGTACAGATGCTTTTAAAAAGATATCAGGGAAAGCATCCATAAAAGTTAAAGGCATTAAAGGAAAGAGTAAACAAAAACTAATTAAGGCCATAAAGAAACAGACAAATGCAAAAGTAAAATGAGTGAAATCAGGGGAATAAGTATGAGAGCAGGAATAATAAAACGGATAAAGGGGATTGCCGTACTTGCAGGTGCTGTGATCATGATTGGTACGTCATCAATAATCGGCAGCGCAAGAGAGTATTCAAGTGAAGATGGTGTTATTACCCATCTGGGAACAGTTAACAGCCTTACAGGAAGTGTGAGTAATGGAATATTTGGTGAAAATAATGAAAACGTAGTTGTTAAGAAAATGATTTTTATCGCCAAAGCGGATTTAACATCTTACAGTAATCTTCCATATGAATATGCGGGTTATGGGGTATATGTTTTTTACGATAAAAATATCGAAACAGTGTATGTATGCACAAGAGCAAACAACATAATTTTTGATGATCCCCGCGGAGATTTTGCAAATTTCACCAGTCTGGAAGAGATTGATTTTTCAAAGGGTAATGTAAAATTTTCGCAGAATGTGGATTCAACAAATAAAATGTTTAAGAACTGCAAGAGTCTTAAATCTGTGGATCTTAGCAGATTTGATACTTCTAATGTAACTGATATGTCATCTATGTTTGAGGGGTGTGTATCACTAAAAAGAATAAAGCTTGGGAACTTTAAAACCGCAAAGGTAGAAGATTTTAGCAGGATGTTCTATGGCTGTGAGTGCCTTCAGAACCTATCCCTTAGAAGTTTTGATACATCTCATGCAGACTTCATGACGGAGATGTTCTCAAAATGCAGGAGCCTTACAAAATTGGATGTGTCAAGCTTTGATACCTCAAGCGTAAGAAGCATGCGTCAAATGTTTGAACAGTGCAATAAACTGACTACTTTAGATCTTAACAATTTTGATACTGCTGCCGCGACCTGGATGAGTCAGATGTTTGCAGGGTGTGAAAGCCTTCAGAGCCTGAATTTATCTTCGTTTGATACTGAGAGCGCCGAAACCATACAGGGCATGTTTTATGGCTGCAGGAGTCTCACAAATTTAAATATCAGCAGTTTTAATCTGTCAAATAACAGTGATACAGAAAATATGCTGACAGGCTGCAAGGTGCTTGAAACAATTGACACTCCGTGCAAGACCATCGCTGAAATAGAGCTTCCGAGAGAGTTCTATCTCGACAACAATCGTGACGATAAGCCTGACTCAGATAGCAAATATTCCAAGATTCCGATTTCTGATTCATCATATCATTTCATTTTTAATATAAAGAAAGATGAAGAAAAAGTTGAAGCGCCTGAACCGCCAAAACCGACAGCAAAGGACGGAGCGGCAAATGTGTCCGGGATTGAATACAATACTTATTCCGATGGAAGCGCCGTTGCAACGAAGATAACTGCATCAGGGGATGTCATCATTGACAAGATTGAAGTTGACGGTTTTACATATTCTGTTACTGAAATCGCCGGGGGAGCCTGCAAGGGCAATAAAAAAATAAAATCGCTAAGCATTGGTACAGGCGTAAAGAAGATAGGAAAAAAGGCATTTTCAGGATGTAAAAACCTTAAAAAGATAACCATAAACGCCAATACAGATCTGAAAATAGAGAGCGGTGCTTTTAAGAAGATAAATAGGAAAGCGGTTATCAAAGTTAACGGCATTAAGGGTAAAGCAAAGAAAAAGCTTATTAAGGCTTTAAAGAAGAATGCTGATGTAAAGGTTAAGTAAGAGGGAATACAGGTATGAAAAAAATTTTAAAACATATAATGCTTGCACTGGTCATTACCTTTGCAGTTGCATTTTTAGCAGCGAATTCATTTGTATCAAACGCAGCAGCAAAAGCTAAATCCAATCCAACTCTATATAAAGGCATGACCTTTAATGGGAATATAAAAAAGCTTGTTAAAGGTAAGGATGACTCTTTCACCAATTCCATCTCATATTGCGATGAGCCTGAGAAAATGGTTTTTACGGTTAATAGCAAAACCTTTGCAAAAATAAAAGGTTTTCCCAATACTCCTGTGGGAGATAATGTAACTGCCTATTACGACAAAGAAAACCTCATAGTTTACATTTATGCAAAATCAACCATTTTTTTCAATTCCGATTGCGAGGATATGTTCAAACGCTTTAGATCTTTGGAATCCATCACTGATGAAGGTGCAAAAAGCATAAGTGCAAAGAATGTATCTAATGCGAAATATATGTTCCAGGAATGCTGTAGTCTTACTACATTTGATTCGAATATAATTAAAAATGCGGCTCCAAAAGAAGTATTCCGCATGTTCGAAGATTGTTACAACTTAAAGGTGGTTGACCTTAGCAATATCGATCTGTCAGGAGTATCGGATATGAGCGAGATGTTTCGCACCTGTTCCAAACTTGAAGAGATTACCTGGAAAAAGTTCGATACATCCAAAATAACAGATATGTCATTAATGTTTTATCACTGCAAAGGGCTTAAAAGTTTTTCATTTCCCGGCTGGTTTGAAGCTAAGAACGTAAAAGATATAGATAATATGTTTGATGGTTGTACAAGTCTTGAAACTGTAAATTTTGGAGGACTAAACACATCAAATGTTATAAGTTTGTCCAATGTCTTTACAGACTGTAGTTCGTTAAAATCAGTTAATCTTTCACAGCTGAAAACAAAAAATGTAACGGAAATGAGTGGGCTGTTTCGCGGATGCACAAGCCTTGAGAGTGTCAGTCTGAAATCTCTTGATACCTCTAACCTTGAATACATATCTTCTATGTTTAAAAACTGCACATCCTTAAAAAATGTGGATTTGACCGGTTTTAAGCCGTCAAAGCTGCGGGGAGTTACGAGTATGTTTCAAGGCTGTACTTCAATCGAGACAATTAACCTAAAGGAGCTCGATTTTACTAACGTATGCAGTAACGGAAGTTATTATAATTTCGTAACAGATTGCGATAAGCTTAAAGTGATCATCTCTCCTAAAAATGTGACAAGGGCTGTTCCGCTTAAGGCAACTTTTGCTCTTGATGATAACGGTGACGGAAAGCCGGATAATGGAAAGAAATATAAGTCTTTTCCGATATCGGCAAAAAGCCACAGATTTATCAGACTGGCCGATGAAAAGAATGTTGGCGATTACAGCGGATCTGAAGAATGCCATGGTTCTGAAGAATCCCCCGGATCTGAAGAAAACAAAGTTCCTACTGTGGAAACAGCTACTTCAGGCAAGGAATTTTCAGTAGGGAACAATACATACATCCTTAATGCAGATGGCAGTGCTACTGTTACTAAGATCGGAGCATCCGGTAAGGTTTCGATCAATACTGTTGAAGCTTTTGGTAAAACGTACCCTGTCACAACAATTGCGGAAAATGCCGCTAAAGGCAATAAAAAAATCAAGTCACTAACTATCGGATCAAATGTAACTACGATAGGAAAGGATGCCTTCAAGGGCTGTAAGAAGCTTAAATCCATAACCATCAGGGCAAATAAAAAACTTGTCATTGGAAAAGGCGCATTTAAAAAATTACCCAAGAATGCGACTATTAAGATTAAAGGGCTAAAGGGTAATGCGAAGAAGAAGCTTGTTAAGGCTGTCGCAAAGCAGACAAATGCCACTGTAAAATAAAAGTGCCACAAATATTAACAGCCCCTATCGTGCATTGCACGATAAGGGCTGCTTTTGATTTTAGGAAATTATTTAACCTTTATGCGCTTCGTGTTTGACCAGTCAGAATAATAGTAGTTGCCTGATCTTCCTTCTTCAAAGGTTCTAATCTGGAAGTAATAGGTTTTATTCTTCTTAAGTTTCTTGATTGTTGCATACAGGTTATTGGTACTGCTGTAGCCTTGCGCAAAGGACTTGGTTTTAACCTTGCCCTTGAAGTTCTTGTTTGTTGAATATCGAATCTGATATCCGGTTACATCATCTACCTTCTTGAAGGTAACCTTGGCAGATTTCTTACCTGCCTTCACTTTCTTAATTGCTGTAGGTGTTACGCCTGTTCTCGCAATAGTGAACTTATATTTTGCCTTACGGCCGCCAACAATCTTGATGTAGTAAGTACCTTTAATGAAATAGCAGTTAGCGGTTTTAAGCTCATTCCCTTTTACACTGCTATCATACCAATAACTATTCAGATCATTATCTAATATATTGAAGTCGTAATAACCGGTGTTAGCTATGTAACTGATCTTATACTTATCGTTTTCCGGAATCTCGAACTTATACCAGTCATACTCATCCGTATATCCGACCGCCCCGTTTGCCTCTGTTCCAAGGCTGTACATCTTGGGATTTTCATAGACATCGTCGAACTCATCTTTAAAGCCAAAGCCGGAGAACTCGGTTTTAATCTTGAAATTTTTGCCGGCTCCGTAGAAATACAAATAATATCTTCCGGCAGTTGCGGTAAAGTGTGCAACATAAGGCTTATTCGTACTTATATTCTCATACGCATCTATAAAATTGTATGAGTCGGTGTAAAATTTTTCCAAATAAGCATAATCACTGAGAATAGTAATCTTAAGATCTCCATCCTCAGGCAGATCTATTGCATAATAAGTATCGCGATACTGCGTCGTATAACTTGCATAATCGCCTGTGTTGTACGGAATAATTATCGGATCAAGGCCATTCTCTCCTGCGGCCTTAACACTACTTACAGAAGCATCCGTCATCTGAAAAGCTGTGGCCGTTAAAATCACAGCCAGTAATAAAGAAAGATATTTAGTTACTTTTTTCATACGTCTCGTGATCCCCTTTCCCTCATCCGGCGCTGCGCGCCACCTTCCCCATGTTGGGGAAGGCAGGATTCTTTTTTATCAATGCTTTACAAATTTATACTTTGACTTCTTCATGCCGGCCTTCTTTAAGCGCTTAACAGCCTTATTGAAAGTCTTTTTATCCTTGGCATGAACATAAACCTTAGCATTTTTAACGCCTGTGAAAGCTTTTGCTCCAACTTTTGAAAGGGTGTCACCATTAATACTTACGGTCTTAAGATTGCTGCATCCGTAGAATGCTCTCTTATCAATCTTGCTTATCGGAGCATTGGCAAAATCAACTTCTCGGAGATTCTTTGCCTTATAGAAAGCTTTCTCACCTATGCTTCCGAGGTTATGTCCGCCGTCCACTTTTCGAATAGAAGTATTCTTGTAAAATGCCTTCTTGAAAATACCGATAACAGCATACTGCTGATGATACATTTCGATGGTATCGGGAATTGTCAGTGTTGTTGTATAGCTCTTGCAGGTCTTAACATCTGATGTTCCATTTGCATAAGTGTAGTAAGTAGTCTCACCACTTTCAAAGACAGCGTCTTCTCTGTAGTCAGGAGTGTATTCAAACTCTGCTGCATTACTTATGCGCATGCTCCAGATTCCGTTATCTGTGGATCCGATAATTGTGCCCGTTGCAGGATCGATGAAGCCTGTCAGTTCTACGAATGACCAATTTGAAACGCCGTCTTCACTTGCAGGATACTCAATCCATTCATATCCCTGAATGTTGAAGGTTGCAAGTGCCTCATCGTAAGTTCCCTTGAAGTAGTATTTGGCTGTTGCTCCGTACTGTGAATCTGCCTTTGATGAAGGAAGCAATCTGTTGACGCCCTGAATTTTACCGCCGGCAAGATGTGTTATATGTGTCTTAAGGTTTCTTCTTACAACAGTTGATCCGCTGGATCCGTCATATTCACCTGTCCAGTACTCAGCAACCTTTGTAGCCGGAACTGCCGTTTCAACATAGTTAGCAGAAGTGTGGCTGATAGTGAAAGGTCTGTCTGTTGCGCCATCCATCGTACCACTGATTGTTTTCTTTGAATCACCGAAAGTTCCGACGAAAGTGCCGAAACCAAAATTACTGGGATTGTGACGCCATTTTTCACCTTCGAATCTTATCTCACCTTCTGAATCGATAGAGCCTTCGAAGTAGTAGTTTCCATTTCTGTTGTCATCGATTGATGCTGTTCCGGAAAACTTACCGTTCTTTGAATACCTGTTAACATTTAGCGTGATTTTTCTGTCGATTTTAGTACCCGAGTTGGTTCCGGTATAAGTCCCGGTCCAGGTGCCAAGCATATCTTTGTCTGTTACTGAGATTGTTGAATTCGCCGCGTTTACACTGCCTTTAGAGAACACAAGAAAAAGGCACACGACTGTTAGAAGTAGTGCTTTGAGTGATTTCTTCATAGATTCTTTCCCCTTAGAATTATATTTTTTACCGCAGAAAGCGGCGTCCCCTCAAGGAAAGATTATAACAAAAAAAAGATATGTTTGCATGGGAAGTTTCGTCACATTGAGTCTATTTTTCTTTTTTTAACAGCCTCATCTTAAACGCTCTGATTCTTGCTCCGTATCTGCTGGACATAAGAAGTCCCGCAAGCATCATACCAACTGCCATACCTTGGATTAGAGAGGTGATGATTCTAACCTGATGGTACTCATTATAAATCGCAGAATCCACAAGTATCATATATGCCATAATAAGAAGCATTCCTATGGCATTACATATACGTATGCGCTTGTTGTACTTCTCATTCTCTGTATTTGTGTAATCTACTGCCTGTAAAACCGTGTCCTTTACTTCTTTATCCATATTCTCGCTTTTCCTTTCTCCATTGAGGATTTCCCGAAGATCAACTTCGTAATAGTCGGAAAGTTCTATTAGAAGATCAATATCCGGCATATTATTTCCGTTTTCCCAACGAGAGACTGTTCTGCTTGAGACTCCAAACTGTTCTGCAAGCTGTTCCTGGGTAAGACTCTTACCCTTTCGAAGCTCTTTTAAAAAGCTTCCGATCTTTTGCTGATCCATATTATTTTGTTTCCTCCTTCTGAAAAAATCCTATCAATTATGCCTTGGTGCGAACACGACATAAAGCGAGAGAAATGTCATTTTCGCAACCCGACATACCTTGTCCACCTCAGTATTTATCGATGTTTTCCGGTTTATTACTATTTTCTGTGATTGTGTTCTTTATTGGCCAATAATAACGGAATTAGTGTCATCAGCAAAATGACAACTCCCGCCAGAAACAGTGTATTAGTGGGGAGATACTCCGTGAAACCGTATTCGTCCACAAATTCTCCGCTGGTCTTGATAATTGGATTGGAAATAAGTGGTGCAACAACCATTGGAATCAGAACGTAGAAAATAATGCGGATTCCTTCGAACTGTCCTCTGGCATCTTCCGGGTACAGACGCTTGGACCATACTGTAATGGTCTGCAGGAAAAGGATATAACCGATGCCCACAAACAGTACCCCCGCCAGAAGATGCGGATTCCAGATTGTGGCGGGATTTACATTTGAAGGTGATACGAATAGTCCGATGATAAAAAGTCCTACTGCGTTAAGGATTACTGCCACTAATATCAGAAATGAGGATCTGTCGTCGCGAATAAGCCTGATGGCAGGGATTGCGGAAAACATCGCAATAAGAAGTCCAACACCCTCGATAAGTCCCATCATATCTGCAGTAAAGCCCAGATAATAGATCATGAAATTACCAAGATGGGAAAAGTAAACATTGAAGGAAATGAAGTAAACTGCCAGCATCAGGTTTACAAATACCAGCTCCCTGTGCTGCAGGTATTCTTTGACATTAAATATTGAAAAGAACTGTTTTGAAAAAGAACCTTTCTTTGAGGGCTTAAGACTTTCCGCATCCTTCATGCCAAAAAGGGATACGATTCCCAGCAGGATTACCAGAAGGCCGATAACAACGAAGAGTCTCATATAATTATCATCAGCGCCTACCAAAAGTCCGCCCATGACGGTTCCTGCTATGGTTCCGATAACAGGCTGGACAGCCAGGGCCGCACCGACAGAGCCTGAATTTTTTTCATTCATGTGGTCGTTAATCCAGGCATTGAAGCCTATGTCATTACCCATGGATCCAAAGAAGCTCATGATGGCATCCGCAGCGATAACTGCAAAGGCAACACCTACAAATGCCATTTCATCCCCGTTTCCATGCTTCATGAACTGTGTGGTTCCAAAGAGTATGGTGAACACGCCCCAGAGGATATAGCCTAAAGCAACCAGTTTTTTTCTGTTTCCAATTCTGTCTGAAATACAGCCAAAAAGGAATGTAGATATAGTTGTGGCGGTGGCAGATATGGCCAGCATCCATGAGATTATGGTGGGATCCTTGGCTATTTTGGCGTATACGAAGGTGTTAAACCACTGATTTTCCATGTTCCAACACAGCTGTCCTGCAAGCCCCAGAAGCCATACCAATAGCCAGAAACCAAGCGTGCTGTTTTTTGCATCCTTACTCATACCGTTCTCCCCCTACCATATTTTTCTATATCTATGATACCCTAATTTAGGGTAAAAAGTTGCCACTTCTTAGTTCTCGTAAATATTTGTAGCTTTTTTGCACTTTGGTATACATTTTAGACGGATTTATACACTTTACCAAGGGTATTATTTACTTTTCCGTTGATATTATCCCTGGTATTCCAATGGCTTAATAAAAAAGTGCCTACGGCACCTCAACTCCCCTGCCCCTCAATCATGAGGGGTGGGGTTGTTTTTTGCCTCAACTCATTCATAATGATTTTATGAAACGAAATACTCTACAAGATCTGTTCCGCGATCATTATGAAGAAATTCAATATACTCTTCATCCCCGCAAGACCGAAATAGAAAACATCGATAAGATGATCAATTGCGGGGATCCTGCTTATGGCGGCGCCATGTACGGCTGCCCTGATTGTGGTACTCTCAAATTTATTCCCTTTCGTTGTCATTCAAGATTCTGCCCTACATGCGGTGCCATGTATTCACAGAAACGTGCTCAGGCTATGTC